>NZ_JAFICR010000003.1:0-540110 GCF_017833915.1 Paenibacillus sp. 1182 | reverse complement strand
TGTACGCCCTGAGGTCCTTGGTCGCCTTGGGCTCCTTGAACTCCCTGTGGTCCTTGGTCGCCTTGGGCTCCCTGAACACCCTGAGGTCCTTGGTCGCCTTGGGCTCCTTGAACACCCTGAGGTCCTTGGTCACCTTGGACGCCCTGAACACCCTGAGGTCCTTGGTCACCTTGTACGCCTTGAACTCCTTGAGGTCCTTGGTCACCTTGCACGCCTTGAACGCCTTGAGGTCCTTGGTCACCTTGTGGTCCTTGAGGTCCTTGGTCGCCTTGCACGCCTTGAACACCCTGAGGTCCTTGGTCGCCTTGGGCTCCTTGAACACCCTGAGGTCCTTGGTCACCTTGGACGCCTTGAACACCTTGAGGTCCTTGGTCGCCTTGCACGCCTTGAACGCCTTGAGGTCCTTGGTCACCTTGGGCTCCCTGAACACCCTGAGGTCCTTGGTCGCCTTGAACTCCCTGAGGTCCTTGGTCGCCCTGAACACCCTGAGGTCCTTGGTCGCCTTGTACGCCCTGAACACCCTGAGGTCCTTGATCGCCTTGGACTCCTTGAGGTCCTTGAACTCCTTGAGGTCCTTGAACTCCTTGAGGTCCTTGTTCGCCTTGGACGCCTTGAACACCCTGAGGTCCTTGGTCACCTTGTACGCCCTGAACACCCTGAGGTCCTTGGTCACCTTGTACGCCCTGAGGTCCTTGGTCGCCTTGAACTCCTTGAACACCCTGTGGTCCTTGGTCGCCTTGAACACCTTGAACTCCTTGAGGTCCTTGATCGCCTTGGACTCCTTGAGGTCCTTGGTCTCCTTGTGGTCCTTGAACTCCTTGAGGTCCTTGGTCACCTTGCACGCCTTGAACTCCTTGAGGTCCTTGGTCACCTTGCACGCCTTGAACTCCTTGAGGTCCTTGGTCACCTTGGGCTCCCTGAACACCCTGAGGTCCTTGGTCGCCTTGGGCTCCCTGAACACCCTGAGGTCCTTGGTCGCCTTGGGCTCCCTGAACACCCTGAGGTCCTTGGACGCCTTGATCGGTTCCTAAAAGTTCATCAGATACTAACCGATGCGCAGGTACTAATTGCCCCAATGCATCTTTACCCCAAACAGAAATTTGAGTTTCATTCACTGCTGGTCCGCTTGTGGTAAACACGAATTCAAATGCGTCTAAATTTGCAAAGAAATTCCTAGTTATAACCGCATTTGGTCCCACTACAACTAGTTGTTGTACATATACTGTTCTACTGCCGTTTAAAATAAAACCCTCGATCAAAACAGTAGAAGAATTTACAGAATCTCGGTTATCTATTTTTACTGTGACCAGTTGGGTGGGTCTGACTCCTAGAACAGGATCGTTTGCAATGGGTCCAGTAGATAATACTGCCATTTAGATATTCCCTCCTTTCTAGTAAAAGCAAGCTTTTCTTGTAAACAATGAGGTCTTTCTCAAGATCATGTTCCCTCTATTTTATTTCTAAAACATGTGATATGATTGTGGCTTTACCTCTGTGCATTTGTTGAGTTTTAAGACTCTAACTGCTCATCCGCAACAATACGCTGAGCACCAATGATTGTACCACTCCCGTTTTTTCCCCAAACAGAAATATCAGTACTTTCTTCTGCCAAACCGCTTGTGGTAAAAACGAATTCATATGCGTCGAAGTTCGCTAGATAATTTCTCGTAACAACTGCATTGGGGGCTAAAGCTATTTGTTCTAGTACATGTAATGTTCGTAAACCATTTAAAATGAATCCCTGAATTAATATTGTTGAAGAATTGACTAAGTCACGGTTTACCATTTTAACAGTGACCTGTTGGATCGGCCTGACCCCACCAACAGGACTGTTCTCAATAGGACCAGTTGTTAATATTGCCATTAAGTTAACGCCTCCTTTACTGGTTATTAACAATAACTCCATGCAATCAAGTAAAATACTAGGACGAAAATAGAAAAGGAACCTGGAGTTCCCATGTATTATATTAATAATTTATTAGATATGATTGTTTGTTTACCCATTAAAAAACAAGATATTATTTATTCTGTCATTCGGTCCGATCGAGCCTCAAACTACTCGTTGTTCTCAAGTTTTGGAAATCTCCTAATTCTCTCTCAAGGAAAGGAAATGAAAGATTTGCCCCTTCCTATATCATTCCAAACCATAAAAAAAGCACCCTAAGAGAAAGGGGTGCCCTCATCCTTGTTACAAATACCACTTGCGTCATGCTACAACACTCTTACAGATTTGTTTTTTAAATCCTCAAATTGTTCCTGCTTTTGTTTCTCATTCCATAAATAATGAAACCCCCATCGATTTGCGGTATCCCCTTCTCGCAGCTCTTGCTTCAAAGCTGAAAACCGTGAGTTAATATAGTCAAAACCCAAATATTTATAAATTACTTAAATATGTTAGCAAGCTTTGATTTCACTATTTGACTAGCATCAAATTTACTTTTTATCTTATTGGAACCATTTTTTCCAACAATCAACGCTTCTTCAAAGTGATCCTGGATCCAAAACAACCTCTCAGAAATTGCGTACCCGTTAGGTTCAACTTCAAAATAATCCTTTCCTTCCTCAAGAATAAATCTATCATTTCGGGGGTTTGTCGTAACAAGTACACATCCTGTCGATATCGCATCAACGGCAGCCGTAGTTGGAAAACCATCTAAAGCAAATCGATCCGGAACACTGCAATTTAGAAATATATGAGTTCTTTCGTACACTGACTTTAACTCTTCAGGGGAAAGTAGGCCATAGAATGTATAATTCTTATTTTTCAATAGAAGTAATTGATCTTCCCAATCACCAATTAGATTAAGATGAAAATCATCCGTAAGTCGATTAAATGCATCTGCCATAATGGGGAAACCTTTTCTAATGGCATTAAAAGCACAGAATGTTAACTGTATAGGCATTTCAACTTTCTTCTGTTTGAATGTATATAAGTCGGTATTAATCACAACGGGATAATAAATACTTCCAACAATCGATTCCATAACTTCATTGATGTTTGTAAATACGGTCGAACAATGCTGTCCTGCAATGGAAAGAAACTCTTTTTTTGTCCATGGATCCAGTCCGCCACCAGGGTACAAGGTAGCATGAAGATTAATATTTCGGTCATCTAAGAATGGCTTAATATTTAGATTAGGATTTGCTCCTGGCAGATAACTTCCATCCGGAAGAAAGCCATGCCCAAGCAAACTAAGTGTTAAATTTAAGAAAACACAATATACATCTGTAACCCCCTCAGACACTGCAACTTTCATAAAATCAGAAAAAGGATAAACTTTAGAAGGAAAATAATCATCATTAGGTTCAGTTGCAAAGAACAAAGTATCAGGCCTTTGCTCGAATATATTAAAGTTCTCCCAATATCGAAAACCACTTAGCTTCCATGGAAACTTCGTATCAATTACTGCAAGACGCCGGTTAGTATGCGATTGAATTTGCTGACTAAATATTTCCATACTTTCACCCTTTCTTAAGTTGCTGCTCCCTAAAGCTGTACACCACAGGCGTTTCCCGTATACATATGTGGCTACAATGGCCGATGTTCTAGTACAGGATAGCTGAATCATTCCTACGGTTAGAAAAGCTTCTTAAATTTGTAAGGCTTCCGCTGGTTCGCAAGCAGGTGATCCTGTGGCAGGAACGGCGGGTTCGTCAGGCTGGGAGTGTTTGGACTTCCGGCCGCCACTCTCACCATTCATCATATAATTCTTTAGCTCAATTCATCCCACCAAACTTTTGAACAATAATTTTTTGTGATGAACAACGGCTGCGAATACACGAATTCCAAGCACCGTCATATCCGCTGATTAGGTTGAGGTTTGATCGGACCGATTGACTGAATAAATGTCTAAATTTTGTGGGTAAACAAACAATCATATCTAACAAATTATTAACTCAACTTTCGCACCTAGAAAATCAGCCTAACCCCTTGAGTGAGTAAGGAAAAATCGAATAAATTTTTCCGTATTGACAAAAAACACCTTACTTGTTTGGTATCATGGAAGTGTCAAATCAACCATGCCAACAAGAAAGGTGCGTAACTTTATGTTACAACAACATTCCATGTCTGAATAGACTCGCTTTTCCAACATTTTCGCAACCCTCCAAATGGAGAAATTCTTACAAATTGTGGGGATTTCTAAGTCTTTTAGCTTACCTAGTCCCGCAGTTTTCCAAATCGTCTTCTCACTGGTTTTTGAAGGGTGGCTTTATAACATCCCTGCAGGTAAAGCAGTATGCCTCCCATCAGAATGGAGCGGACACGTTCTGAGAGTTGTACGATCCCCATAACAAAGCCTTTTCACCCTACGGCAGCTATCTAATCAACAGCTACTGTCACGCGTGGAGCTGCACCCCAACCTATTTGATTCGTAAATATAAGCTTTAAAATATAATAAGGCCATGCCAGATCAGGTTATGAGAACCTTTTCCAGCACGGCCTTATGGTTTGACCAACTAATCGTCTGTTCGCATTACTTTGGCTAGCAGCTCATACGAGCGCAGGCGCGCTTGATGGTCATATACCTGAGAGGTTGTAATCAGCTCATTGGCTCTAGTCTGGTCTATAATCCAATCTATCTTTTGCTTGACGGTGTCAGGACTGCCGATGGCTGAATACCCCAGCATATTACCACGAACCGCCTCCTTTTCCTGCTCACTCCAGAGTTTCTCCATGTCATCAACTGGTGGCTTCAGTCCTCCGCTGTGCCCGCGCAGCACATTTAGAAACTGTTGTTCTTGTGATGTAAAGAGCCTTTTCGCTTCCTCATCAGAATCTGCAACAAGCACATTAACACCGACCATCACATAGGGCTTATCCAGTGCTTTAGATGGTCGAAAATTGCGATGATACAACTCTAAAGCCTGTAGCAAATGAGCCGGGGCAAAGTGGCTGGCGAACGCGAACGGCAACCCAAGCTGACCTGCCAGCTGTGCGCTGAATCCGCTTGATCCCAGTAACCAGATGGGAATGTCCAGCCCTTCTCCAGGAACCGCTCTTACTCCCGGAACTGCTCCGCTTAGCGCTGGATTCAGGTAAGAACGCAGCTCATTCAATTGCTCGGGGAAATCTTCCCCAGTACTATGAAGCCCTCGCCGCAGTGCCCTCATCGCGGGTTGATCCGTGCCTGGAGCACGGTCAAGTCCCAGATCAATTCGTCCCGGATAGAGCGACTCTAATGTTCCAAACTGCTCCGCAATCATGAGTGGAGCATGGTTCGCCAGCATAATACCGCCTGAACCGACCCGAATCTTGTTTGTATGTGCAGCTACATGCCCGATGATCACGGACGTAGCTGCACTAGCAACTGCCTGCATGTTATGATGCTCCGTTAGCCAGTACCGATGGTACCCCCATTGTTCTGCATGCTGGGCAAGATCCACCGTGTCGCGGAAGGAATCGGCAGGAGTGCCGCCTTCAATGACAGGTGCAAGATCTAATATAGATAGTGCAACGTTCCGCGTAGTCATTATATATAAACCCCCTGTCAAAATATTATTATACGTATTTCCCTCAACGCCTTAATTCTTTGACCTATCAATTGATACGTCAATTATAATAATGTGTCCCGTTATGAATTGCAAATGATTTAAATTTTTAGTTTTTATCAAAAATCAGTTTACTTTTATGATAAGCTCATCTATTATGCAAATATGTGGATAATGGTTATCCACATTAGCCTGGTTATAAATATTGAGGTGATTGCTAGTGCATATGAAAACAGGTGTCGAACAATCTGTCTACGCTCTTCTTCTACTCACGATGCTGCCGGACAAAGCTGTTTTACCTGGGGAGGCCATTAGCCAGCAGTTAGGTGCTTCACCTACTTATTTTCATAAACTGTTACGAAAATTGGTTAGCTCCGATTTGATTACTTCTGTACCTGGTGTCAAGGGCGGGTTCAAATTAAAGAAAAAACCTGAGGATATACGGGTATTTGATATTTACCTGGCGATTGAGGGACAACAAACCCTTTATTCTTCCAGTGGTATATACAACGAAATGCTTGAATTAAAGAAAGACGATCAGTGTTGTTTACTGACAAATTTGATGGAAGAAGCGGAAGCCTCCTGGAAGGCCGTTCTGAAAAGGGAAACCATCGCGTCACTATCCGCTGACTTTTTTAAAGAAGGATATGATGCCAAAATTACTTCTTTGGAAAACTGGATTCAGGAAAAAATGGTCTTGTAAAGAACACTAATTATCAGAGAGGAACATGAACATGAACGATTACTTAGTAAAAGCTCTTGCCTACAATAATCAGGTACGGGCTTATGCCGTGAGAACAACGGAAACGGTAAGTGAAGCCCAACGGCGTCATTATACCTGGCCCACAGCATCGGCTGCATTGGGACGTTCTATGACGGTCGGCGTCATGCTGGGAGCCATGCTTAAAGATGAGGATAAACTGACGATCAGAATCAACGGTGGCGGACCTATCGGCACTATTCTTGTCGATACCAACTCCAAAGGTGAAGTTAGGGGTTATGTAAAAAATCCACAAACCCATTTCGAGCTTAATCAGATAGGGAAATTAGATGTCGCCAGAGCTGTAGGAACAGATGGAGCGCTCATTGTATCCAAAGATATCGGCTTAAAACACCCGTTTGTTGGACAAGTCCCTCTCATATCGGGTGAGTTGGGCGAGGATTTCACATCTTATCTCGTCCAATCCGAACAAATCCCTTCTTCTGTAGGAGCGGGAGTTATTGTTAACCCGGATAACTCTATTCAGGCGGCTGGAGGTTTCATTATTCAGCTGATGCCAGATACGCAGGAGGAAGTTATCAGTTTTATCGAGAGACGCATTGAGAGCATTCCAAGCATCTCCGCAATGGTCATGGAAGGTCTTACGCCAGAGCAGATTCTGGGTCAGATTTTGGGAGAAAGCAACCTGAACATACTGGAAACCATGCCTGTACAATTTCATTGTCCCTGCTCAGAAGAGCGTGTTACCAATGCTATTATCAGCTTAGGGAATAAGGAAATAGAAGATATGATCCATACCGATGGACAAGCTGAAGCTCATTGCCACTTTTGTAACGCCCACTACCATCTCACCAAAGAAGATCTCGAAGGGATGCTGGAAACAAACATTATTTAATATGGGCTGTTCCCAAAAAGTAGGTCTAGCTACTGGGGAACAGCTTTTTCTTTCCCAATGCTTCCGACGATTTCTTTGTCCTAAATACGGTAGACTTGTTCATGATGTAAGTGATAATGTTATATTATTCCAATCACCTGAGATGAGGTGCACTATGTTTGAAAATGATACGCATGAAATTCTGGCTTATTATGATGGCGGTGCAGAAGTAGGCAGGTTAGAGCGAGGCATAGGAAAAATAGAACTGGAAAGATCAAAAGAAATCATTTCACGTTATCTCAGCGAGTCTACTCATGTTATTTACGATATCGGCGGCGGTGTAGGGGTCTATTCTTCGTGGCTGGCGGAGCTGGGATACGAAGTTCATCTATTTGATCTATCTTCCCAAGCCATTGAATTCGCTCGTCAGCAGCAACTGAATAACCCCATCATCAGTAAGCTGGAAACCGCGGATGCCAGAAATCTTGATCGTAAAGATGAAAGCGCGGACATCGTGCTATTGATGGGACCTTTATATCATTTAACGGAACAGAAGGAACGAGTAAAAGCACTACAAGAAGCGGCGCGTGTCTTAAAGAAGGGCGGAACGCTGATTACTTCAGCTATTTCCAGGTTTGGCTCGCTACTGTGGGGGCTATCGGTGTACGACGAGCGCAATACCATTGTGGAGGAAGATGCGTTCATGGATATGGTCAGACAGGAGCTGACAGATGGTCAGCATGTACGACCGGCGGCCTATCCCTCTTTTATCACACGGTCCTACTTTCATACACCGGATGCCTTGCGCGCAGACTGGCAGGCGGCTGGATTACCGAAGCCTCGTGTACTGGGCGTGGAAGGACCCGTCTGGATTGCACCCGGATTTGAGGAAAAGTGGGCGTTTCCTTCCCATCGCAGCCGTTTGCTGGATATAGCACGGCAGGTTGAAGAGCAGGAATCTGTGATCGGTATGAGCCCGCATATGCTTGCAGTCGGTACCAAGTCTTGAAGCTCATCACCTCTACAACTATGGAGAGATATAGCCTATGAGAAGACGTAATCGTTACATCGTTAAGTCTGCAATCATTCTGATCGCAGCTATAATCGGAATGGTTTATATCGTAAATCTGGATACCTCATTTAGAAAAGTCGTTTGGGATCGCATGGATTCAGCCAAGATTAATACTATTCTCATTAGTAAATCGCCAGACTATACAGACCAATTGGTAAAAGACAAGAAGGAAATTCAAAGTATCCTCAATGCTCTTGCTGAAATGAAATTAAGAAAATCCAGTGTATTAGATAAAGGTCTTAATTCTGTATACATGCTCAGTATTTTCGTAGATCACGAAAACGAAAGGGACTTATTTGGCATAACACTGTATGACCAAAACTATATAGAAATATATGATGAAACCAAAACGAAAAATAAAGTTACTTCCTATAAAATTACGAGTGATTATGATGTAGAGCCCATTCGTAAACTATTCAAATAGGCCACCAGATATGGCGGCCTTCCTCTATTGCATTCTATCCTTTTATTCAATCGATTCAGCAAGAGTACGAGCAATCTGCTCGCTGTTTGCTTCCTTATAAATAAAATCATGATAATGTGGCTGATGGATGTCGATCCATCCCTTCTCGATTGCCTTCTGATAATAATGTCGTGCGCGTTTTTGTTCACCCGTCAAATAAAACATGCAGGCGGCATTCCAATATAGCCCCGCATCTCCACTCCAATCCCAGCCTTGATCAAGTGCTTGTGCGTAACTCCAGGCTGAGCGGGCGTAATCAGGTGCTACACCATATTCTATATTGCCATGCATATAATAGTTCCCGTTCACCAGAAGATTGTTTAAGGGAAGATTCCATCCAAACAGAACCGGAAAATCCGCAAGCACTGTAAACCCTACAGATAAGGCTGTTCTTTGAGAAGCTATATTATCGGACCAGCACTGCCAGCCGACGCTGTCGATCCCCCGTTGTTTGGCCAGAGAAAGCGCACCGAGAGCTACCTTTCGGGCCCATCCTTTTTTCTGATAGCTCGCAACAGTTTGAATGCCTAACTCACACTCTTGACCCACGACCCAATCGGTCAAGCACCAGCTGACAATGGCCGGGCCTTCCTCCGTATGTTGAATGGCAGCGCATCCAAATCCATTTTTTTCATAAGCGGCTTGAGAGGGCCAACCGTCCAGGATCTCATGAATGATATCCTCAAGACCCGCCAGATGCCGCTGCTTTAATAGTTCACGATCTATTGCTACGATATCCTCCCCAAGCGGGCTAGCTATACCGTCTAAATGCTGAGTAAACGTCATTCGGCCACTCTTCATAGGCCGTACATCCTTCATCACGGTTTCAAGAGCAGCTTCCCACTTCTCATCTGCCGGGTAATATAGCACATAGTCTAATTTTCCTTTAAATGCAAGTTGAGGTAATAGGATTTCTTGAAGCAACATGTTGATTTCTTTAAAGAAGGCTTTATTGTCCGGACTTCCTCCCAGAAAAATGCCTTGGGGGTTGCTCAATACAGCGGTATTCCCATCATTAGATAAAAAAATTCTACCCGGTATGATGCCGCTAATGACACCTTGAATCGATATGTGATGCTTCATTGTATCAAAAAGACCGAATGCCTTATAAAAATAAGATTCCGCGAGTTCCATTCCTTGAATCATGTGATGAGCACACATTTGTCTGTTTTGCCTCCCATAAGCCTATGAGAGATTCTTATTCATCTAAAGACATAAACCTCTCATAAGCTTTTTGATTTGTTTGTTCGTATTCAAACATCATCACTCCTTTAAACGTATTAGAGGATTAGGCTCTAAGATGGTCTGTACTTGATGCCTCCGCTTCATTATGGATAACACATACAATTCGGTCAAGTGTACTTTTGGTAATAAAGATGGCCTCGGCTGCACTGTTGAATAGCTTCCGTGGACAGGCTATTGTAAGGACAGGAGACTTTTTCCAGATAAACTGAACTTAAAGGAGGTCGTTTTTCTTGATGATCCTTGAACTGGTGGCCATTATTTCTACTGCTGTCTTATCTACGTTTTTTTCCTTTCGATACCGCTTGTGGAGACAACTATAGTGAGAAGTGAACAAGAGATGCTGCATACCATTCTCCAATTTGCTCAAGAGGACGAACGGGTGCGTGCCGTGATTATGAATGGTTCACGCGCTAATCCACATGCTCCACGAGACGTTTTTCAGGATTTTGATATCGTCTTTCTCGTATCTTCCATGGACAGCTTTATTCAGGAACGTCGCTGGATCAACCATTTTGGTGAATTGATCATTATGCAGACGCCCGATGAGCATATGGAACCTACTTCGACGCCCCATGATCGCTTTGTTTTTCTCATGTTATTTACGGACGGCAATCGCATAGATCTTACACTCTACCCTGCGAATAACATCGCCAATTGGACCCGAGACAGCTTAAGTGTACTGCTGCTGGATAAAGATGGACTGGTGGAGCCTTTCCCACCGCCAAGTCTTCAAGATTATAAGACGATACCTCCAACTGCCCAAGTCTATGCGAATTCCTGCAACGAGTTCTGGTGGGTCAGTACTTATGTAGCTAAAGGATTATGGCGACAGGAGCTGCCCTATGCCAAATTTATGCTAGATCGGCCTGTAAGGGATGCGCTTCACTTGATGCTGGAATGGCATATTGGTATACGAACCGACTTCGCGGCAGATCCGGGAAAGCAGGGAAAATATTTCGAGAACCATCTTGAGCCTCGACTTTGGACGCTCTACATTCAAACGTTTGCGGATGCAGATTATGAACATATGTGGCAGTCTCTTTTGATCATGGGAAATTTATTTAGAGAAGTTGCCTTGGAAGTAGCGAACTATTATGGTTACGAATATCCGACTCTGGACGATCAACGTGTTACGAACTATCTCCATCGCGTAAAAGCTCTCCCAGCAGATGCTAAGGACATTTATTGATAAAAAACCAGTCGGCACTTGATTTATATGTGCTAGGCTGGTTTTATTTTTATACACTAACGTTATTCGGTCAGAACCCGGTCACCTCTGCTCGCAGGCTGAGAGATAACCAAAAATTCAACATCCTCATTCGTTTCATTAAACATTTGATGAGGTACCATAGGAGGAATCTCACACCCTTCCTGAGATCCTAATTGGATTTGTTCACCATCCACTTCAAGTACCGCTGTACCTGATAAAATAAAGAAAAATTGGCGTGCATGATGATGATAATGTCTGACCTCATGAGTATTTCCGGGCATCCGCTCATGAATAATACTCAAATCCTTATTTTTCACTAAGCGCCAACCATCACATTGATCTCCCCATATATAATGTTCAGCATTATTTTTACTTATTTTCATATTGAACTCCTCCTTTTTGCAATTACAGTTTCATTTTAAATATGGATTCATAGAGCTACAATCTTATTTTAAAAAAACGGCGGGACAAATGTAAAAAGCACTCCGACTTAGTCAGACTGTTTTTATATATCCGCCTCGATAATTTCCTCCAACTTAATCCAGCTAAAATCCTCTTCCCCACGGGACAGCTTCACTTCTCGCCGACTTGTGTTAATCACCGTGACCAGTCCACGCAGCTCCTCATCATCAAATGGATTGAACACTTTTAGCGTAATAGGCTTACGTTCGTTATAGGATACGATGATGGCCTGTTCAATCTGCTGCATTTCCTGATCGTCCAGTGTCGGTTTGCCGCGCCTACCTTGCTCCTTCATCAGTCTTAAATATGCCTCCCGATGCTCAGGCAAAATCATGCGCGAGCTTTCCCATATGCCATTTCCTTCAAGCTTTTTCCCCATCGTAAGCCCCTCCTATGCTGTTCTGGTTACCGGATGCCATGCCAATACATGATCTAATCGAAAAACACGTGGCTGGCCTGTCTGTAAACAGGTGGCTCGTATCAAGCCATTCTGCACACGATGCACCTCGATACGCCGATGAGACAGTTTGCCCTTCCGATCCAAATACACGATTTCCACGATCTGCCCCACGTATTTTTCCAACATGATCCTTCACTCCTTATCAGAACGTTTGTTTGTATTATATGCGAACATGCGTTTGATTATCAATGTAAAAAAATCCCCTGAGGGATTTGACTCTCTCAAGGGAATTAAAATTCATAAGTGGATAGCTTAATATCTTCTTTATTCAAATCTTTCAGAGGATGGACAGGGCCATTCCAATAAGTGAGGATATCAAGCGGCTCATTAGTACCATGTTCTTTTAAAGAAAGAGATAATTCAAGTAATAAATGGGGAAGTTGATAAGAGCTTGTTAAAAACTGATATTCCTCTGGGCTTTCACAGTCTTCTGCTCGATAGAACACAAAGTATCCCTCGGTATGATCCCCAATGAGTACAATATAGCGAGCAAGAAACATAATTTCGCCATTGGCAAAAGGAATGGAATATGTCGAAGCAGAGATCAAATCTGTCTCTAATCCCTCAATTCGAAGGGTGAGTTCATTGTTAAGAGCATCCATTCTTTCTCTTTGTTCGCTGACGAGTTGTTCATAATTTACAGGGACAAGCCCTCCTTTCTTGATCGTAGCGATCAGTTCGTCTATAAATACTTTTTGAGACAACACTCGATTGCTCATCCTATTCATCTCCATATTCGTGAAAATAAGCATGGAATTCCTGCTTCTACGTGTTCAATAATTATGTATTAAAAATCTTGATTCATTTAACTATCAAGCAATTTTGTGACTGCATTCACGACCCTTTCCATCTCAAATGGCTTAACAATAAAGTCTTTTGCACCTGCCTGAAATGCTTTTATAATCGCTTCCTGCTGGCCCAAAGCAGAACACATCAAAATGTTGGCTTGGGGATCAAGTTCTATGATCTTTTTAACAGCCTCAAGCCCGTCCATCTTAGGCATATTAATATCCATGGTGATTAAATCGGGACGAAAGTGTGCGTATTTCAAAACAGCATCATACCCGTTTTCTGCTTCCGCAATAACAGCGTGACCTAAATCCAAAAGAATATCTTTAAGCACAGAACGCATAAACAAAGAATCATCCACTACTATAACTGCTGCCAAATTAATCTCTCCAATCCGTTGTCAAATGATATGCACGCCCAAACTTCAATATCGGTGAAAAAACTGGTAATATTAATAGAAAGAATCTGTAAAAATAAAAACGCTACCAATGAATTATAAAAGAAATTTAAAACTAGCTACTACAGAATTAGTTTTCAAAAAAACGTTTCACAATGACGTAAATCTTTCCTGTAAAGCAAATTACAAAGCACTAGGTATCTATTGAACCCTTAGTACTATATAAGCTGAATTTAAAAATCACCTATCGTGCCACTCCGCAGACGGAGGGTACTTTCTTGTACAGCACCATTCCGCCTACTCCGTTTTCATGTAAATTTGTGAACCCGTTCCGATTAACAATTTCTACCTTTTAAGGATTCTTAACTTTAGAATATGTAGCCTATATTATAATGTTTCAAATTCAAAGCCCCCTGTCATACCATGCATTACATCACAAGTGAGCCAATCTAATGCATTTTTACTCAATAGCTTCATAACAATTTCTTGTATCTTTACAGATATGTCTCCTGTTAGACAAGATGCTAATTGAATAGATGCAGTGCTCCGATCCTCCACGTAAAAACGATGCAAGCCCGTTTGATAAATTCTCTCCACTCTTGCCAAATGAACAGTGCCAGTTAGAACATACATAGCATAGCCTGGCTTAATAAGATAAGCCTCGCTCGTTTCATAATCAAGTTCTTCCTCTTCCCATACATGAACAATCACAATCTTCTCAAGCACAGCAATGTCTGACATGTCCTTTTCCTCTTTTCTAAAAAAATTTTATTTGATCGGATCAAAACTTAATCTAACAACCAAGCAAATATAATAATCAATTCGTTTGTGAAAAATAGATTTCCATTAGATATTATCGTTTAATATTTATCGTTATACGATAACTCCTATATTGAATATACACTCCTAAACGTTTATCGTCAAATGATTATTTCATAATGCTTACTAACAGGGTAAAATACTTGATAAGAGGTGATTATCTATGGCGATAAATATAAAGTTAGAGGAAACATTGGGCAAAGCAGGAATCACAAAAAATGCCTTGGCTCGTGAAGCAAAAGTTCGACCGAACTTAATCTACGATATGTGCGATGGTAAGACAAAACGCATAGATCTGGAAACATTAAGTCACATTCTCGACACATTAGAAGATCTTACAGGTCAGAGACATAACCTGAGCGATGTTCTGGAATATATCCCACGCAACGCAAAAAACGATCTCTCTTCTGTCTAATGGAGAGAGATCGTTTTTATGGTCTACGTAATAGAGATAACTGCTTATAGCAATAAGTAAATATAATATACCGCAGCTTTTTAAGTATATTTCTGACCTTTTCGGACAGTGTCTTAAAGGAAGCAACAAACTCATGGCAGGCGGCGGTTTTACCGTGCCTGTTCCGGCTGATGGATATTGATTTTCTCGATACACTCGATAGCTTAGGGTAAATAAAAGCCTCTCTTCCAAAGCGGCCGCTGTGGTTATCAGATGAAAAGCGTGGTTGATCACGCTCATGACTATCCTACAGCTTTTCAGCGTATAGGCTCGTAATTTTCTTGCACATCAATGAGAAGGACTGTACTTCATCTTCTGTTAATGCTTCTTCCATTAAATTCATGATTTCATTTCCGAAATCCTCAACACGGTTAAGAAACGCTTTTCCCTCACTAGTAAGTACAATATTATAAGAGCGGCGGTCATTGAGTTGCCTTTCCTGATTTATATACTTTTTCTCCAACAGACGTTTCGTCAATTTAGAAATACCCGATTGTGAAATACCTTTCATTTCAGCGAGTTCTTTTGTTGTTTTAGGACCTTGCTTATTCAAAGTATCCAGTATATAGTATTGTGCCGTTGATACACCTTCTACGCTGAACCGGTTAGAGTACGCTAAAATCATACACTGAAAAGGAACATAACTATCTTCTAAATCTTTTGTTGGCATTGCTTTTCCTCCTATGTGCGCTCAATAAATTCTTCCAGGTAACTTCCTGTAAGTGAATCTCTGCATTTAACTAAATCTTCCGTTAACCCCGTAAATATGATTTCACCACCATTTTGCCCGGCAAAAGGACCTAAGTCGATAATCCAATCAGATTGACAAATAATGTCAAAATTATGTTCGATTACAATAAGGGTTGAATTTTGTTCCACTAGGCGATTCATTACACCAATTAACTGTTTTATATCCGCCATATGCAGGCCAGTTGAAGGTTCGTCCAGGACATAAATTTGCCCGTCATTTTCAAGCTCGGAAGCAAGCTTTATCCTCTGTAATTCCCCGCCTGATAAAGTGTTTAGTGGTTGTCCCAAAGGAATATAAGTGATTCCAACATCTGAAAGCATTTTTAATCCCCTGCTAATTTCTTTTTCCTGAAAAAAGTCCAAAGCTTCGGCTACAGTCATTTTAAGGACTTCACTAATATTTTTGCCTCTTAGCTTGTATTGGAGCACTTCATCGGTAAAACGATCCCCTTGGCATTCCTCGCACACGGTAACAATTGTATCCATAAAAGCTAAGTCTGTGTATGTAACACCCAAGCCTTTACAAACAGGACAAGCCCCTTGCGAATTAAAGCTGAACAGTGAGGCACTAACACCGTTCTTTTTTGCAAATAACTTTCTGATCCTATCAAAGATCCCCATAAAGGTGGCTATATTTGAACGCTTTGACGCTTGTATCCCTTTTTGATCGATGAATATAGTATTAGGATAAAATTGAGGTAATACTTGATTGATAAGCGTACTTTTTCCTGAACCAGCGACACCAGTTACAACGGTCATTACTCCTTTGGGTATTTGAACCGAAATATTTTTCAAATTATGTAATGTTGCATTTTCGATGGAAAGCCAGCCTTTTGGGGTGCGTGTATTGAGTTTAAACTCAGGCTGGTGTGACAAATATTTCCCAGTCAGTGTACCCGATTCCTTTAATCCTTGTAAGTCGCCCTGATATACAATTTCACCACCATAAATTCCCCCACCCGGTCCCATGTCGATTACATGGTCTGCAATCTTTATCAGATCGGGGTCATGTTCCACGATAAGCACGGTGTTGCCTTTGTCCCGCAAAAGTTTCATAAGGTCATTTATTTTGCTTATATCATGGGGATGTAGCCCTATGCTTGGCTCATCGAAAATATAAGTAAGGTCAGTCAGACTACTTCCCAGTTGACAAACCATTTTGATTCTTTGCGACTCCCCACCTGAAAGAGTAGGTGTTTCTCTATTTAAACTTAAATAGCCTAATCCAATCGATACCATCTGCCGCAGCCGATTGACTAACTCTGAAACGATTGTGGTGGTCACCGGAGTATGAATGGCCTCAATAAACTCTAAAAGTTCACTCACCTGCATTTCAGCACATTCAGCGATATTTTTCCCATTCACTTTACAAGATAGGACCTTGTCACTCAGGCGTGTCCCGTTGCAGTGTGAACAAGTCTGTTTGGTAACAAAACGTTCAATTTGTTTACTGTATCTTATCTTTTCTCCTTTTTCTTTTTTTAGAAAACTCCGCTCAATGCGCGGAATCAGCCCCTCATACAACGAGGTTTTGTGCCATTCAGGTGAGGGTTTTTTCACTTTTATACCATCAGCGTAAAGAAGCATTTCCAACTCGGTTTCGGAATAATCCTTAATTTTTTTGTCATTGTCAAAAAAACCTGAATGAATATAGCGTGTTAATCGCCAACCCCCAGGTTCAAAGGTGGGAAAACAGACTGCGCCCTCGTTTAAGGATTTGTTTTTATCTAACAGTCGTTCGATATCAACTGTTTCAACCTTTCCCAAACCTTGACATTGGCTGCACATACCCGCCGGATTATTGAATGAGAACACATCAGAGTACCCTACAAACGGAGTTCCGATTCGTGAAAATAACAGTCGCAATAGAGAATAAATATCTGTAACTGTCCCTACTGTTGACCTTGCGTTACCACCTAACCGTTTTTGATTGATAATAAAAGCGACCGATAAATTTTCAATTGTATCCACATCTGGTTTTCCATAATGCGGCATACGGTGACGAATAAAACTTGTATAGGTTTCATTTAATTGCCGTTGTGATTCTGCCGCTATTGTATCGAATACCAAAGATGATTTCCCTGAGCCGGATACACCCGTAAAAACGGTAATTTCTTTTTTGGAGATCACCACATCTATATTTTTTAGATTTCGTTCCCTCGCTCCTAATACCCGTATACAATTGTCGCTCATTTCATTTACCTTCTTTACAATATAGTTGATTAGGTTGATAGTTGATATGCTCAACTATATTTTATCATTATTTTTATGAATGGCAATGTTGAACTTAGTCAGCAGACACGAAAATCACCAGTAACCAAAGGGCCGATAGTCATAAAAAAAGACGCCGCTTTATTATGCCGACGTCTTTTTCGAACTATTTATTTAAAGTTTACTTATTCATTCAGAGCTTTTTTCAAAGCCTCCAGATTGTTTTTCATCACACCAAGGTAATCCAGGTTCTTCTGTTTGTCTTCATCCGTCAATCCTTCGAGCGGATTCAGTACATCGGTTTTTGAACCGATTTCAGTAGCTACGGTCTCAGCGACCTTCGGATCAACAAGAGTTTCGAAGAAAATCGTTTTAACATTATTTTCTTTAGCAAATTTGATAATACCCGCCAGCTTGTCCGGTGTAGGCTCTTGCTCTGGAGATAATCCGGCAATGGGTACTTGGGTCAGACCATATTGCTTAGCTAAATAACCAAAAGCAGCATGCTGCGTAATAAAGTCTTTACGTTTTACATCTTTCAGACCTGTTTTGAACTCGGTATCCAGCTCTTTCAGCTTGGCGATATAAGCATCAGCGTTTTTCTCATAATCAGCTTTGTTTGCTGGATCGGCTGCTACAAGCCCTGCTTCAATGGACTCCACTTCTTTTTGGGCCAAGACTGGATTAAGCCATACATGAGGGTCCATCACATGATCGTGATCATGGCCTTCCTCTGCATGTGCTTCTTCTCCTTCTTCCTCCTCAGCGGTGCCTTCCATCAGGTTTAACCCTTTGCTCGCTTCAACTACAACACGCTTATTATTGGACGCGCTACTCAAAGCCTGTTCTGCCCAGCCTTCGACGATACCGTTATAAACAAACACGTCAGCATCCTTTACCTGTGCCATATCTTTGGCGCTTGGTTCCCAGTCATGCGGCTCAGCACCAGCAGGAATCAACGCGGTTACGTTAGCATGGTCTCCAGCAACTTGCTTGGTAAATTCATACATTGGATAAAAAGTGGTGACCACATTCAGCTTCTTACCACTGTCTGCTGTTTGCGCCGCATTCGGCTCGGTTTGGGAAGCATTTGTAGCTGTATTATCAGATTTGGCTCCGCAGCCAGATAAAATAAGTGCTAGTCCAGCAGACAATACAAATGATTTTTTGAACCATGTATTCATATTCATTACTCCTTTATCCATTAGATTTTTTAGTTATTCTCACTGTAATTACACTCACTGGCCTGCCGCATTCTGCCGTCGGGAAGCTTGTTGCTTGCCCAGCTTGCGAACCAGCTTTTGTATACCAGCTCCTACAATCAGGAATAATAACAGCACCATGGCAATCGTCCCCCCTGGGGGTGTACTAAGTTCATACGATGCCGTTAAACCCATAAATACGCCGATCAATGCAGTGACCATAGATATCCAGATGGCTGCCGCGAAGCTCGGTGCAATTCGAATCGCCAGCGCTGCAGGGAGCACGATGAGTGAGGAGACAAGCAGCACACCGACAATCGGCATTGCAGCAGCTACAATCATCCCTGTTAAAATACTAAATGCAAATGAGATGGACTTGACAGGAAGACCATTGGTCTTCGCCGTTTCTTCATCAAAAGTAATCTGATACAAAGGACGCCGGAATACAAAAAAGAAAATACCTCCGATGACAGCCACAACGATCATCAACATCAGCTCTGTCTGATTGACAGCTACTACCGAACCAAATAAATAAGCGGAAAATCCTTTGTTGATGCTCTGATTCAGATTCATTAAAATAACGGCTGTCGAGAGGCCACCTACCATAATAATAGCCACAGATATCTCACTATATGTTTTATAAGACCTTCGGACGTATTCAACGATAATCGCGCCGATTACGGCAACAATAAATCCGGTTATCGTCGGGTTAATGCCTAAATAGGCACCCGCTGCCACCCCTGCCAGCGATACATGCGATAGCATGTCCGCCATGAGAGCCTGACGCCGCAGCATCAGGTATACTCCAAGCACCGAGGCCAGCAGTGCAATTACCCCACCGGCACAAAATGCCCGCTGCATGAAGTCGTAGTGCAGCATTTCCATCCGCCATCTTCCTTCCTTTCAAGCTCAATAATTCGATCCAGATAATGTTGTACTTCCGATAGTCCATGGGTCACCATGACCACGGTTCTTCCATATTCCTTAACCTGCTGATTCATCAGATCGTAGAAGTGGTAGCGGCTTTCCTGATCCATGCCGGTCGTGGGCTCATCCAAAATGAGCAAATCCGATTCCTGAGCGAGTGCTCTCGCCACACAAATACGTTGCTTCTGTCCACCGGACAATTCGCCGATTTTACGGTGACGCAAATCCCACATCCCTACCTGACGCAGCGCCTGCTCCGTCAGATCATGATCCTCAGACCGCATACGGCGTAACCAAGAGCCATGAGTATATCTTCCTGAACGGACAAATTCCAAAATCGTACTTGGAAATCCGCCATTGAAGGCGGCAATTTGTTGGGATACAAATCCAACAACGAGCTTTTTGCCTTCACCTGTACGATTAGACATGAACACCTTGCCCTTCCAAGGCTGAAGCAAGCCGAGCAACAGTTTGAGCATGGTTGACTTGGAAGCACCATTCGGTCCGGTAATGGCTACAAATTCTCCCGAAAAAATTTCAACATTGGCATCCACCAAGTTAGGAACATCTCCGTAGCCAAATGTGACCTGTTCCAATGAGGCCAATAACATGACGCAAATCTCCTTTTCCTTTAAAAAGCCTGGAGCCATCTGAGCGATCATCCTTTGCGCAGATTCTCCAGGTCGTTTATGATCATTAAACCATCTACCGTAATTATTACGATTTGGTAATAAAAAAATAAGCGTTTGATAAACGTAACCTTTACGCATTAGCAAGTTTAACAGTTTAGGCAAGGTTCGTCAATGTTTTGGCAACTCTTTTGTTTGTTTACTTCACCTTGTCCGGGTACAAGCCTGCAGCCAAGGTTTTCAACGCGATCGGAGCGCGCACGCCTTCAGCCGCTGCGGATAATGGCAGGACTATAAACCGTTTGTTTTTGATCGCTTCCACACCAGCCAGCGCAGGCTTGCTCAGAAGCAGTTTCTCTTTATCCGCCAGTGAAGTATCTCCATAGTCGAGAATGACAATGACGTCAGGATTACGGTTTACGACCTCTTCCCAGCTTACCTCAGTAAAACTTTTGTCGATATCATCAAAAATATTTTTCGCCTTCACACTTTCAATCAAAGACGTTAGATAATTGTTGGCAGCCGTAAAGGGCTTGTCTTCTCCGCTGTCATAAACAAACACCTTGGGTGCCTGTTCAACAACACCAATTTGAGTCTGAATGGACTGCACTTGTTCACGCATTTCATTTACCAGCTTTTCTGCACGCTCCTCAACCCTAAAAATACGCCCAATATTTAGTATATCCTGATATACATCTTCTAATGTGGGGCCCGGCTTATTTGAGGACGCCTGTACATAGGTCAGCACCCCTTGTTTGGCTAGCTCCTCACGGGAACCCAGATTTTTATCATTAAAAGCACTCTTCCAGCCCCCATAGGCAAAATCCGGTGCAGCGGCCATAAACACCTCTTTGGACGGATATTGTTCGGCCAGTACCGGGATTTTGTCATATTGAGCCTTATATTTTGGCAAAATCTGATCATCCAAATACGCAGTTCCTACCATAGAGGATTCCAGCCCAAGAGCCAGCATAACCTCAGTCGGGTGCTGGTTCAGTGTAACCGCGCGTTTAGGCGCCTCGGGAAATGCCATTTTAACGCCCATGTTCTCAAGCTCTACCGACGTCTCCTTGGTTGCTGATTGGGATGCGGCAGGTTGCTGCCCGCTTGCGGATGGATCGCTTGTTTGGGCCGTGTTTCCTGCTGCACAGGCTGATAACAACAGCATCATTGCCAAAGCGAGCATAACCAGCGGTAACGCGGGCCTGCTATATCTTTTCATATGTACCGTCTCCTCTTTTATTTGTAGTTAATCTTACCTCATCGTATCGCCTTTTCTGTTAACATCATGGATGGCCTCCTCTCCTGAGAGAATCCGGTAAAAAGGTAATATTCGGCTTTCCGGTTTTTGGATGAATGCAGATTTCTGTCTCGACCCCGAATACACTCCACAGCAGGTCTGGCTGAAGCACATCCTCTGTTATGCCGGAGGCTACCACTTTGCCTTCTTTTAATACATACATTCGATCACAATAAAATGCCGCTAAATTCAAATCATGCAGTGCAGCTAGCGTAGTTATCCGAAGTGTTTTGACCAAATCCAGAATTTGCAGCTGATACCGGATGTCCAGATGATTCGTCGGCTCATCCAAAACAAGAAATTTCGCCTGCCCGGCCAAAGCTCTGGCGATCAATACCCGTTGCTTTTCGCCGCCAGACAAGGTGGCAAAGCCCTGATCTGCCTGAGCATTCATGCCTACCCGCTCCAGCGCCTGCTCGACCAGTTCATGATCGACGACAGTATCTGCTTCCAACAGTTTCTTATGCGGATGGCGACCCATCAGGACGATGTCCCGTACTGAGAAATCAAACGTTTGCGGCGCATCCTGACTCACCACTGCCATTTGTCGGGCTGTCTCTTTATACTTCATCCGTAGCATATCCTGGCCATCCAACGTAACCACACCACTGTCAGGCTTTAGCACACGATACATATTTTTGAGCAACGTCGACTTCCCGCTGCCATTCGGACCGATCAATCCGACTAGCTCCCCTGCTTTTACCTGGAGACAGATGCCGTCGATCAGCCGTTTGTCGTGAATACTGAAGGTCACGCATTCGACTTCTATATTCATTTTTCGCCTCCAAACGAGTAGGAACTACGACGCAGCAGCCACACAAAAAAAGGTCCTCCGCACACAGCCGTCACAATACCAATCGGTAGCTCCTGTGGAGCCAGCACAAGCCGGGCACATACATCAGCCCACACGACAAAAATAGCTCCCGCCAACAGGCTGACGGGCAGTACACGCCGATGATCTGATCCCACTACCAGCCTAACGATGTGCGGAATCATTAGTCCGACAAAGCCAATCGAGCCACTAACGGATACGACTGCCCCGGTTAAAAGAGACGCCACCACAACCAGTAATACGCGGAACGCCTGTACGTTCACACCAAGCGTTACTGCGGTCTCTTCACCCGTTAGCAAAGCATTCAGCGACCGGTATCGGGTCAGAAGCACAGCCGTTCCAACGACTACAATAAGGCTTGGAATGAAAAGCGTGTCCCATTGAGCACCTGCCAGACTTCCCATCATCCAATACATCGCGTCACGAATGCCTTTTTCATTCGGGGCCATCGTCACGATAAAGCTAGTCACAGCCGACAGCATCATAGACACCGCCACCCCTGCCAACAATAAGCGGGTCGTCGATATGCTCCCAGCTACACGGGCTAACGCGAACACCATAAGCATTGCAGCTAACGATCCTATAAAAGCAGATAAAGGCAGCGCAAGTCGTCCTAAAAACCCGAAAGCTCCGAACACAATTACCAATGTGGCTGTCACCGAAGCCCCAGACGAGACACCTAAAATATAGGGATCCGCTAACGAATTACGAATTAATGCCTGTATAGTCGCCCCTGTAACAGCTAGTCCTGCTCCTACGATGACACCTAACAACACGCGTGGAAAGCGGATTTCCCAAACGATATATTGCTCAGGCTTGGTCCATGTCACGGGTATCCACTGGTCCAGCCAGGGAAGATGGGACAGTGCAATTCGCCATATCGTCCCCGGTGCGACAGCTACAGGGCCCAGCATGACCGCAAGTGTGACCGAAAGCAACAGCCCAGCAGTCAGCAGCAGAATTGTTGTAAATCCCCAAGTAGGCTTGCCCGCTAGGTGTGCACGAGAATGATGTTGTGATGGATTAGGTCTTGATGGATTAAGGTGACTCGTTCTCGAAGTCATGAATTACTCAATGGCTTTTCGGCCGCTTCCAGCTTTCTCAATTGTTCCTCGATCTCGGAAGCAGAGAAATTCTCACCCATGACAACCGCTACATCGTTCACTGGCTTTTGCGGGCGGATCGGAATGATTTCCAGCTCCCGATAGGCAAATTGAAACATCATCTGACCCTCTGATTCCAGAAACCGCACAATTCCTTTGGCCCGATAAATTTCAGCTGGCAAACTGCGGAACAACTGTTCAAACTCGTAGCGTGGCACAGGTTGTCCAAAAAAATGCGTGTGAACAACTACATGGTCGTAGGAATGATAATGCTCCCCATGTTCGTGTTCGTGGTCGTGGTCATGGTCATGGTCGTGATCATGGTGATCATGAGACTGATGATCTGTATGGTCATCATGGTCATACGTGTGCAGATGATTTTCCGAATGAGGATGTTCACTCTCAATATCAACTGCGGATTCCTTATGTCGCGAAACATCCATACGCTCCTGTCCTTGAGTGGAGAAAAAAATTCCAGCGTCCACGTCACTTCGTTGCGTGCTCACAGTCAAAGCATATGGATTTAACTCTTTTACGAGGGCCTGTACTTTCTGTAACTCGCCCGCAGCCAATAAATCGGTCTTGTTAATAATCAGTTTGGAAGCGCATCGAAGCTGATCCTGCATCAAACGAAGCGATTTGCTTCTCTCGTTCCCCGAGGCAAAATCCAAAAATTGACGCGCGTCTATGACCGTGATAATGGATTGTAATATCATAGTAGAATAAATGGAGGCGTCTGTCACTGCATCTACAATCTCCATCGGGTTAGCCACTCCGGTACATTCTACAATAATCACGTCCGGCTTATATTCCTCAGCAAGATTCATGAGCTCGACGCCCAAGTCCCCGCGAATGGTACAGCATATACAGCCACTGAGCATTTCCTTCATGGGTGCTTGTCCATTCACCAAACTACCGTCCAGATTAACATCACCCAACTCATTCATCAAAATGGCTGGCTTGAGACCCTTTTCCTTGTAGTAAGCCAGCGCATGCTGAAGAAGAGTGGTTTTACCGCTACCCAAAAAACCGGATAAAACAACAATCGGTATCATATAACCCCTCCTTGTCTTTGCAACATTTAATATGGATCGTACCTTAAAAATTTCCTTCTTGCAATCATTTATCGGATTTTAATCGTAATAATTACTATTAATGAGTATAAATATATATGAGCATGCTCAGATTTGTCAATATA
The DNA here is from genome assembly GCF_017833915.1 of Paenibacillus sp. 1182. Classification (NCBI taxonomy): domain Bacteria; kingdom Bacillati; phylum Bacillota; class Bacilli; order Caryophanales; family Paenibacillaceae; genus Paenibacillus; species Paenibacillus sp. 1182. The sequence continues at coordinate 515,502 of NZ_JAFICR010000003.1, read as the reverse complement.
GGGAGGTGATTCACACACAATCCGGCGGGCATGATTGTCCCCTTACAGGCATAGGCTGTAGATAAGAACCCTTATTCCCAAGGAGACGTGGAATGAAAAACAGTACGCTGTTGAAGATGCTGCCTTTTATGATTCCGTTTGCCTTTCTCATCCCTGTGCTTGTCACGCTATCTCCCCAGTGGCTTCGTTTGTTAGATGTGGGGCAGCTGCAGCCATTAAAAACGGTATTTATGGGTATTTTTCTGGAAGCTGTTCCGTTTCTCCTGATCGGTGTGCTCGTCTCATCCCTTTTGCAGTGGCTTGTACCGGAGACATGGATTCGCAAAATAGCGCCTGCACATCCTGTACCGGGTGTCCTGCTGGCCTCCTTACTAGGTATACTGTTTCCCATCTGTGAATGCGGCATGATCCCTGTCGTTCGCCAATTAATGCTCAAGGGAATGCCTGCCTATATGGGTATCACTTTTATTTTAAGCGGGCCCATTATCAATCCCGTGGTACTGGCTGCGACGATGATGGCTTTCCCTTCCCATCCCGAGGTCACTGCCGTTCGAACGGGTTTGGCTTTTACCGTTTCCGCGATCATCGGACTGATCGTGTATGCCTTTGTGCGAGTACATCCGCTCAAACGGTCGTTACTCTCTTTTAACCAGCAAAAGCAGAACAATCAGACTCATCGGCATAATCGCACATGGCGGGGATTTTTTGTACATGCTGGGGACGAGTTTTTGGACATGAGTAAATATCTCATTATCGGCGCATTATTGACAGCCTGCATCCAAACCTTCATCCCACGTAATGAGATGCTTTCGTTAAGCAACGGAACGGTCGGATCGTACGCCTTTATGATGGGTTTTGCCTACATACTGTCGCTGTGTTCCACCTCTGATGCCTTTGTAGCGACTGCTTTTTCACATACCTTTACACTGGGTCCACTGGCGGCCTTTCTTGTACTTGGTCCGATGCTAGATTTCAAAGGCACGCTCATGCTACTAAGCACCTTCCGCACCAAATTTGTCGCCATCCTGGCCTTGCTCATTGTTTCACTTGTTCTAGTGGGTTCTATAGCTGCTGAATGGTTATTGGGGAGGTGAATACAAACGTGAATTCAACCTTTAGCATCCGCTGGCAATATGGCATGCGCTCCTTGCTCATGATCGGATTGGCTGTATACATTATCTCATTAAGCCGCACGAATGCACTTCATTACTACCTAGCTCCCCATATGCAAAAGCTACTCCTACTCTGTCCTGTACCACTTTTGTTCATCGCATTGGCGATGGCATGGCACGGAATCGTTGGGGGGCGGGACGGTGAGGATGTATGTGATTGTGAGCACCCGTTGCCGCAAAGCTGGTTCAAAAAAACACTCGTATATGGAATGCTGCTCATTCCGCTCCTATTCGGTTCTTTGCTGCCCAATCAGGCACTTGGTAGTGATATGGCCGCCAAAAAAGGCATGTCCTTCACGTATCCCAACCCGGACATCCGACGGAAAACAGATACACAGACCACGAAAGCATCCACCTCCTCCCTTTTATCAACTGCATCTTCTGTCCCCACTTCGCCCCCTCCAGAGGGGAAATGGAGTCAGGAAACGCTGGATAAGCTGTTCGTTCCGCCTGATAAGTACAATGTGGAATTCGCCGAACTGGCGAAACGCCTGTATCAGCAACCTATCATACAGATCAAGCCAGAGATTTTTTCCGAAACTATTGGAGCCATTGAATTATATAAACAAGCTTTTGAAGGAAAAAAAGTACAGGTGACTGGCTTTGTGTATAAAGACGACAATCTGCCGGGTAAAGGGCTTTTTGCAGTAGGAAGATTCCTCGTCATGTGCTGTACTGCCGATGCCATGCCCTTCGGGATCATCGTCCAATCCCAGAAAGCCCCGTCCTTTGACAAGGATACCTGGGTGACCATTGAAGGAACACTGCATACCGCACAAAAGGGAAACGCTCCCGTACTTGAAATTCGATCCGAAAAAATAACCGCTGTCGAGCAGCCAGAATCCCCTTATGTCTATACCCAAGCAGACTCGGTAGCTACCTTTGATCGCTTGAACACAACACACTAACCCCGCCAAGGAGGAAAAATGATGAACAAAGTTCCTGTTATTTTAATCAGTGGTTTTCTTGGAAGCGGCAAAACAACACTGCTTTTGCGCCTGTTAGCCCATACCCGCCAAATTCCCCTTCGTGCTGTTGTTTTAATGAACGAAATGGGTGAATATAATGTAGACAGCGCTATAATTTCAGAGGAAATGCCTGACGTAACAGTAGAAGGATTGCTAGAAGGCTGCATTTGTTGCAGCAAAAGAAATGAACTGGCAGGGGCTTTGCATACCCTGCTCAGCCAGGAGCCAGATCTGATCTTCATGGAGACCACCGGGGTAGCCAACCCCGAACAAGTACTGGAGGAGCTTCGCTCCCCTCTACTGGCAGATCAGCTTTATCTGGTTCACAGCATCAGTGTTGTGGATGCTGAGCTGTTCCATGAATACAATAGCCGTTTTACGGCTGATAAAGAACTGGTTCGCACCCTGCACGGACAACTGCGCACCGCAGACTTCATTGTGGTGAACAAGACGGATGCAGCAAGCAGCCGTGAAGTGACGAAGGTCGTCAAAAGCATCCGCAAGCTCAACGATACGGCCAAGCTGCAAACTACTGAATATAGCCGGGTTGACCTTGAACCACTGCTAGAGCCTGTTCTGGCCTCCACATCCGTTGCCGCGAAACCTGTACAGACACCTCAACCAGCACCTGCACAGGTCCAGCCCACTGATGCAGATGCACTGTCTGTCCCCATTCCCGTCAAAAGTTCCGGACGACCCAGTATTACCTCTATAAGTACGCCGTTCAAAGTTATTTCTGCACACAGTCATAGCCACAGCCACGATCCCAACCAGACCCACTCGTTTTCCCATTTGGAGAGCTTAACGCTGCATCAATATTCTCCTCAGCCACTCGAAAAACAACGATTGGAGCGCTTTCTGACAGGGCTAGGCTCCTCTCTGCTTCGAGCGAAAGGTTATTGCGTGCTTCCTCAGGAAGGGACAATGCTTTTGCAATTTTCAGGAAATCACTTGGAGTGGCAGCCTACTGCACTTCCCGTGAGTCAGGGATATGTCACGCTCATTGGGGAGCAGCTCGACAAAGCATCCATTACCGACCAATGGGAACAGTGCTTCATTTCGCTATAAATAACAGGTCTAAATTAAGACAAAAAAACCTCCTGCAGATGCAGGAGGTTTTTTAAAAAGCGATGTTCACAGATTATAAGCATAATCCATGAACACAACGCTCGACTGTTCTTACTTAAGGTTATATTTTTTGTTAAAGCGATCCACACGGCCACCGATATCCACGTTTCTTTGTTTACCAGTGAAGAACGGGTGGGAAGCGGAGCTAGTATCTACACGGATAACTGGGTATGTGTTACCATCTTCCCATTCCATCGTTTCTTGCGAATATTTAGTGGAAGCACTCAGGAAAGTAAATCCACAGCTAGGGTCCAAAAAGATAACTTTGTTCAATGTTGGATGAATATCTTTTTTCATTAGTTTCACCTAATCTTTCATGTAGTTTTAGTTTCAACCTCAAACGTACTGGCGCAATACTCCATCAGTTGGCAAAAGGAACGGTTATGTCCCAGAAAAAAAGACGACAGACCTTAACGGTTGGCGCTCAAGCTCGTAAACGACAAGCAAACGATGCCGCATATATCGCATCGCCCATTGCACGAACGCTCCGGATCTTTCGTCAGCCTTCATCGTTATATAAGCATATAGTGAATGGTCCTCCGGCTCGTCCCAAATGCTGACACCAGCACAGGAGAAGTCGGTAGCCACGTGCTTTCGATTCAAAAGGCAAAGCGTGCCATGTAGCTCAGCATCTATCATACAGCCGTGAAAAAAAGCCGTTCTCTTAGATGCAAGCTTTAACTTTAGACGCTCTGTCCACTGGACTAATTCAAGTTTTCGCCGGTTCCATAACGCAGGCTTTTGCAAACTTAACAGGCTTCGCTCAGGAAGCAGGATAATTCAGGTTGCTATACAGCAGGCCTCAAATTATCTAGTTTCACGATGGATCGTGTACTTTTTCAGACGCGGAGAGTATTTTTTCATTTCAAGACGGTCCGGATGATTTCTTTTGTTCTTAGTTGTTGTATAGTTGCGGTCACCGGATTCGGTGCATGCCAAGGTAACAATTACGCGCATTTCTCTTCCTCCTTAATTGGAATACATGGTATACAATTACAATAGTAATTTTTACGATTAGTTTTATTCTATAATTCATGCTCCGCTTTGTCAACCTTAGAGTCACGGTTTATCGCTTCTTCTACCGTGTTCCAGCGATTACGGTACTGTGCAAGCTTCGGATGAAGTTGTAGTGGTTCGCTCGAAAGCACCAATCTGACATTTCTAATCCATTCTCCAAACGATGCATAGGAAGCGCACAAATTTGCCATTTCAGGACTCATGTACAAAAAAAGTGGGGTCGTATACTTTTCCGCCAAAAAACGAATAGCTGCTTCAATCGGCGTATACTTTTTACGCTTACCTTCCCAGCTCTCAATGACAACAGCACTCAAAGCCTGCTCCCGCTGCCACTCTCCCAGCTCGTCCACCCGCTTGTAATACGAACGTACCGGCTGCTTCCACATTCTTCTGACGGTTTCTTCATGCAGCGGATACAGCACCAGCTTTGTAAAAGATAATGCAGCCCCCGTTTCGGCAAAAAGCTCCAGCTCTCTGGCTGTAATCTGCTCGAACGTATCATAGTAGACCATGGTCCCTTTATGCATCTCGATCGGAGGCTCATAACCATAGGGTACATATTGAAGGTTTCTTGTCATGCCGGACACTCCGTCCTTCCATAGATGAACTTTTCCTTCTATATTATACCCTTGTTTTGGCATGAGGTTACATCAAATGTTTATCCTTGTTCAACAGCAGGCGTATTACCGCGTGGACCCCTTCGGAATTGCAACGCATAAAGTCCCATCGTCACAAGCGCAATCAGTGCAAGCACCGTAAAAATATTGCTAAAGTTGAACACCTGCACATTAGATACGACAGGATTCAGATGAAAGGACGACGAACTATCTAGCGTTTTGCCCAAGATACTTGTCGTAATCGCTCCGGCAATGAAATTCAGCAGAGATAGCAGCCCCATTCCAACACCAATCTGGTCTTTCGACAAGGTACGAGAAATCGTGTTGGACATGGCAATTTGCATGAAGGTCTGACCTACGTTTCCGAAAATAAGCAAAAACAAAATCAGATACGGAGACGCACCCACAAACGTAGACAAGCTGATAAAACAAATAAACAAAAGCGATACAGCTGTATAGACGAGAAACGAATTTCCTTTGCTATCCGCCAAACGCCCCCCTCTTTTACCCAATAGAGCCGAAGCAATAGCAGCCGGAAACATAACCAGTCCAATTATTGCGGGCGTAAGCTGATTGAGACTGTTCAGAAACTGCGGTGCCAAGTACGGCAATCCAAAGCTAATCCCCGTCCCTAAAAAAGCGATAAGGAGCCCGTATGAATATTGTTTGTTACGGAACAGCTTCGGCTGGATGAATGGGTCATGTGCAGTGTTAATGCGCCATATAAACAGTGCAAACAGCACCATACCGACCAGAAAAAACATCATATTGGTTTGCGAAATCGAAAGTAATAAGAAGGCTACTGTTCCACCCAGCAATAATCCACCAAGAAAATCGAACTTCTGATCCTCTCCACGCTGATCGTCCAAATATTTACGAAAGAACGGCAATGCGATCAGTGGCAGCATGGAAATGACGAACAAAAAACGCCAGCTTGCAAAGCCTGTGATCAAACCGGAAATAATCGGAGCCAGTGCAGTACCTAACGCCAAGCCGATTGCTGTGACGCCCAAAGCACGTCCTCTTTTTTCAGCCGAGAAATAACGGACTGGGACGATCATAGCAGTGGCCGGAATAACAGCAGCCCCTGCAGCCTGAAGCAAACGAGCTACAATGAGCATCCAAAATTGATTGGCCAACAGTCCAATAAGCGAACCCAGTGCAAAAAAGATAATCCCAAACGTCAGCAAATCCTTAAGACGATATTTATCTGCCAATTTGCCGTAGGTCACCGAGCCAACCGCATACACGATCATATAGCCAGTCAGCAACCAACTTACATCGGAAGCACTAATATGAAACTCCTCTCGAATCACAGGCATAACGACATTAAACATAAAAGCGTTCATCACTGAAAAAACAAGTGTGAAAGCTAGCACACGCATAAGCTTATCCGCATTCGGATAAGTTTGTTCATTTATCATTTGGTTGTCTCCCTCTCCTGTAAACCTCTTATCTAAGATCGTAATTCACTGCTTTTGAATACCCCTATCCGGGTAAAATCTCTATATATTCGCTCATGCACGGGCGTCCGCAGGGTGGTAGTCGCGGAGAATTTTTTTAAGCAGGCCGCGCAGCGTCTCCGATTCTCCGACAGATAACGTTTCCCCTACCGAGCTTTTAATTGCCTCAATAGTACGTTCAGCTACCTTGTGAATCTTCAAGCCTTCCTCAGTCAAATAGATTTGCTTCATGCGTGCATCTTCCGGGTGACTTTTGCGTACTGCCCAGTTTTTCTTAACGATCCCGTTAACCAGGCTAGTAACGCTTGATTTATCAATAAGCAATAGCTTTTCCAAATCCGTATTGGTGACTCCAGGCGACATCGCCAGTATATAGAGCGTCTGCGATTGTGGGGAGGTGAGCCCCAAAGGGCGCAGTGCTATTTCAATTTCGCGCCGGACGGTAGTGAAAATCCATTTAATTAAATACATCGTGCTCTCTTCCTCCCAAGGAAGACAAACGGGATACACCTCGCTTCCCATCTCACTACGAACCTCCATATCTATCTAATTTTAATAGTTTGAATTCCAACTAATTTTAATCAGCTGTCTACTTAGTGTCAATACTTTCGTAACATGATGCTTTATTAGATAGGGTTAATTTTGAATTACAAATTCATCCTTTATGGAAATATAGGCACAATAAAAGACGAGTCCTTTGAAGGAAACCCGTCTTTTACTTCATTCATCATTCATTTCTGTTTTATAGTTGCTTAGTCCGCAGTTTTCACTTGAACTAGCGGATATTCTTCTCCATCAACGGTAACCGTGCTAGCATCATTCAGTTCCAACCGCTGCCAAAGGGTCAATAGCGTACGATAAGGATACTTCTTCAGATCATACTCCGATGGTGTGTCAGTGTCTGTGTCTGTATTTGCTCCATTGCCACTACCCTCAGTAGTAATCTCCGAAGTCAAGCCTCCGTCCGTGTTGCCAGTCACTGCTCCAGATTGATCACCACTTTTTCCACTGGATGTACCCCCACGAGCTGTGGAACCATTGTCCGTGGATTGTCCATCTGCTGTCGTGCTTTTTGTAGTGGCGCTCCCAGTGTTTACATCACCGGATGGATCATTGTTCGCCTTACTGGCTGCTTCCTTGTCGTTCTGTTCAGCAAGTGTAAAATTTTCGTATAAGTGCTCCTGCTGATCCGCACCGACAATGACGAGCTTCTTCGGCTTAAATTCTGCCTGCTCTGTCGATGTCTGAAACGCAAACAACAGCTTGACCATTTTCGTAGTGGACTTGGTATTAGGCACATGTGTCACTATCGCCGTAGGCTCCTTTTTTACGGGCACTGTAGGCTCTACAGGCTGTTGTTGTACAGGCTTCGGAGTGGCAACAGGCGCAGGTGTGTCAGCAGATCCGATCACCCCGGTTGCTTTCAGGCCGCCTAGCGTACCTGCAATGACAATCAGCACGATCCCGGAAATCACCCCACCTTTACGGAAACGACGAAGCGTTTTGACCAGAGGCGTGTCCGTCTCACGCTTTGCTGCCAAATAGAAATTTTTAAAGGCAGGCTTCGCAGGTTCAAAATATTGACGCCACAGCGTTTTTTTATGCAGTCCCTCTCGTCCTTCCTTTTGGAAGAATAGAAGTAGCGCACGTCTGTAGGATGGTTCAAAACCGCCGCGTGGAGTAGCAAACTCAGGGTGTTCCTCCGACCATCGGATAAAGCGGTACATCGTATCGTTATCCTTTGCCCATTTGCGAATCGAACTGACCAGGCGAGCGAAATCCAATATTCCCTCTCCCGGCCCGTCAGAACGATAAAAGGCAGGCAACAGACGGGCAAAATGGCCTTCCGCAAGCTGCTGGGGCAGCCAGCTGTAAGCCCAATCCTGTACCTTTTCTACTTCGCCGGGCTCCAGACCGTCCAGCACCGACGGTTCCGGGTCCTCCGTGTTAAACCAATCATAAGCCGCAACTAATCGCACAGCTTGTCCCTTAAGAGGAGCAGGCAGCTTTCCAACCCACTGCACCAAATCAGGCCGTGTGAAAAAAGGAATCTGTACGACCTGATCGGGTGATATTTCCTTTAGCTCTACTTCGGTAAGTAAATACCGATCCGACGCTTCCTGCAAGCGTTCTGTCAATCCAGATTGCTCCAGCGGGGACAGTTTGCCTACGGCAGAGTTGCTGTCCCATTGACGCAAGCGTTGGTGAATGGCAGCCACAGCCTCTACTGGTTTTCTTTCCGCACGCAGTCGACCCATCAGTGCAGATTCTGCCAAAAGCTGAAAATCGGCATTCGCCGACACTTCGATATACCTACTGCCCCATTCGTGCACAACAGCCAGCAGCCCCTTGGCATCCGGTGTTCTTTTCATCTGACTGTCCATGTAGGGAATGAACAGCATTTTTGTCAGTGCCGGATTACCCAACACTTTCGTAAAATATGCCTTGCCTAATGATGGATTCTCTTCAATTGTATGATAAATATACGTGACTGCTTCCGTATTTCTGGCAGTATAAGCATTGTTTAGCGAACGGATTAAATATTCCACCAACCGATTTTCGCTGCTGCGTGCATGAACTTTATAATAGTCCTTGAAACTATCTACCAGGCCTACATCCGGAATATATCCATCCTTCACCCGATCAAATTCATGATCAAAGAACGACAGAAACAGATCATTCAGCCTCATTTTACGTGGCAGCGCATCGGGTGGCGATAAATAATCAGTCAGGCTTCGTAACACAGTGATTCGTTGTTCGTTGTATAATGCCCGCTCTCCCTGCTCAATTCTGTACAACGTAATTAGCTCATGATAGCTGGATGGCGTCAAATCACGCCCAGCCTCCATACCTGTCAGCATTTGCTCGGCAAATTTGAAGAAATCGTCCGGCGTCTCACCATTCAACAACGTACGGACGATCCAGTCAAAATACGGCTGTCTCACCTGCTCTGCATCCACATTAAGTATTCGACTATGATTAGACAGGTCAAATACAAAGTCCTTTTCTACATTCCGATCACCGGGACGCAAACTAAAAGGCTCAACAAACATCAAGTGAATGCCTTTTCTGCTGTTTGGTTCCTGTGCATATGTAAGAAATCCGAGTCTGTTGCGAAATGCATAAGGCAGTGCTGCATATAACACAACAAGCAGTTGCTTGGCTGAAGATCCGACCGCTTCTACAGGAACATTCAGCGCTACGTATACCTTTTTGCGACCCGCTGCGGACATCATGACTGCGTATAAAAGCTGTTTGAACACTTCTTCGCTCAGCTGCAATTGAGCCAGCACTGTAGACGGGTCAACAGCCGGAAATACACTTCCACCTGGTAGGCGCTCCAATTCCGGCAAATCCGTTCCCTGCTCAATATCATAAGTATCAACAAAGGAGGTGTTCAGCCACTGCTTATAGTCAGACGGAGATTCACCATGTCCGGCTGGAATCACATAGTTGTGCGTGAAAAGGGCGCTTCGTAGCCCAGTAAAATCCGCAGCCTTATAAATACTGCGGCCAAGTACTACATCCCCGGACTCCGTCCGTACCAGATGTATGGCTTCCGGATAGACACTTTCCTGTTTCTCGCCGCGCGCCGTCAAAGCAGCAGGCGCATCATATACACATAAGGGATGCAGCACCTTTTTAATAAAAGAAGCATCCAATCCTTTGGAATTAGCCACTGTATCGAAGCCTTCCGTAGAACGGAAAATACCACGCCGTTCCCGTGTGTACATCTGCTGTTGTATCAAATGAGAGGTAGCATAACTCACTGTGATTCTCTCCCCTCAATGTACTTCAACTTATAAAGCAGCCAAATAAATGGCTCATCCACACGGATCGGACTAACCAACCCTTGCAGCTTTTGCTCAACCGGATTGCTACCCAGCGCGGAAACCGCGAAATAGGCCGTATCCGTAAAATATACATCCATCGTGCCCTTGAACGGTTTATCCACCTTTTCGATGAAGCGCCGAACTTCGCCATCAATGTTCGCAAACTCATCCAAATCCATATATTTGCGATGCTCCATCGGATTAAAAATATTGCTGTTCGTCTTGATGTATGTGCCTTCTTCATCTGCCAACGCAGTAAGCATATCACTTTTGGTCAGGACGACAGCGGTCGGAATGTCCGTTTTCCCTTTTTCCTGATAGGCAATAAAATCACCGAACATCGTAAGTACAACGTCACGCGGTTCATCATATTGTGAGACCCACTCACCCGGCTTATCGCCAAGGTTAATCTTAATGCGCTCCCGAATAGAGCGGATTTGTAGTGGATCGACCATAAAGAGAATACCTGCAGAATTCTTAATATGCTGTCCATGCAGTCCCAGATAGTCCTGATCTACCATTCCCTCACCGGCGACATCAAAAAACACTAGCGTCAGTGGCGGCTTTTCCTCATCCTTAAATACGAACTGGAAGATAAAAGGCTCCTGCATCTTTTCTTTTTGTGTCGATGTAAGCAGATCGCCTCTTTCAAATAAGGGTTCCTCATACATAGTGCGGAACTTTCGGCTGATCTCTGCATTGAGTGGCATGCAAGCCGCGTCAAAATGATCGGCCGTAACATGTTGCAGCGTGTGAATCAGGGAGGTCATATAAACAGATTTCCCTGCCTGCGAAGCTCCAATAATCGAAATGATATTGCTAGGCACCTTACCCGCAGTCACGGGCAACTCGTTATGGCAGTGCGGGCACAGTCGGTGACGCGTCAGCTCGCCATAACGGTCGGTCAGTCCTGTCAGTACATGATCAGAATACAATCGATGTTCCTCAGGAACATCAAGGGGATGTAAAATCGCCTCCATATCATGCACACTGTCCAAGCCAAAACGCTCCCGATATTTGTTCAACAGCTCATCTTCACCCAAAGCGTAGTCCTCGTCATCTTCACGGTGATGAGAAGCACGGAATACTACTTCCTCCGGGGAGAATTTACTAAAGCAATAAGGGCACACAATATCATAAAATAACGGCCTTGGCGCTGCCTGTGGCTTTCTTCTGAATAAATTGCTAAGAAAACTCATCGGTTGCGGCCTCCTTTCATTCAGGAACTAATTCATATACCGTGCCATATTTCTGGCCGTCCGTAAAAAACAGCCGCACATATTCATCTCCCCCCACTTCAACAGCGGGTAAAACATTCCGTCCCGCAACAAAAGGTGCTGTGAACGGATACAAGGTTCCATCGTCCCGATCTGCGGGATAGCCCCCACGCTTCTTCACGTAGCAAAGCGCCTCCTGCGGGACAGGAACTTCGGCTGTCACCTGAATTTGGACGGTTTTGCGGCTGCGAAACCAGCCTTTTTTATGGTGAACCGCATATCTGATTTTAGCCCTTCCGGTGCTCAACTCCAGTTGGTTGGCTCCGTCTTGCTGACGGATCACGTAAGTGTCTCCATCCTCCCGAACAGCCGGATACACGGTATACCGCACGCGTCCAATGCCTTCAATTCGGTCACGATAGCTGCCAGCAGCCTTATACTCCTCGCGTGTAAAAAGTTTTAGGCTTGAAAAAGGCGGTAAAACTTCACCTTTATTTTGCCCATTCACACCTGCATCGGCTGATTGCTTCGCAATATATACCACGGCTGCGCCCTCAGGCCACTGCCAGCGTAACACAACCCGGTTGTCATCAATTTTGTGGCTCAGCTCCGAAATAATAGGATCACCGGGCTGTGCTTCCCTATACTGCATAAGTTCCAGCCTCCCGTTCTAAAATCCACTGCTGCGTCGATTGCGCGTCGGGGCTTCCGGTGCCCCTCTTCGGCGTCCTGACGACTCACCCTGACTTCCTCCACCGGAAGATCGGCGAGTATTTTCCGCAATCGGCAGAACAAGCGAAAAGACAGCAATAAGGGCTGCCAGTACGAGCGCTGCCAACAAACGAATCATCAAGTCGCCTATAGGCGATCCAGATAATCCTTTTTCCAAAATAAAGCCAGCGAGCAAGCCTGCCGGGACTCCACCAATGGCGAAATTCCGTGCAAGAAAACGGTTATCGAACATCAGCCCAAGAGCTAATCCCAATAGAGCGCCGATAATGACCAGAGCCGTTACACGATAAATGGCAAAATACAGACTGTCGGCATATTCACCTGTCCGCTCCGTTACCAGTGTGCGATCACCGATTTTGTTATATATTTTACCGAACGCCTGAGTAAGTCCTTGGGCATTGGCTACATTAGAATAAGTTCCACCTGTCAGGTTAGCAATATTTTGCAATAAGGCTATACCATCCGACTCTGCCAGTTTCAGCCCGATCGTATTAATCGGAATCTGGCGGGCGATATAAGGAGCCAATGCTGTCTGGGTATCCAGATCGCTAAAACCATCAGAGAGCATAATAACGAGAGAACCTTTTTCCGCATTGCCTTGGGTTTCAATCTCCTTGATCGTCTCGTCCAAAGCAAGCCCGATCTCTGTACCGCCTGACATTATAGTTTGCATACTATCGATTTTAGAATATACCGCTTGCTTCTCTGCATCTGTGCCAATGGGAGTAAATGGCTGAACCAACTGCGCAGCAGATTCAAATGAAACAATGGCTACCCGCTTGTCTCCATCCATTTGGGCAATCAGACTCTTGGCAGCCGTTAGGCGTTCATTATCAGGATCTGTTTGTTGCATACTTCCGGAATTATCAATCACAAGTACGAGGTCCTGTACGCTCTTGCGCCCTTCAGGGTTAACCTGATAGCCCAACTCCAATAGCAGACCTGCCACGAACAACATCACCAACGTAGCAGGCACCAGTAACCTCCAGGATAACCCGGAGTAGCGCTGCCGCCATGAATGTCCATTTAACTGTGGCGAAATCAGTTCGCCAATCAGACAGCCTAGGCCAATGCACAGGGCCATGATGCCAAAATACAGCCCGATCACGATGATATGCGGCCAATGCCCTATCAATTTGTGAAGAATAAGCTCTCCCAAGATGAAGCCTACTACAGCGCCCAGCAAGCCGAACAGTAATAGGAGAACGTTAAATTTACGCTGCTTCATAAGAATCGTTGCTTCCTTCCATCATTAAAGTAGGATGAATATGTGGCTACCGCAATTCCGGCAACCGGTCCACGTCGATTCCGTGAAACACGAAACCATTCGCAGTATATGTCTCATAATACGTTTTGCCGTTGCGGTAAACCATCAGATCCTCCAGATGGAAGCCGCCCATCAAATGCAGTTTTTCCACCCCGCTACTGCGGCGCTCATGCACAAAACCCAGTTTGTAAATACGCGAAGTAATGTCCACATCCATCGCATAAGGAAGAAATTCGCCTTCGTAGTCACCAAAGAAGTACTTTTCTTCATACCGATGCTCATGGGTATAGTCGAGCAAACGTACGTTAATTCCGCCATGTTCCTCTAACGTTTGATACAGTTTTCTAAACAGCTCATCCTTCGGAACGACCAGCCGATTTTCATATGCAGCAGCTACATTCGCACGCCGCAATAATTCTTCTTCGAAGGTCTGATTAAACGGCTGTGAACTGAGAATCAAGGTACGACAGGTCTGCGTAAGTCGATCCACCAATGCGGACAGACCCCCGTCCAGCAATCCGGATACAGGCCCCATATGCCGGGTATCAAAGAATATAGATTTTCCCCGCTTGCTTTCCAGCTCACGCATGACATCCTCTGTCACACGCTCGTAATACTCGAACAGGTTTTGACCTGTGTAACTGTCGGCCTGCCGAATACTGTCCGTTGCAGCTTGATGCAGTTCACGCTCCAGGCTGGCAAGCTGTACTGTAATATGCTTCGCTTGTGCATGCCATTTCTCTAGTGCCAGTTCATAGCGGCGAAGTAACTCCAAATCCGCTTGAATCCGCAGCATGTGCAGCTTGTGCCCGTAAACTGTCTCGGTCAGGTAACGGATCAAGCTGCGCACATTATGCTTATCCATGAGTGGTAGTCGTTGAAAAGGCTGGTCCTCCACCCGCCCGTTATACAGGGTATCCAGTTCAGCGGCACTAATCTGCAAGTCATTGGACGTATCACGAATCAGCCCCCGAACAGCCGTAAGCACATTCCCTGTTTTATTTTCATCCGTCCAGTCTGTCAGCTCGAAAAATCCGATTTCAGGATATTCCTTGGCAGCTGCATTCACAGCCAACTGCAGACCTGATTCCGCCTGAAAATCTCCCAACCGTTTGTGCACAATCCGTTCACAATTATCACGGAAAAAGGCTTCGCAGCCCTGACCAAACAAGGCCTCCTCCGCCTCACGTAATGTCATTCGCTTCAACGAGCCGTAGCTGGCTCCGCTGGTCATCAGTGCACTCATGTCCGTGATCGCTTCATTACCAGGAACTAGATCATTTCGCGTGCGACCGCGCTCAGCAGCATCTAAACCAAAATAATTCAGCTTATCGCGTATGTCCCACTCCTGCTCTGTTCTCATACGCTCTAACAGCTTCACATAAAAGTGATACAGCACCGTAAGTGCGATTGACTGGTTAGGGCGGTTGACTCGGGAAAATCCAGCCGACACATAACCCTGCCGCCCGGATTCCGTCATGATGTTGTTTTTAAACGATGTATTGTTGTATCCCCCATCCTGTGACCGATAGGAATCTCCTGCCTGATAACGGTTTTTAAGAAGCTGAATGTGGCAAATGATGTCACAGCTTTCTCGCAGACTATTCGGCACCGTTACGCCGCGTTCGTTCTTGTCGGACAGCACATAGACGAGATCGAACAACGGCGATGGAGCATGGGATACCGGAATGGTCAATTTGTCCTCGGTCATATGAAGCGGTGCCGTAAACGTATACTCCGGACTCTGGATATAGTCCAGCTCTCGCATGAAAGCAACGGACGTTGCACTACTGTAGCCAAATTGGGCAGTCTGATCGCTTTCATTCACCAACACATACAGATCCATTTGTACCGATTTAAAAGACTGTGCAAAAATATACTCCGCCAACAGTGTAACTTCAGGGATTAATACGTTCATGGGGTCATCCGCTGTCGTCAAAATCGACAAATGGACACGCTCGAACGAAGAATACAACCGACCGTAATCTGCCAGATGTCCACTAGCCCGGCGCAACGCGGTGTTAAGCTCAATTAGCTGCGATTCATGTGTATAAAAAGCTTGGTGTAAGTCACGGCGTATCGTTTGGTGGCCACTTTCCTCCGGTACCGCTATCGTATGAATAATAGCATCCACCGAACGATCTACAGCCGCATGTTCCTCCTGCGAGCGGATCTGAATATACGTTACTCCCGTGCTGTTATCCCACTTGGTCCGGTTGATATCTGCAATGGTGTTCATCACCGGATTCATGCGATCCCCGATAAAAAGAAACACGGACGGGAAATGGATGCTGCTGCGTCCATCCCCGCTTCCGATTAATTGGTCCTCTGCGGCTGCATAGTCAGCCGCATAACGTAACAGCTGCTCTCTCATACTTTACTTCAACTTTCTGCGGATGTCGTTTAATTTTCCAGCCATTTGAGCATAGAATGCATAAAGTTCCGCTCCGTTAGCCAGCTCCACCTTTTCATATTCCAATTGATTACGGGCCTCTGTATAAGTCGCAGCCAGTTCATCCAGCTTTGCCAGCAATGGTGTAATATCCTCAGATGAAGTCAATACAGCATCACGGCGATCCGCCTTGCGCATTAGAGCTGCAAATTTCTTTTCTTCCAAACCACGGAAGTTTGTAAACACTTCAAACTCCACATAATTGCGACTCTTCATGACGTTGGCAAACGGCTCCCAAGCCTCTTCCTCTTCGTCACGATCATAGACATACAAAGCGCCTTTTTTCGTAATCGTGTCCGTATAGAGAGCCTGAATGAACTGATCAAGCCATTTTTCTTCATCCTGATATTTACCCAGCAAAGCTTCCAGTTCAGCGGCTTTCGCTTCAATTTGTGTATATTTCACCAGTTCTTCACGAACCACCTGTGTTAACTCTGGTGAACGGATCAGGTTTTCCTTCGCCATCTCTTCATTGATGCTGCCAAAGATGTCCTTGCTTCCGGCCTGCTCCAGCCCTTCAGCCAGCAGACGTTTCAACTCAGACCATGCTCTTTTCACCTCACCCAAATTCGGCTTGGATTCATGCAAGCGCATATCGTAGCCTGCCAGCATCGCATTCAGATCTAGCGCATGTGAACGGATTACAGTGAAGCGGCTGCTCGTATTCTGATCGACATCCTTTTCTCGAATCACACCAAGTGACTTGGCACGGTCAAAATCATTACGAATGCGTGCATTATATGCTTGCACACGAGAATTGACGTAAGTTTCGCCCCATGACTTTTCAGGAATCGGCGACGGCAGATTAGTCCAGTTGTTCTGGCCTGTTTGCACCAGATGGCGGCCAATACCTTCGCGGTCAAGAATCGTTTTTTCATAGCTTTCTTCATACACTTTGAGCGGCGTATATACAAACAGAGGAACACCATTACGCGTATTGAGCCAGAAAATCCGGTTACGAACTTCACTTTCTTTAATAGTAAAGTGTGATTTTCCAATTGCATTATTTTGATAATTGCGAATGCCTTTTAGGATATTAGGCGACTGTACAGGTACCGAAACGAATCCCCAAGACGGGAAGTACAAGTTGCCAGAGCTATTGCTCAGATGGAACACAGGTACAGCTTCCTCATCCAGTTTGCTCGCAATGTAGCGCTCCACAAATTTTTCAATGGCTTCATCTTGCCCGTATTTCATGACGAGGAAATCCTCCATGGAACGGGTAATGAGATCACCGAACTTATCAGTCAAGAAATTGGAGATTGAGCTGATGATGTCCATATCCTGATCCTTCACCCATTGATCTGAATTTTCGAGCAATTCTTGGGCAAAATCACGAATCAAATCGTCACCGTTGCGGTTATCCAGCAGCTTGGTCACAACTTCAGAAATATCCGGTACACTTACCAGATTCCAATAGTACGTTTTGTTACCTTTGTGATCGGACTGTTCCTCGCCGTTAATCAGCAGATCACCATTCTTCTCGAATATTGCGCTCAATGCGTTCAAAATTTCAGTAAATACATTATAAATGCGGCTATTTTCCTTATTCAACAGGTCATACAGGTCTTCATAAAATTCAATGAGCTGCTCTGTACGTTCCACATCAGCACGCAGCCAATATTCATTAATTTTCGCTTCAATGTACGCATTTTTCTTTTTATCCTTGGATACAAACGCGCTCTTGGCATCGCCCAACTTTTCGTTCGCCTGCTCACGCGCCCATTCAATGTCCGTCGGAATACGGTGCAGTGATTCACGCAACGTCTCCACATATGAAAGCAGCATTTTCAGCAAGCTAAATCCTTTTTCAGTATAAATCATGCGGGATACATAAAACGGTCCTTGCTCAGGATGCAGAAACATCCGGCGAATTTGATCCGTAAACTGTCCTGTAATTTCACCAGGAAGCTGCTTCTTCGCTTTGATATACTCTTCGCGGGCACGCGTCAGGAACGTTTGCTCCAGCTCGGTGTCCATATTGACAACTTGCATTTTAACGACATTGCTATAACTTAACCGTTCACTGTTTTCAAAGCCCGGAAGCGGCTCAGGTACACGGGATTCAAAGTTTTTGATCATGCTATCCAGATCCACGCCCAGCTTGCGGGCAAACTTCTCTACATCCTCTTGATTTGGCGATTGCTCGAACATTTTGGACATTTTGCCAAACATTCGATAAGCCAGATATGTCGTCATTTCCTCCATTGGCAGCACCGCCGAGGAAGCCCCGATAATATTGTAATCGTAGTTTGCTGGATACGCCTTATTCATTTGTGCGATGTTGGTACGGATATTGCTGATATAGTCATGAATGGCAAATTCTTCGCCGGATTGTTTTTCCTCACTCGCCATAAAGTTGGTGATGTTTTCGGCGGTGACATTCATGCAGTAATCATAAGCATTTTCCAACAGCTTGCCTTCCGTATTCGTGGCCGAAATGAGATGGCACAGATTAAACGGCGGAAGCGGCGAGTTCACGGTCAAAATATTTCCGTACTGCTGCTTAAAGCGTTCACCACGGCTGTCTACATTCATCCAGTAGTCCAGCTCTTTCAGTGCAGCATAGCCGTTCTTTTTAATATATTCACGTGTATGCTCACTCAGGCTTTTGTTCGCCAAATTGATATCCGGTGTAAACAGATACCCTAATGTATTTACACGGTCTACACCTGCAGAGCCATAATCGCGCTCAATAATTCCTCGGACGATATATGAGATATCGAGGAAAGTACCGCTTCCTGTACCGCCGGACAAACCGGACAGCAGGAACACCATAAGCTTCTTATTGGTGCCCTCAGACAAGGTTTTGATTTTTTTGTCAATGCTTTGAACGACCTGATTAATTTTGGTGAACAGCAGTAATCGTCCTGCCTGACGTACCCCTGCCGCCCCGTTCATACCATCGGTAATGCTCAGCTCTGGAGACAGCCAATCGGTAATGTACGGCTCTAGAATGCTACGGTTTTGCAGCAATCCGCCGATTTCCGCATTGGACAGCAATACAAACTCATTGATGGGGTCCAAACCAATCCCCTTGTATTTTTTGTTGCGGTCTTGTTCATTCGTTTCAAAAGCGAGAAATTCCACATTGTCCGGTTTATCGCTCTTTTTCTTGGAGATCGGATCTGCTGGAAGCTTGAATCTGCGGTTAATTTGATATTTCAAGCGGAGAAGGGCATCAATTCCCGTACCTCCGAGTCCGATAATTAAAATAGGATTATCAATAGTATCCACTCTGATCTTATCGCTTACGATCCCCCCGCCGAGTGATACGTCTAATTGTTGGATATGCTCTCTAACTACTGGTTTCATAGATATGACCTCCTAAGGGTTCGTTTAGCTGTTTACTGAAATAAATTCCAGCAAAATGGTTTTGTCCACACTGGCTAACGGGATGGTCAGACGATCACCGTTTTTGAGTTCAAGACCGTTGCCTGTGTCTACAGCCCGCCCGGATTTTTCAATCGTAATCTCGGAGGTACTGCGCACAATGATACGATCCTGATTGGCTGGTGTGAACACAACCTTGTCGGTTCCAGCAAATTCCGGTGCCAGTTGCAGCAACTGGTGCAGATTAAATTTGCCCCGGAAGGTGTTCAGCTTCTTGTACTGCGGATACGTTTTTTCGCCAGTGTTCTCATCCCGGATTTCCAGTACGATTTGACCGACAAAGCCACGGTTGGCCTTTTTCATAGCCTTCCAGATGAAATATGCGGCAACCAGCAGAACGAGCAGTCCCAGCCCTAAAAGAATGAGTGGCATTAGCTTGGACTTTTCAGCAGGTGTTGTTGGCTGAGTCGTGCCCGTATTTGTACCGCTCGTCGCCCCTGCTTTAGCACTAATGGTTACAGGCTGTGTTTCACGGTAGAAGCTCTTCTCCTCTGCTCTAACGGTTAGTTCGTAGTCATGCTCATCTGGAATCGTATAGGAACCGGTAAAAGAATCCCCTGCGTTGGTTAACGGCACCTCATTCGTTGTACCGGAATCCAGATCCTTGACCTTCAGAACAGCATTCATATTCGCATACAATTCCTGATCCTGAAGATGCTGGCTATTGCTCGTCAGGTAGGAACGAATTTGAACTGCATCGCCTTTTTTGTATGATTTGGCGGGCGGTGCGTCCATTTTCAGCTCCAGATCATAGTTAAATACCAGATTAATATCAATCTGATCCTGCTGGACTCCCTTGACTTGGAGCTTCCAGTCACCAGCCGCAGGCTTGAGCAGTTTAATCAGTGAGTAGCTTTTGGACTTGGACAGCAGCACATCGCTCGAAGGAATCGGCTTGGTGTTGCCCGACGGGTCTAACAGTCTCGCATCCACCGGTTTCGAGGACATGATCGAAATGTTAGCCTCCAGCACACTATCGTTCGGTACGGTTACCGTTACGTCCTGATAGTCGCCGTTTGCCGTAATGGACTGCAAAGGCACCACTTTCAACTTCAAATTGCTGGCGAAAATTTCACTCAAAATGTTCGGCAGGTCATCCGCTGAGCTTGTAATAAAGGACTTGCCGCCCGTTTGCTGCGCTATGTCGGCGAGCTTGTTTTTATTCAGCTTCCCATCTGCATTCAAGCCGATGGTGTAGATCGGAACGCCGCTATTTTTAGCCTCGGCTACAGCCTGTGCCATATCCTGATCGGATTGGCTTTCGGTTCTACCTGTCGTCTTATTAAAATCGTTGTTACCGTCGGCCAGCATGACGATCATAGGCGCATGTCCAGCTGTTTTACCATCTTGCAAAATGCGGATTGCTTCCTTGACACCCACGGAGGTGTCAGTATACGCCCCCCGGTTCAGTCCGTCAATAAACGTCTTCAGTTCCTGCTTATCCGCTTCGGATGTAATATTAAGCAAGGCTTTCTCACGCTGTACGACATCCGTATACGCTACAATCCCGACCTTGTCATTTTGCGTCGACAGCATATCAATGAACATTTTCATGGCTTCATTGCCAATTTTCCCAGGATCACTGGTGTTCATTGAATTACTTACATCGACGACCAGCACCGCATCCACCTTAGAAGCAGAGGGTGAAGCTGCATTCGCCATCTTTGGCTGCCATGCCAAAATCGAGGTCATGATCATTGTACATATGATTCCGATGACCAAAAACCATTTTCTGTCTCTACTAAACATCGCTTGTACCCCTTTGCCGGTTAATTCTCATTCTAAATTACAGTTGTACTCCCCTACTATTAAATTATAATGAGTTTTACATGAGCGCCAGCTGAAAATACTGCCCGAATGGTCTGAATCCAACCCAAAAGCCTGTTATACCGCGAGATTTTACCAATATCCTGCAGTAATGATATAATTATACCCCAACAAGGGCAATCGGGCACCAGCCTTCTCCTTTATACGACAAAAATAACAATAGCGAAACCCGCCCATGTAAAATATTGAAGTAAAAATCCAAGTAGAAAGAGGAAATACACTATGATCTCATACGGATGTCTGGCGATTATGTTTCTTTTTGTCGCCATCAAATCACTAATTTACTATATACATAAAAAACGCGCCCCGTCGATTACACAAATCGACACCGAGCTTCTAGCGCTGCTGAACCGGAGAAGTGAGCACAATGAATAGTTCCAAACAAGCTGTACAATTTCGCCCATTTACCCGCACAGAGTACGCCTTCCAAAAGCTAAGAGTCTGCAAGCGTTGTGGACAATTTACCGCCCTTTGGGAAGAAGAGTGCACATCATGTGGTCGGGATACACTAGTCCCTGTAGAGCAATATGCCAGACTCAGAGCCAAACGTTATTTTCGTAAAGACCTTGTCGTTAGTGTCATATTGCTGGCCGCTACTGTCTTTTTCGGCCACTCGCCGCAACAAATGCTTCTGTGCGGTATCGTCGGTGCGCTTCTTCTGCTGCCCTTGGTGCTTCTACAGCAGGGTATTTATCCTTATGAACGGCGTAGGCAGCTTATACGTCTGTTCAGAGGCCGTATAGGGCAGATCCAGGAAGGACTAAACGTTAATCATAAAAACGCAGTTGCCCTGCGGCAGCTTAGTGAGCGTGTCTCCTATGAAATGCTGCGTGAGATGGCTGTACTCCTTCACAATGATCGGATAAGGCTCCAGCAGGTCGCTCTGCTGCAATCTTTTGTTCTCCGCAAAGACATGGAATTAACGCTCGATCCTCTCCTGATCAAGAGCTTTGAGCCGCTTATGGTCAGATATATCGGAGAGATTGCCAGACTCAATCGTGAGCTGATCAAGGACCGGACATTCCGATACGTAGTCTTTTATGAGCGCCGTATTCTGGAATTGGCAGGGGGCGAAGATATTCTCGTCCGCGTAGCCAGTGCAGCTGTCCGTAAAAAGCGCTACGTAGTCACCCATGCCGCTTTCATTTCCAGATATGTGCGCAAACTGCCAAAGGAACGAGTCCAGCGTTTATATCATATCATTCAAGAGAATCCGTTAGAACCCTTTGGAGATTTGGCCGATGAAGTAAAGATCATGTACCTGATGGAGCAATATAAAAGCTAAGCTGCCATAATGCCCTTCTTTATATGACGTCATCCCGATCACAAATCACTGCAATGAACCAGCAAAAAACCGTCAGGATCGCCAATGTGCCTCCAGACGGTTTTTTAAATTATGGATTATTATAACATTGTTACTTTTTTATTGGCTATTGGCCTTGCAGTTTTTGCTGCGTATGTCTAATAGAAGTAAAGTTAAAAGCACGCACTCCCTGGCTATCATACACAATAATCTCTTTATTCAAATACGGGTGTAGACCATTAAAGTATCCGGGCATAATCAGTCTGCGCATAAATAGGTTTTTACCCAGCATACGGGGAGAATTGGTCGCTACGACAAGCATTTGCTGGGTTGCAGACCATGGGCTAGGTTGAATATATGACAGGCAATACTCGCCAGCCATAAAATCGCCGCCCAATGTATACCCTTCCTCCGTACATGTAATTTGCAGATCGGCTTGGTGCTTCTGAAGCAGCTCATGTCTGGACAGGCCCGAAGTGACACAAATCACGTTGCTATCAGCCAGTGCTTCCTCCGTAATATCATTGGAAGACACCACCGGATAATGAACACCGATATACGGATTCCAAGTCGCTGTTCGTGGGCTAGCTAAAGCGTTCGCCGTCCGTCTCACCGCCTGCTCTTCCTCCGGTGTAGCGTAGCTGGACGGAAGGACAATGTGAAGACGATCCATATAAACGTCAAGCACACCCATACCATGGCTCAAAACGTTTCTTCCCACGCTTTTCGAATCCACCATTTTCTTTTTGGCATCCGATTCTTTTGTAAAGCATCCACTGCTTTCTTCCTCCCGTTCGGCAATCAAACGGTATTCAGGGGAGGGACGTTTATGTGACTGTGTCTTAACAAAGCGAAAGCGACTGTATTCCCGCAAATCCAACACGAAAATACGGGCTCCGATACGAACTTGGGCCAATTCCAAGGGCATGACCTCTTGAGAAAGATGAATGATAAATTCTTCGGCGTGAACTGCCTCGATATCTAACTCACCTGTGGCACTCATTTCACCGTACAACTCGGCATATTCCTCATTTACATCCATTCGCGTCAGTTCCAGCCAGTAAGCCCGGTTATGTCTGCCCCGTTCCGTCCGGTAGGCGATACGCTGAGGTACGACATCTCTTTTCCATTGCATAAGCCAGCCTAGTACACCGTCCAGAAGTCTCAGCTCATGCGTGTCCCAGTGATTAGAATGACGTTCTACGACACCTTTAAAATGATCAGATGGAAGCGCTGTTACAGGGGCTGTAAATGCTTGTGCAAATAAGTAATCCTGATCTCCACATACATTTAATATTGGCATATTCAACAGATTTATCAGATGCTTGGGATGTGGCGCTCCCGAGATAACCGCAATAGCCGCAAAACGAGAAGGATAAGCCTGTGCCATCGCCCAAGCAGCATATGCTCCGTTCGAATAACCCGTCAGATAGACCCGATCTTCGTCCACTCGATACGCTTGCAGTATGACATCCAGCCCCTCCAAAAAAGCAGCTTCTCCAATATAACTACCCAACGTTACACCACGGCACGAAAAAGTAACGAATATAGCTTCCTCTTCCCAGCCTCGCCCAAAACCTCGATTCTGAAAATCCGGCAAACCCAGCTCATATCGCTTGCCTGGCATCAGAACGATCAGAGGATACTGTCGGTCAGCCGAATAGCTTCTGGGAAGCTGAATGGTATAGCGTTGCAAACTATTGTCCAAACGGGAGACAAAAAATCCTTCCCCAATTCCGTCATTACACAAAAAGATGTGTTCTTCTTGAAGTAAGGATGGGGAATGTGACTGCTCGGTATGTCCATTTGTGAAGATCTGTTTTAATAGCTTGATATATTCACGCACAATCCGGTAATCCCAGATTTCAAAAGGATCTTCCGGCAAATCCGTTAACCTTTTTAATTCTTCAAGCAGGCCCTCTATTTGTATTTTCTGCGCAGAATGAAGAATATCTATAGCGCGGGCTTGAATGTATTGGTCATACTCTTTCTGCAAGCCCTCCACGACGACTGACAAAGGCCGCACAAGTACCGAATACACAAAATGATGCTCCACAGCCTCATGATCCTGATATGTAACAGTGAAGTGCAGCATTCCCGTATTCCTGGCCTTTTCCTCATCCCAGTCATAGCTTTGCTCCTGCTCCCAATGTGCTGGAAAGCGATCCAGCTTCATGCCCTCATCATCCGTTACCTCGACCCATAACGTTTGATCTAAGGGAAGATCTATCCGATCCTTACGCAGTAAATAAAATAAGATCGGGCTGTCTTCGCCCTCCCTGCCAGCACTTTCTTCAACCTCTAGCCATGCCATATGAAAACGTATATTACGCTCTACAAATTCTCGATGCAGTTCTGTCACATCTGATTCGTCGCATACCTGATTTCCACTGATACGAATAGAGCGGGCCTCCTCGGGAATAAACGCAGCAATGATAACTACCGTGTGATCGCCTTCCTCCAGATACAAGCGAAAAGGACCGGATTCCGCATATACCAGTGTGCCATCTATCCATATTTGTCCCGTTCCTTCAAAGGGTCTGAAAATCACTTCCTGTGCAGCCATACAACGAAGATTTGAAACCAGCAAAAGCCTTTCTTGTTCGGCCAAAGGCGGAAAAACACCTAGATTCAGCTCCGCAGTCCGAGGGTCCAGCTCGGTCAATAATCGGCACGCTGCCTTTCCTCCGGCTGAAAGCTCTACTCCTTCTTCACCACAAGCCTTTTCCAAATTCCAATCCTCATGGGCAAAATAACTTGACCATTCCCTGCCCACACCGCAATTTTCCGGAAGCTCGACTGGACCGACTGCATAAGCAGACGCCAGACGTACCGGATGATCCGACAGCACAGTAGTTGCTTTTTCCAGATGTGTGAACCTCATAACATTCCCCCTCCAGGTTTTTGTTTCCTCAGAGACGTAGTCGCGGTTATATTCCGTTTAACATTCAATTGAACTATATAAAACTATTCGTTATTACCTCTACGTACTCCTCTGTGCTTTTCAAAAAAGAAGCTATTCTCACAACAAAAAAAGAGGCAGCTTCTGCCACCTCTCTTGAACATTACACTTATTTTCTTACAATGCTGCCTGCAAGTCTTCAATCAAATCTTCCAGATCTTCAATCCCAACCGAAATCCGCACCAAACCTTCGGTAATGCCTAACTCTGCACGACGTTCTACCGGAATAGAGGCGTGCGTCATACGTGCAGGAACGCTAATCAGACTTTCAACCGCTCCCAAGCTTTCAGCCAGTGTAAAATATTTCACCTTTTTCAGAAGTGCAACCGCGTTAGCGTCGCTACCTACATCAAAGGAAATGATGCCGCCAAAGCCTTGAGCCTGGATTTTGGACAGTTCGTGCTGCGCATGGCTTTCCAGTCCAGGATAGTACACTTTGCTAACCTTCGGATGTTTTTCCAAAAAGGCTGCAATTTCCTTCGCATTTTGCTCAATCGCTTCCATACGCAGACCCAATGTTTTAATACCGCGGATCAATAACCAAGAATCCTGCGGACCGAGAATAGCACCAATGGCGTTTTGCAGAAAATGGAGTTGTTCTCCCAGCTCGTCGCTGTTCACAACAGCCAGACCAGCTACAACAT
Organism: Paenibacillus sp. 1182; assembly: GCF_017833915.1. Taxonomy (NCBI): domain Bacteria; kingdom Bacillati; phylum Bacillota; class Bacilli; order Caryophanales; family Paenibacillaceae; genus Paenibacillus; species Paenibacillus sp. 1182. Next base: position 489,507 of record NZ_JAFICR010000003.1, on the reverse strand, counting down.
CGCTGTGGCCGCCCAAATATTTGGTAGCAGAGTGAATGACAATATCTGCCCCGAGTGTAATTGGCGTCTGCCAATAAGGGGTAGCAAATGTGTTGTCGACGATCAGTAAAAGATCATGTTTTTTTACAAGCTCCGAAACAGCGCGGATATCAGTAACCTTCAAAAGCGGGTTCGTTGGCGTTTCGACATACAATGCCTTCGTATTCGGACGAATTGCTTTGGAGATAGCTTCCAGGTCAGTCGTATCCACAAATGTGTACTCAATTCCGATACGGCTGAGCACTTTGCTTACAATGCGATAGGTGCCTCCGTATACATCATCGGTCAGCAAAATGTGATCCCCTGCATTAAACAGTGAAAATACCGCATGAATTGCAGCCATACCCGAACCGAAAGCAAAACCACGCTTTCCTTCCTCCAGATCCTTGATCAGCTCCTCCAAAGCAAACCGGGTCGGATTGCCTGTACGCGAATACTCGTATCCCTTATGGACGCCAATTTCCTCTTGCTCATAAGTGCTTACCTGATAAATAGGAACGTTAACCGCGCCTGTATGGGGATCGGTAGGAAGCCCGCCGTGAATCAGTTTTGTTTTGCGTTTCATTTTATATCCCGCCTTCATATATTTTTTTACTCAGATAACGTTCGCTGCTATCCGGGAAAATGGTAACAATATGTGCACCATCCGGTGCATTTTCTGCTTCCAGTAAAGCGGCATGTAAAGCAGACCCTGAAGAACTGCCAACGAGAAGACCCTCACGTGCAGCCAGTTCCTTGACACGGCCAAAAGCATCGACATCACTAATGGTGTGGATGGCATTAAAATATCCTTTATCCACAAATTCAGGAATTAATTCCATGCCAATTCCTTCCGTTTTATGTGGACCTGACTCGCCGCCATTCAAAATGGATCCTTCCGGCTCCACGATGACTGTTTTAAGGGCTGCATTTTGTTCCTTAAGATAACGCGAGGTTCCCATAAACGTTCCCCCCGAGCCTGCACCTGCCACAAATACGTCCACTTTGCCGTCCAGATCGTTCCATATTTCAGGTCCCATTGTCGTATAGTATGCCTCGGGATTATCCGGATTACTGAATTGCCGCGGCAAGTATGCATCTTTTATTTCAGCAGCCAATTCTTTTGTTTTTTCGATAGCTCCTTTCATCCCCTTACTCGTCGGGGTATGAACGATGCGTGCTCCCAATGCCTTCATCAGGTCCTGTTTCTCTTGGCTGAACTTCTCAGGCACAGCAAAAATAACCGAGATATTATAATGAAGTGCTGCCATCGCAAGACCAATACCTGCGTTGCCTGCTGTTGCTTCAATTAATGTCCCACCTGGCTTCAGCTGACCTGTTTTTAATGCTTTTTCAATAAGAGCCTTACCCACCCGATCCTTTACGCTGCCGCCGGGATTCATAAACTCCAGCTTCGCAAACAGGCGAATTCCTCTCGGTAGAGAATAGCTGTTCAGCTCCACTAATGGCGTACGTCCGATGAGTTCAAGGGTATTTTGATATACATTCATAATTTCAAGCTCCTTTTAATGGCGAATCCAAAATAAACCAATGGTCAAAAATTAACGCCTACTGTCGGAGAAGTTCGCTATCATCTCCAAGAAAACATAGTAATGCGGTAAGTATTGATGCAATAAGATTTTATGTGTATTTGAAGCTTTTGTCAAATGGACCAGTCACAATACCCACACCCCCTGCCTGCTTGCTCGATAGGATAGAGAAGATGTCACAAAATATTTCCCGTGCAACATAAGGAGGAGTTCATATATGGGAAAGCAATTTCTAAAGATAGCTGCCGTATATTTTGCCCTCAGTGTGCTGCTTAGTGCCATTATTGGCGTGTCGGGTGATTACAGTCTGTCCAATATTCAGTCTAATATCTATTTATTAGGTTGGACAACGCTTGGAATCATAGGTCTGATCTATGTGGCCTTTCCCGCACTTTCAGTTACTATTCTGGCACATATCCATTTTTGGATGCATAATATCGGTCTGCCCGTGTTGATATTGGCGCTTATAGGTCAAAATTACAAGGTTCCAGAGACTGAAGTTTGGATCGTCATAGGGTGGGTGTTACTCGCAGGGGGGATTATGCTGTTTATGGTGAATGTGTGGGACAGACTGCGCTAGAGCAGATAAGTTCTCTTCATTTGACCATAAAAAAAGGAGCCTGATCATGTCAGGACTCCTTGATATCTTCATCATATGTTAGCCATATACCAGCTGTACTAGCTAAGTGTCTTACTGTTACTTCACTATTTCATCCTGTACATGTTCTTTACAGAAGTTCTCAACAGCTTGCAGCTCATCCTCTTCAAGTTCAAGATCAATGTAACGATTCGTTACTTTTTCAATTAATTCATACTTCAGCAGTCCTGTCTTTTCTTCGTCTACTAAATAAAGACAACGGATATACAGTCCGTTTTCAGTGTATAGCTCGTCGTCCTCCTCTACCTCTACATCAATGATAAATTCATAACGCTGTCCAGTCAAAATACCAAAAGCATCTTTAATCTGATCTACGGTGTACGCTGTAAAGTTCAACATGTTTTTATTCCCTCCGGGTTTCCTTCAATTACGGTGCATTCTACGCCTGCAGGCAGTAGTTGTTCAACTTGTATACGTACTTCTTGGCGACTCAAATCCTGGCCCATGATGGATATCCAGCCCCGATCATTACGCGAGCGAATTAAACGCCCTATGCCTTGTCTAAGTCTAAGTGCCATGTGAGGCATATCTATCTGAATAAACGGATCTGCTGCATCCTTGCGCAGAGCCGTAAAAACCGGATCATTCGGAGGAAATGGCAGTGACCAGATAATGACGTGCGACAGAGAAGGTCCAGGAATATCCAATCCTTCCCATAATGTAACAGCGCACAACACACTTTCCTCATCATTCTGAAAAGCTGAGATCAGATGGCTGATTTCAGCCGAACCTTCGTACAGAAAACGATAGGCAGACGCCTCCGGGTAAGCAACGAGACCCGTCTGGAATGCAGCCAATTCCTCCTGTGAAGGAAACAGGATAAGCGCTCTTCCCTGCGATTTCTCCAGCAGTGCCAGCGCTCTCTGGATTGGATCATCCCCCGCTTGCAACGGGTACAGTGCAGCTTGCATCTGATCGCTGTAGTCATAAGGTGAAGCAACAGAGAACGTTAGCGGATTTTCAATACCGAGACTCTGCGCCATATAGTCAAAAGAGCTTTCTACGGAAAGCGTAGCTGAAGAGAATACGATCGGTATATGCTGCGCAAATACTCGCTCTTTGAGAATCTCTTTTACCATCTTCGGCATAACCACAAGCGTTAATCCATCCTGATCCTCCATCACCCACGAAATGAGAAGTTCAGGACGCTTAAACAAAGCCAACGCGGTTTGAATCATTTCCAAATGTTCTTCCACAATTTTGACTTGATACTCATCCAAAGAGAATAGTCCGCTTTCAAATACAAGCTCTTCCTCGATCATGCCGATCAGTTCTCCAAAGCGGTTTACCTCTCGAGTCAGTGACTCATTCAGGATGAACTCCTTGCGATTAGAACCCTGGACAGGCTGACTGTTCTTATCTAGTGCAGCGAACAAAGCCTCACTTTGGGAGATTGCATCTTCAATCGTCATTGCCAGAGATTCTCGCACTTCTCCCTCCAGCAGTCGGGTAATTATAGACTCAAACTGAGCGTGCTTAAGCTTGTAAGTAAGCGCATTTTGTGCCGCTGTCTCCAGTAAATGCCCTTCGTCAAAAACAACAGAGCTGTGCTCCGGCAGCAACGGCAACTGACCCTCGCGCTTTCTCGCTTCGTAGGTCCATACATGCTCCATATAAAAATCATGAGAGCAGATGACCAGATCTGCCGCTTTGCGATAATGATCACGAGACAACGTCTGACCACAACGATGCCGCTGATGGCAAACGAGACAGTCTTGAAATACATCCCATCCGAGTCTGCTCCATTGTCCATCTGTTAGCTCAGGATATTCCTTTCGGTTCCCGTAAGGAGTGAAGGACTGTAACGTATCTGGAAAATGAACAAAATCCGGTAGATCCTGATAGATATCACGGAAAACATCTGCGTCCTCATCCAGTCCGCTTCGCACCTCATCCAGCTTATTCAGGCAAATATACTGATCTGGCGACTTCCCCAATCTGGCATCAATCGTCAGACTCAAATGCTGTGCCAGCTTGGCGATATCCCCTTCCGGCTTTACCAATTGTTCAATTAACGATTCATCTGCACAGGCGATAATCGCCGGTTTTCTCATGTATCGGGCATATGCAATAGCGTACAGCAGGTATACCAGCGTTTTACCAGTACCCACACCTGCTTCTGCAAAAATGGTCTTTTTTTCCTTATAGGCACGTTCTAGCTGGAATGCCATATAAATTTGTTCATCCCGAACCTCAAAGCCGACTTCAGGCAAAACTTCATAAAATACATCCGCAATCCAGTCACTTGCCTGCTCAATAAACGGCTTGGACGGATCAAAGGCAAAAGGGTAAGTAGTCAATCGGGCTGTGCCTCCAATTCGTTCATAATGTGCATCCTTTCATTATAACGCAAAACAAGCTAAAAAGAACATGAAAACTGTAAGAGCAGCTTATATTTTTTTTATGTCGGTATAAGATTCCCTTTAAAATAAAGGGGCATACTTTCGTCTCGGTGAGATGCTACGTTATATTAATATTTCATAAAGAAAGCTACATAGACATCTACGATGGAAATTTTTTGAGAAATGTCTGTTTTTTCCGTAATAGTAAATGAAGAAAATTATCATGACAAAATAAAAGAAACCAGCTAATGTATTACAAGCATTAGCTGGTTTCTTGTTGATTGATGAATATGCATTAAGCAGAAGCTCGTTCTCCTTAACTCATGTTTAAGATTCGCCAATTAGATCCAATTTTCCCCACGCTTATTAATACATGGTTTTGTTCTTCTCCATCTATATAAAGCTTAACTTCAAGCACCCTTATTTCTTGTATATTCATAGTCTGCTCTATAACATTTTTGTTCTTTTCACTATGACTCGATATTATTTGAGGCTTAGAGTACGTGCTACTCACCTTCATTTCCTTGATTTTCTTTAGGTCCATAGCAGCATTCGCTTCTCCCATAACGATACGTTTGCCCACCATATCCGGATTTGAGTTTAGGAACAGTAACATATAAAATTTCTCCCAATACTGTTCATATTCGATAAAGCTTTTTAAAAAGTTATGGCTTTCAAAGGAAGGAATGGGAGCACCTGCTTGAAGCTCATAGGTATGGAGCAAATTGAAATGATTATCTACTGTATTCGCACGATACTTTTCCACAATAGGAAAACATTTTAACGCACTGTCGAAGTTATGATCATTTACAGCTTCAAAAAAGGCTTCTACCACCAATTCGGGCGTGGAAAATTGCGCCTCAGTGGGTTGTGGCAGATCTGCCTGCAAGTTCTCCAAATAAGTGCTTCCAGGCTGCTCTTTTCTAGCATCTTCAGAGCTGATCTCTCCAGAATGTCCTTTATTCGTACAACCCGCAACCACTACGAACAGCAGCAGGACTACAACTGAACAAAATATCCATTTTCGTTGTCGCATGAATTCATGTTCCCCCATTATTTTGAAAATCAAAGACTACTAAGCTTTCCTTAATAATCGGTGATCTCCTCCGTACTTACAGAAAAGACGATTGCTGATTGTATCGCTGCAACTCTTTTTTATGTACAACAAAGGTATTGGTACAAAGATCGTGGACTCCCTGTTTCTTCGCAGTAAAAGCGACCACAATATATATAAGACGTAAAATCACAAAAGAAACGGCTTTAATCCAATAACGTCCTGAGGCATGCAAGAATCCAAGACGCTTTCCTTCCTTGTCTACAACAATTAAAGAGAACACAAGCTTACCCGGTGTTGCTCTTACCTTCGATGATTCCCATAACACACAGTAAAGCCATGGTACTACGAGCCATAAGATCAGCGGCCAAACCATAAGCAGCACTTGTATGAAACCCGTCTCCTTTATACCCAGAAGATCTGGGATAATGTTAATTGCTCCCCCTACTAAAAGGACTATGCCAGTAAGGATGATCAAATCAATCAAAAACGCGGCTGTTCTTATCCAGAATCCTCCGTACATCCGTCTTTCAGTATCACTTGTTCCTGTCATGATATGTATAACTCCTTTTGAAATGATATTTAAAATCCAGTTTATTCCTTTACACAAGATGATATCATACGGTTACCTACCTATATTGTCAATTTACGAATAAATACTCTTAAACAAGTAAAAGGACCTATTTCCATGCATCAAAATGAAAATTTTATAGGAATTAAGAGCTTTATATACAATGATTTTTCTTTGATTGGGTACAAAATAAGCGCAGCTACAATCTCTTCCCCCTCTATAAGTAGTACTTTGGCATCGAATTAAATAAAGTCTTTTTTTGTGCATAAAAAAACAGCGCATATGTAAATGAGATTACATACACGCTGCCTCACTATTACTCTGTGGATTTGACAAGCAACAGCTCAGCTCGAATGAGCTTGTTCCCGACCATCTTACTCACTATATTTTTTTGCATTCAACACTAAACAAACCTTCTTCACCGCGCAGCTTTGCCAATGCCTCGACAAAGAAATAATCGCCATAGATAATGGGAACGTTGATGTATTTTTGCTCAGGATAATGTACAGTCCCATTCATCAGCAATCCCTCATGCTCCTCGCCCCACGCCGTACACGTATGATGCAAGCCCTTGAGTATAGATTCTGCAGCTTCTGTAAAATGCTCCGCACGTGTCGAATATTTTGCCAGCTCTAGCAAACCACTGGCTGCAATCGCCGCAGCCGATGAATCCCATGCCCCTCGGTGCTCTTCTTCTGCTCTAAAATCCCACACAGGCAGGCAAGCATCGCTCAGTTGGGACAGGAAAAAATCAGCCGTGTTCTCGGCCACCTTCAAATAACGCGAATCGCGCGTGTACCCATACGAAAGCGTAAAACCATACAATGCCCAAGCCGTGCCACGTGCCCAAGCAGAACCGGGAGCAAATCCCTGTCCACCATGCTCGGCGACCTTTTTTCCAATCTCCGGATCGAATTCGACCACATGTGCGATAGAACCGTCCGAGCGGACAAATTCACGTGCTACGGTATCTGCATGCTGCACAGCGAGAGCGGCAAAACGCGGATCTCTGCTTACCTCCGAAGCCCAATAAAGCAAGGGCAGATTCATCATACTATCTATAATCGCAACGCCCCGTGTATCCATGTCCTTCGAGGAGAAGTTCCATGCGCGAATAAAACGGCCATTCACGTTAAAACGGGCAACCAGCAGATTGGCAGCCAACAACCCTCGCCTTCTGGACTCTGAATCTCCGGTCAGCCGATGGGCGGCTACACCGCTGAGCAGCCAAATAAAGCCAAGATCATGGTCTACAGCTTCGCTATTATAGAGTATTTTTTCCAAACGACCCTCGCACCGCTGTGCAATCCCGGCAGCCACACTGTCAGGACGCGCCCGATTGGTCAGCCACAGTAGCCCCGGATAAAAGCCTGCTGTCCACCACGCTTCTTCACGATTATCATAACGTCCACCCTCAGCAACATGTGGAAAAGCGTCCCCCAGTCTTGCCGCTAAGGCAAGGGTCTTATCCAAAGCCAGATCCCACGATTGCTCCAGCCACGCTTCTGCTTTCGTCATTTCTTTTCCCTCTCCTTTTTCCACATGTTAAACCATATTCATGGCTCCAGCTCTAACTATTCAGGTAACCGAATGATAAAGGAAATGCGGTTGCCTTCATATTCCAGACGCGCTCCCTTAAGTAAACCATTCCGACAGGCTACTGAAGCTAATTCTTCCGGCCATACCACGTTCGTTCCTTCCGTCGTCGGGATAACTTCGAGGCTTGCGCCTGCGTATTCTACTCGAATGCTTTCCGTTTCTTTCCCGGCTGACATGACATGATGAATTACGCTGCGCTCCCGACCGTCATATGCCATTAAGGGAATAAGTGCCCCTACATTCTGAATATTGCCTTGAATCTCATACGCCACTTCAATTTTGCCAGGTACCTGACGATAATGCGTTCGGATTTCCCTCACTCCCGGGAATGGACCTTCCCACAAGAGAGTGAAATCCGTTGCTCCGTCAGACGCTGAGCTTTGTTCCAGCTGTACGGTTCCTCCGCCATCCTGCGGGTCAATCCCTCCATCCCGGTCGAACTCCAACGTACCGGGAATGCCTTCCGACAAGCTGTGCCACTTTCCGTCCTCCGTTTGCCAGGCCGGGGTATAGCTCAGCGGGAAAATATCTCCCTCCGCGAAGCCTGTAAAGCCGCGGTCTGCATGACCTGCTGAGGACGGACCGATCAGCGACGGCAGCGCAGACTGCTGAATACGCACGATGCCCGGAACATTATACGGGTCGTTGACCGATGTTTGCACAAGCATTTGCTGCCCCTCTACGGCTGCAATGACAGTCTGGAACCAGCCATCCGTTGCCAACACCCGGCTGCCGATTTCCGCCGGGATGAAGGTTGGAGAAATGCGATCCATCTCCTCCCCATATAGAAGGGTGTGGGCCAGCACAGCCGCCGTCCACAGACTGTAGCAGGTATGATTTGAATACACCTCAAAGCCATGCCGTGCCTCGGACGAATAATGGTTGCGGACGATATGCAGCTTGCCGTCATCGGTCTGCCAACGGCTAATTGCTTGCCAGCATAGATCTGCTGCCCGTCGGAACGCACCTGCAAGCCCATGCTCTCCTGCCGTAATAGCCTGCTGAGCATGTGTTGTAAAGACAAAGGCAGCAGCCGCTTCGTTCCACTGATGCTGCGCGCTTCTTCCACGCGGCGGAATTTCCCCGTGCGGGGATAGCGCCAGTAATGTGCTGAGCGCCCCCCTGCGAAGGTGGTCACGCAGTTCGAGTGCGCAGCTGCCATCATATCCATTCTCCAGCATCACGCCCAGATGGAAGCGTGTAACGATATCGTAGGCAAATGGGCTATTGGGCCGATCCAGCGGTCCATCCTGATACAGGCCCAAACCGGTAAAACGAGGCAAATGGTAGCTTCGGATATACTTCTCCATCCATTCCGAATCGGCTGCAATTCCTTCCGCTGCACGCAAAAACTCGCCGGAAATCATAATTGCATTCCAGTTGATCATCCGGTTCGGGTTTTTCATTTTGCTCATCGTAAAAATGTAGGTCTGCTCCGGCTGAATTCTGCTCAGTTGTTGCTTCCATGCCGTGGCTTGTTCTGGCAGCAAATTTTTAAGGAGCCGATACGCTCCCATCATCATAATTGGAAAAAAGTCTGGGTGGTGATCGGGCGCTTTTTCCTCCACTACACAAGCTATGCTATGCGTCAAGGCCGCAGCAGCAGATTCCAGTAAATCATGCCGGCCTTCTTTGACCAATACCGCCGCAGCGAACGCATAGGACGGGGTGGAGTAGTACCGTTCACTTTCAGAATGGAGGTCAATGATAGCTCCAGATTCATCCTGATGCAGGGCATATGCGCGAACCAGCTTTTCCAGCACGGCCAGCTTATGTTGGTGAGTCCATCCGTCATTCACTTGGTTCGGTGCGCTTTCCACCTGTTCTATAAATCTCTCCAGTTCCGTCTGCCAAGGGTACGCGCTGCCTGTCTGCAGCTTATTCATCCTGTCTGCCTCCCATTCAAAATGAAAATTAATGTATGGTAAAAAACAGATTGCAATCTACGCTTGCAGAACCGTTCCAGTGATTGGAGCCCAGCTGCAGCGATGTTTTATAAAACACAAAGGGAACTCCGTCATGATCTATGTGCTTCACAGCCTCCACCCCCGCCCGCAGCACGCTGGCATCATAATCTAGCCTGACGACCGCGCTCGTTCCCTTCCATTCCACGAAGTTTGCTCCCAGATTAGGCTGAATGCGGCTGATGAAAAGCTCCTCCACATCCCATGACTTCATGCTAACGCCAGACGTTTCAAACTCAAAATGATCTGTGACGGTAAGCCTTGCTCCCTTGCTTCCCTCCAGCACAGTCCATGTGAAGGAGCGGGTGAAGACTGCCAATTCTTCTACGGGATAAGCAGATGTCAAATCAAGCTTAAGTCTTGTGCCTGGCTGTACCTCCTCCTGCTCATCCAAAGCAATATCCAGTACAACCGCCTTTGCCTTTGCGCCCGATTGCTGCATAGTCCCATTGATGACAGGCACGGAGTGACCTCCGGAGGAGATATTGATAATCGACTCTCTTCCCGGTGAAAAATAGGCCTTCGTGTATAAGCCTGCTCCCAGATCACACAATAGATTTTCGCCACCACCATGAAGGATGAAGTGTCCAAGATCGTTATGATTGTGCGGTTCATTGTTATGCCCAGCCTTCGCTGAAAATGCAAGCATGATACCTGATTCACCCTTTTGGCTTCCATATCCACTATGGCTGGAACTGCGGCTGCGGCACATCAGCCAACCAAGTTGCGGCAAATAATTGGCAACGGTCTCACCGCTCCCAAATGCCAAAGGATTCGTCCAGACCAGATTACGCAATACATGAGCCCAGCGGCGACAGGGGTCTTCCAACAGACCAGGTACGCAGAAAGGGAGTGTAGATGGTCGTTCTTGCAATGAATTCAAATGAGAGATGAGTCCGGAAGGCAAACGTTCCGTTTCACTACTGTCCGAATAATTAGCAAAAATGCCATCCGACAGATGAACCCGCTCTGCAAAGGCTGCGATTTGCCTAATCTTTTCCGAGTTCAGAATATCCACTGCTCCTTCGGTAAACTCACGCAGCATATCGGCAAAATAAATGAAATAACCAAAGCCGTACACCCAGTATCCTACGCCTTCGGGGCATCCCCCGTCCTCACTGTAGCCTGCCAAAAAACAATCCAGTGCGCCCAGCATGCTCTCGATGGCTACCGCTCTGGAAAAGTCATCTTCTACCAGCAGCAATGCTGCAATTCCACAACCCGAAGCACATACTGCCGACCAGTTATGATCTGCGGTTTCCCATCCAAAATGACGAGGCTGCCAAAAAACGGGTTCCAGTACACGACGTTCGATCTCTTCGTGCACCTGAGCGACCACATGGCTAGCCAGTTGTTCTCCTAGCAGCAATAAAATTTCAACCAGCATTTGTGCTGTTTCGGACGTGAATAAATCCACCTGCTGCCAAGGCGGTGTTACTGTGTCCTCTTCATTGACATGTGCAGGAAGCGCCCAGGTGTACTCGCTGCATATGTCCAGCAGACCGCTTTCCACCGCTTTTATCTTTCGAGGCTCCGGCTTGACAACCGCTTCCAGCACTATAGCAACCAGTCGTCCACGCCGTCCAAAGTACACATCCTCATACGGTTTGCGCTCCCCTGTATTAGCAAATTCCCGAAACAGAGACAACGGCAGTTCAGGCCATGATGTTTCCCGATTATCTTTACAGGCACGCTCAATATCCTTCCAAAACTCGGCGTATATCGGCTCAGAGACAGTCGTCCGCAGCCTTTTTGTCCAATTACTCCTTAACCGTTGCCTTGCTGAATCCTGCATACTACCAGCCAGCGCCTTAACGAGCCGCGAAGCAGGCCAAGCCTCCCTCAGAAGACTCATTTGCCTTTCCTCCCCATGAGAAGCATTCGTTTCACCCTCTTTTTTGTTAACGCTTTCATTGTATCTAACAATCATCCTAAATTCAAAGGGGTAGAAAAACAATACCGCAAAACACAAAAGAACCTCCACGCCACGTTGCTGTAGTCATGGAAGTTCTTGTTCTACTCTTTTGCCAGACTGAGTCCAGATTGGCCTGGATTTATCGTTTCTAGACCTTTGGCTTTTCTGGTTTCCAGTTTTTAATTCCGTCATCCTCCAGAATACCCAGTGCTGCATCTGAGATATTAGGATCACGTAGCAAAGCGTCCTCGACTCTAAATTTAATATCGTCAGCATCTGCCAGCGTCATGCCCGGTGTAAGCTCAATCAACCCTTCCACGTGATAGTAGCGTCCTTCCTGCAAAATACGCATTTGATAAATATCCGTAACATGTGTGTCTGCTAGAATAATGGAAGCCACACGTTCTTCGATATCAGGAGGAGCAGATACACCGATCAAACCTACCATGTTGTCGTAACCGACCCGGAAAGCAACACCGACCATCAGACAACCGATGAGAATACTTGAAATACCGTCCAACAGTTTAAAATCGGTCAGCGATGTGACCACCACTGCTAGCAGGGCGAGTACTCCCCCCGTTGTTGCTACCAAATCTTCATAAAATACCAGACGGGTTGGCGGTGCAGCACGCCCCACGTGGCGGAACGCAGTGGTGAAAATGCTTAGCCCCTTCGCTTCTACTCTGGATTCATGCAGCACTTCTTTCATCGCTTTGCTCCATACAAATCCGTCCACCACTAGTGACAAAATCAGCACTACTACATTAATCCAAAATCCATGTGTAGATTCAGCCGGATGCTGAAGCAAATGAATGCCTTCCAATGCGGTTTCATAGGCCATGATCGTTACGACAATAACAGCAACCATACAGAACAGGTTAATCACCCGTCCAAAGCCGGTAGGAAAGCGTTTTGTCGGTTTTTTCTCTGCTAGTACACTGCCCGCGAACACAAACATTTGATTCACTGCATCCGCAATGGAATGCATCATCGTAGCAAACATAGAACCACTACCTGTCAAGGCAAAAGCAATCCCCTTAATCAAGGCAATGCCAGTATTACCTAACGCCGCCGAGCCCGAAGATTTGTTTCCTTTTTTGACCATACTCCAAAAGGAGTCCTCTTTCTGTTTCACTTCCATCTTGTAGCTCCTCCTGAGGTATACATAATCTGTTATATCATCGTTTGTTATGTATTATTTTTAACCCGTCCATATTCTACCTAACCAGCTGAGGAGAATCAATACAAACGATAATATTTTCCATGGAAAAGGAATGCCCCATGTCACCCTACGACATGAAGCATTCCCGTTACAGCCTTCTATCAGACATACCCTCAAGTTAACAACACAGATAATCTACATGCGCTGGCGATCAACATAAGTGCCTGTTTACCAGCTTGATTTCGTAATGCCTGGAATTTGGCCTTGATGTGCCAACTCGCGGAACGCTATACGAGACAGCTTGAATTTGCGCAAGTATCCTCTGGGTCTTCCTGTCAGCTCACAACGGCTTTTCAGGCGTGTTGGAGATGAGTCACGCGGAAGCTTTTGCAAAGCTTCGTAGTCCCCTTTTGCTTTCAATTCACGTCTCAGGTCCGCATATTTAGCTACAATTTCCTGGCGTTTCTTCTCTTTTACGACTTTTGACTTCTTGGCCATGTAAAGCTCCTCCTTGTGTTATATGCCAATCATGAAGGTTCACCATCACTACCACGAGATTGATGAACACGGATATGAACATGATTTCACGCCATAAATAGTAATAATTACGATTACTATTTAATATAACGCTGCTCCAAGCGTGTTGTCAACCCAAGCGGTTTGAATCACAACAACATTAAAAAGCCGTTGAAACAGTAGACCCCTTTCACTCTTGTGATCGGTCTGCCGTTTCAACGGCTTTAAAATTTGTTGACTAGCTCTGTTCATTCAGCCAAATGGCAAGCTACCCAGTGATCTGGACGTGCCTCACGATAGAGTGGAATCTCTTTAGAACAACGCCCGATGGCAAAGGGGCAGCGAGTATGGAATTTGCAGCCCGAAGGCGGATTAACCGGACTAGGAATATCCCCCTTGAGCAAAATTCGTTCTCTTTTCAACTTCGGCACCGGAATAGGCACAGCCGACAGCAACGCCTTCGTATACGGATGCAGCGGATTGCCGAATAACTCGTCACGCGAAGCTGTTTCGACCATAGAGCCTAGATACATCACGCCAATACGGGAACACAAATGTTCCACCACGCTCAAATCATGCGAGATGAACAAATATGTCAAACCCCGTTCGGCCTGCAATTTGGCGAATAGGTTAATAATCTGCGCCTGTATGGACACATCCAGCGCTGATACCGGCTCATCAGCGATAATTAGATCCGGCTGAAGCGCCAACGCTCGGGCAATGCCGATCCGTTGACGTTGACCTCCCGAAAATTCATGGGGGAAACGGTCGATATGATATTCGGACAATCCACATAGCTTGAGCACGTCCAGCACAATCTGCCGGACCTCCTCTTTGGTAGCTATACCGTGATCCAGTAGCGCCTCACCAATGGCATCACCAATCCGTACACGGGGATTCAGCGAGCTATACGGGTCTTGAAAGATCAGCTGAATTTTAGGACGAAGCTCCTGCATCGCTTTGGCAGACAAGCTGTGCAGATCCACCCCTTTGTATTTTACGGTACCGTCCGTTTTATCCGTCAATCTAACAATCGTGCGGCCCACCGTGCTTTTACCGCTCCCCGATTCCCCTACCAACCCGAAGGTTTCACCCTGACGGATTGTAAAGCTGATATCGTCTACCGCCCGCACATGTCCTGAAGTACGGTTCATAAACCCGGACTTCACGGGAAAGTATGTTTTTAAGCGGTCTATTTCCAACAATGGCTCAGCCATGAACAACCGCCTCCTCATATAGCCAGCAGGATGCTTTCTGCTGAGCTGAAACTTCTTTTAATGTAGGCTCTTTTATACGGCAAATGTCCATGCAATACCCACAGCGGTCGTGAAAATAACAGGAAGTCGTCAGCTCCAGCGGATTAGGTACCTGCCCGGGGATGGAATACAGTTCCTCTTGGCGCTGATTAAGCACCGGTTTGGACTTTAGTAACCCCTGTGTATAAGGATGCTTGGGATGATTGAACAGCTGTACCACCTCGCCTTCCTCGACGATCTTGCCTGCATACATCACTATGACGTAATCAGCCATTTCGGCGACAACACCCAGATCATGAGTGATTAGCATGAGCGACATATTGGATTGGGCTTTAAATTCACGCAGCATATCGAGAATCTGCGCCTGAATCGTTACATCCAGCGCCGTGGTTGGCTCATCCGCGATAAGCAGCTTGGGACTGCAAGAAACAGCAATGGCAATCATAATGCGCTGCAGCATTCCTCCGCTCAGTTCATGCGGATAGCTTTTTAAAATCTGCTCCGGCCGGGATATACCGACCTGTTCGATCAGCTCCAGTGCTCGCTTACGAGCTTCCTTACGGCCTATTTTCAAATGCTCAATCAGTGGTTCGGATAGCTGTTCACCAATGGTCATGACTGGATTCAATGAAGACATCGGCTCCTGAAAGATCATGGATATTTCATGCCCGCGAATCGTGCGCATCTCATTTCTGCTAAGCTCTAGCAGATCGGTTTCCTCAAAACGGATGCTTCCGCCTGCCACTTTACCACCAGGACTCTGGATGAGACCCATGATCGACATCGCGGTAATACTTTTGCCGCAGCCCGATTCACCGACAATGCATACCGTTTCCCCCGGCTTCACACGGAAGCTGATATCATCCACCGCTTTAACCGTTCCTTCTTCTGTATAAAAATGAGTGCTTAAATGTTCAATGGAAAGTAAATTGTCCATGGTGTATGATCACCTACCTCTTATGTTTCGGGTCAAGTACATCCCGCAGCCCGTCACCAAAAATATTAATAGCGATGACTGTAGCAAAAATAGACAGTCCTGGCGGTATCCACAACCACGGTCGTTGCTGAAAATCCAGCACATTGTTAGCGGCATCAATCATATTGCCCCAAGTTGGTGTCGTGGGTAGCACGCCAAGGCCAAAGAAGCTGAGTACAGATTCACTCAAGATAGCTCCGCCAATATTCAATGTAGCGATAACGATCAACAACGGTAAAATATTCGGCAGCAGATGCTTGAACAGCTTTCGACGATTCGAGAGTCCCAGTACCGTCGCGGCTTGCATAAATTCACGTTCCCGCAAACTAAGCATCTGGCCCCTCACCATCCGTGCAATCCCCGGCCAGTTGACCAGACTAAGCATCAGCATGACAATATACATCCGTTGATCGGGTGGAACCTTCCAATCAGATAGCAGCGCGCCCATAATAAATAGCAGGGGCAAACTGGGAATTGTCAGCAGCAAATCAGCAACGCGCATAATAATCTGATCTGCAATCCCGCGAAAATATGCGGATATGACCCCCAGCGTAGCCCCCAAAAAGACTGACAATACCATGGAAGCCAAACCCACGGTAAGAGAAATTTGACCTGCCTGCATCACACGTGTCAGCACATCCCGTCCCAGCTTGTCTGTTCCTAACCAGTGATGGATATTTGGCGCCTTGTTCATCATTAATATATTTGTTTTATTATCGGAATAAGGAGAAAATAGCGGGCCGATAAAACAGAGCAAAAACATAAATACCACGACGAGCAGACCAGCCATAGCAAGCTTGTTTCTGAACAGCTGCCGGAGCGCTTGCTGCCACATTGAAGATTTAACAGTTGCTTGCAGTCTGCCGTTGCTCTTGCTCAAATTACTGCTCACGGATGACATTCCTTAGCCCCCTTCTTACACTTTCACACGCGGGTCCGCGATGCGATACAAAATATCGGACAACAGTGTCCCGATCACGCTCAATATGGCAATTAGCATCGTAAAGCCCATAAGTAGCGGATAATCCCGGAGCGAAAAGGATTGCATGTACAACTGACCGATCCCCGGCCAATTAAAAATCTTTTCAATAATCAGGGACCCGCCAAACAGCGCAGGTAATTCGAAGCCAACGAGCGTAATGGCAGGCAGTAATGCATTTCTCAATGCGTGCGTAAAAAGTACCTTTCTTTCCTTTAAGCCCTTTGCACGGGCTGTGCGTATATAATCCTGCTGGATCACGTCGATCATATTGCTACGGAAGTAGCGGGTCAACGACCCCAGTCCCAGCAGCGTCATAACGATCACTGGCAAGGTCATATGCTGGAGAACCTCCTTCACATACTCCATACCTGTAGCGTTACTGCCCGTATTGAGCATGCCACCGGGTGGCAACCACTTCAGGTCAACCGCTGCGATTTTAATCAGATACAGTCCGATAAAAAAAGAGGGCACAGACATGGCAGCGAAAATCATTACCATTACCAAAGTATCAAACCATGAATACTGCTTATAAGCAGCAACCACACCAATAATGACCGCGATAAACCAGGTCAGGAAGGTCGATATAACGGCCAGCAAAAACGAGTTCCAGATATATTCATTAAATAAGGTCAGCACCGGCTTCTGCTGGGCAAGCGAATAGCCAAAATTGCCATGCAGCGCATTGCCTAGCCAATTTCCATAGCGTTCAAGAATAGGCTTATTTAGGCCGTAAATTTCCCTCAGCTCCGCCTTTCTCTCTGGCGACAGCTTCAGATTGCCGCTAATGAAATCTCCCGGTGTCATGGCATACAGGAAAAAAATCATCATCGATGCGGCCAACAAAATAATAACCATATACGTCAGTCTTTTCGTTAAAAACGAGCTCATGACAGACTCCTTTCAATTCAAGGTCAGGCTACTCATTACGTTTCCCCCATTTGGGAGGCCCCTTGATCCGAACCTGATGTTCTTCACAAGGGGCCCGCAAATGTGGCTTATTTAAGGGACCATTCGAACAGATTACCAGACAAGCCAATGAACGGACTGACCTTTACATGTTCCATCCGACCATTGTAGGCATACACCGTCTTCTTATAGTTGGTAAAAATAACGGGCAGTTCATCGTTTAGCAGCACATATAATTCTTTATATATTTTCTTGCGTTCTTCCATATTCGTCGTAGACAAGCCTTTTTCATATAGCTCTTTTACCTTTGGATTGTTATATCCCTTGACTTCTCCATTAACGAATTGCTCGATTCCATCCGATGGATCTGTCAGCATGCCTGTCGAGAAGGCGGCGAGATCATAATCTTTACCTTCTACTTTGGCTACCATTGCATTAAAGTCTGCAAAGATTTCCGGCTGAAGGTCAACACCAATCGCTTTGTAATTTTCAGCCGCAAGCGCAATAAAGGTGTCTGTTTCTGGACGTTTAGAGGTCAGCAGGTGAATGGTCAGCTTCTGTCCGTTTTTCTCACGGATACCGTCACTACCTTCCACCCAACCCGCTTCATCCAGCAACTTTTTCGCTTGCTCCGGGTCGTAGTTGTATGGATTGATTCCTTCGGTCGTGTAAGACCAGAATATTGGGGAAGCTGGAATGTTTGCGACTGCCCCTGCTCCCTGAGCTGCGTCGACATAAATACTTTTCCGATCTAGTCCATAGGTCAATGCTTGACGAACCTTTTTATCCTTAAGCTTTTCATTTTCTAGATTTACTTGCAAATATCCGTAAGTGCTAGGGGTATACGGCAAAATGTTTAAAAAGCCAAGCCCTTTCAGTTTGTCAATATTTTCCTGAGTTGCGGTGAAGGATGCAAAGTCGGTATCGCCCGTTTCAATAAACTGCCAAGCATCGCCTTCTGCTGTTTTGTAAATGAAATGCTGTGTTTTCGGCTTGCCTTTGAAAAAGTGATCATTCGCCTCCAGACGAACTTCTTGCCCCGGAATAAATTTTTCCAGCTTATAAGCCCCATTCCCCAGAGGACTACTATGTAGATTCTTAAAATAATCCAGCTGTCCAAACTTATAATCCTTGCCGTAGTAGGCTTTGGACAGTACATATTCACCCAGAATCGGCAGAGCCAACGCGTTAGGTTTTTCCAACGTCGCAGAAATGGTCTGCGCATCAATTACCTTGATTCCTGCAATTTGTTTTGCCTTGCCTTCCGTATAGGCGTTGCCGCCTTTAATGTTCAGCTTTCGGATTTGACTGTCGCCAGGATAGGCTTTGTCATAGATCAACGTCCAAGTAAAAGCGACATCTTCTGCTGTCAAAGGGGAGCCATCACTGAATTTAGTACCGGGAACCAGATGAAATGTATACGTTAGATTATCTTTAGAAATATCCCAGCTCTTAGCCAGATTGGGCAGCGGAAGCCCCTTCTCGTCTACTGTGACCAGCGGAGTCCACAATTGCGAAATCACGTTGCCGTCATAGCCGCTTTGGTTAAAATACGGAGTAAACACCCCGGCTGGGTCAGTCAGACCCACAATAATCGTGTCGCTTCTCTTTTTGGACACTTCCGGCAATTTGGACATATCAGAGGCCTTTACCAAACTTGTTAATGGCTGCGTTGTAGTAGCTGTCTGTGTGTCCCCATTATTTTGGGCAGTAGCATTGTTGGAGCTGTCCGGTCCACCGTTAGAGCAAGCCGCCAGCAAAATAGAGCTCGCCAGAAGTAGACTGCTAAGTAAAATAATACTCTTTTTCAACATAATCCCCCCGAGTTAAATTATTAAATTCCGATAGAACAAGTTGTGATTAAGAAGATAAACCTCATTATAGGAATTTATTGGGGTTCTGTAAAGGGAGAACTACATTTTTTATGTAAAAAAAAGACGTCAACTCATCTGGATTCCAAATGATCGACGTCTATTTGTTTAAAGTGTTAAAGTCTGACGGGTGCGTGCAGCCTAATTTCGCTCCATATAGCCAAAAATGCTCCGATGCATTTCATCCACAGCCGAAAGCCGTGCGCTATATCCGAGTAATGTTTCTCCATCAAAATGTGCATGAATGAAGCCGGAGGCCCGGAGCTTAAAAATATGGTCGTGCGTGATTCCCTTGGACAGCTTGAGATGACGGACAATCTCAATAAAGGTTCGTGGAGACTGGCTTTGATACAAATATTTTAAAATCCTAAGCCTGCTCTTCTCCCCCAAGCTTCGGATCATTCGATATTCCTGTGGGGATAAAAAATCGTCCTCCTGAACATAAATTCCTGCCGAGTAATGGCACAACAGGAGCGACCCAAATCGATAAATAATATTTATCGGCTGAAAATGGTATTGAGGCACCAGCAACACGCGCGTCAGTCCTTCGGAAGGCTCGAACAGGAAGCCATTAGTGGTACGATCCACCCACTCCATAGAGCTATATATGCCCTTCTCCTTATTTCTTCGTTCAGCTTCTTGTTCCAGACCGCTTAGAATACTTATATCCACATGGCGAAAATACTCTTCGTCCCAGCCAGATAGCAGTTGCAAAGCAAGTTTGCGAAGCTTCTCCATGTCGTCAGGCAGCGGGATTCCATAGGCTGATGCCTGTTCATTTAATTCCTGTACAGTCCGGTTCTCCAGACGGTCTACGACCTCTTCAACCTTCCCCTGATCAGAAAGCATACAGACGAGTCCATAAAAGATCTTCCAATCTGCATTGATTTCCATGGACTCCAGCAATTCGGACAAACCTGGAGACAGCGTTCCACGCACTTGCTCCGCCCACCCGGCTGATAAATCGGTCTTCTTGTACGCCTTGCGGCAAATAAAGGTGTGTAAGCTGCTGAGCAACTCAAACACCGGTCCATATGCTACATGTACATCGTAAGGAGCATTCACGTCATGACTCATCGCTTTCTGTCCTCTTTTCTTTCATGTCTGATGTCCATTATACATACTATCGTACACCCGTTCATTCTTAGTGTCCCTTTCTACGAGAGTTTAGCAAAACACAGATACAAATATGAACGTAATAAGCATCATAATCAAAGCGCAAAAAAAGCCTGATCTCATCAGACCCTAACTGTTCAGCTATGAATTAGAAAAGGTTGTCTCCCACAAATATCGCAGGAGACAACCTTTGGACAAATAATATGATGTTTAAAGTTTGTTAGCTGCTACTTTCCACTCTAATATTCCTGTGGATGCTGAACCTTTGGATACCATTTCAATTCTTAATTTCGTTGTTTTTACAGGCGTAAAAGTAGTCGTATTATACTGGTCTGCCGAAGTACCCAATCCATTAGCCTGCTTGACATTAGACCAGCTGCGACCATTCCAATACTTAATCTTGTAAGACTTAGGAACATCAATGCCAGCGCCATCTTGGAACCAATAGACATCCGTTTGAGACACCGTATACTCTTGATCAAAATCATATTGAACCCATTGTGTACCTGTCTCAGGCCAGTTACCATACACGGCATGACTTCGATCATTAGAATTAGCAGGTTCAAATCCATCGTTTAGCGCGCTTACATTTTCCCAAGATGAAGTATAGGAGCTGCTAGCCGTTGCCGCAGGTGCTATGTTCACGATTTTATCAGGATCTGTTTCAATTGGGCCATCGTCGTCTTTAGCCGTGATTGGGAAACGGGAAGTATCTTTTTTGAGCTGACTCCAGGTATAACGCAGCATCCAGATATCCCAGTCGGTGATATGATCGGAATTACCGGCCCACATAATGGTGTTCGTTGGGAATCCACCTGGTGGACGCTCATGTTCTTCATAAAAATCGTTTAATCCAAATCCATGCCCAATTTCATGTTCAGTAATCTCAATCTCATCCGAATTCACCGTACTCAGAACGTATTCATCATTCATACGCTGTCCCCAGTCGCCGCCGGCTCCCCCGTCAAAATTTTCTGTGGCCCAGAGATACATATCAAAGCGTTTATCCAATCCACCCGGATAAGAATAGTTTGGGTCCGAAAAATGCTCAAATCGGGATATTTCATTAGGCGCAACGGGAAGTGCAGCGGGAATTTCCGGTTTTTCAGAAGCTAGTGTATCTAGAATGGTATCCGTATAAATGACCTCGTCAGGCTGCTTGTCTAGGAGCAGTGAAGGATCGGCAACAGCCCAGCCTACCACTTTTACTTTAATATTCTTATAAGGCCAGCCGTCATATCCTTGAAGATGATCTGTCCAATGGTTCATCTGCCGATCTATCATTTTAGCAATATCTTGGCGTTGCTTCAGTGTAACGGGCTTAGAAGATTGCCAGCGTATAACATAATTAAGAGTCCCTTTTCCCGCAAAAATTTGATCAAAAATCGTATTTTTACGAGCCGTCGAGCCTTCGGTCAGCATTCTATTCTTCCAAACCCATTCCACCGATGATTTGAGATAAGCTGGCATATCAGCCAATGTCGAATCACTCGTTGCCGCAACCACAGAATTCCGGTTTAGATGAGAATCCGCTGATACAAAACTAGCGTTTCCCATCAGTAATAAACTAGCAATGACTACTGAAAAAGAAGCCATCATTCCTTTTCTGTTCAACATGTATGTACCTCCATATCCATTTGTATTATTGCAGTAGTTTTCCTGAAACGATGATCTCTATCAGCTCTCTTTTCGTGTTTGCGAACTAATCTAGGAGATCAAGAGTACACTATCAATCCTCCTTGTCGTTTTTTGTAAATAATCACAAATCATATTATCACTGGATTATTGCATCGTCAATATTTTCCTTAATGATTTAAATTAGGATTTTTAATCGTATTTTGGGACATATACTTACTCTTTGGCATGCACAAAACTGGTATTTTATAAAATGAAAAAACCGTTTATTCACTGAATCAATTCCATCACAGAATTTGATTTTGGAATAAACGGCTCTATTTATAAGCTTTTTCACACTACTCTAGCATTTTTTAGCGGGTAGGAAAACGAGTAGTATCCTTCTTGACTTGGCTCCAGGTATAACGCAACATCCAGGTATCCCACTCTGTTATTTTGGGAGAAGTTCCGGCCCACATAATAGTTGGCACAGGAAAACCACCCCTAGGCTCATGCTCTACTTTATGGATTTCAATGCCGATTCAGCCAGTGAAGCCAGTAGCTTCGCTGTTCCCGGCAACGCACGTTCGTCCAAATCAAAGGCAGGATGATGCCATTCCTGGCTTCCCGCAGTGCCGACAAAGACAAATACACCTGGGATGTTCTTCTGATAAAACCCAAAATCTTCGCTCGCCGAGGATGGTATGGGACGAACGACATCCAGACCGACCGCTTCCGCCGCCTCTTCCGCGATGGCGGCCAACTTACCGTCATTCAGCACAGGTGGCGGACCCTCGATCCAGCGGATGGTTGCTTTCGTGCCGAAAGCATCGGCAACACCTTTTACGACCTGCTCGAACCGTTCAGTCACCTGAGCGCGAATATTCTCGTCAAATGTGCGAATTGTTCCGTCCAAATGGGCGCGGTCTGGAATGATGTTCCAGGCATTGCCACTATGCAGCTTCGTGACGCTAATGACCGCGCTATCCAGCGGATTAATGCTCCGACTCACAATGGATTGCAGCGCCGTAATGATATGTGACGATACCACGATGGGGTCAATCCCTGCATGCGGCACTGCAGCATGTGTGCTCAGACCCTCCACCTCGATGTAAAAACCATCCGCCGCTGCCATTAGCGAACCTTCTTTGATGCCGACCGTGCCTACGGGCAGGTCCGGCTTGTTATGCAGGCCAAATATGGCCTGCACCCCTTCCAACGCACCGCTGTCCAACACTTGGACAGCGCCTTTAGCCTTTTCCTCAGCTGGCTGGAACACCAGTCGAACCGTGCCTTTCAGCTCCTGCTCTCGCTGCTTCAGCAGTATGGCTGCTCCCAACAAGGACGCGGTATGAAAATCATGCCCACAGGCATGCATCTTGCCCGGATGCACCGAAGCATAAGGCAATCCCGTTTCCTCCTGAATAGGCAACGCATCAATGTCTGCACGAAGCGCGACAGTTGGTCCCTCCTGCCGTCCACCGATTTCCGCCACTAATCCGGTACGCAGCGGCACATCCAAAATCGTTATGTTCTGTTCTTCCAGCAGACCACGGATAAAGGCGGTAGTTTCAACCTCCTCGTTAGATAGCTCGGGATTTCGATGAAGATGGCGGCGAATGTCCACCAGCTTCTGCTCCAAAACCTGCTCCTTCGTCCCGGTTGATCCACTCATCCCTATTCCTCCTTCGTGAACGCAAAATAGTTACAATTCTCTCAGACCAACAACATCTAGGACTGCACAGGCAATCCGGCAAAAGCTTCATACAACAACTCGAACGAGCGCACGCGCTTGTGTATATCCCTTATTCCTGTCGTAACGATCAGCTCATCGACCTGATACTTCGCTTGAATTTCCGTCAGCGCAGCATAGATTTCGTCTTTATTCCCTTTGTTAATTTGCGCTTGTGTAGCTTCTATTGTATATTCTTCACCCGATTGCTTGCCAAACTCTTCTGCACTTTCCAGCGTACCCACCGTAGCCGTCTTGCCACTGGCCAGATGAATTTTGTACAGCTTGTGCTCACCTGCTAACTCTGCAGCTTCCTCGGAAGTGTCCGCTACGATGACAGAAAGCGCAAAAAGAGCTTTCGGCTCACGTCCATAACTATAATCGAAAGACTCCCGATACGTACGGAATGAATCCAATGCAACCTGCTCATTACTATTGATAAATTGCGAGAAAACGTAGGGCAACCCCAAGCGCGCAGCAATTCCAGCACTGTCTATACTTGTACCCAAAACATAAATATCCGCTGGTGTTTCTGGAATCGGATTCGCCTGTAACCCGGCTAACGGTCCTTCTTCAGACGGAATATTGTGAATATAGCGGCTTACTTCATCAATTTTTTCTTCGAGAGAAGGCGCGTCATGAACGTTTCGCTGTAACGCCTGTGTGGATTTCGGCAGCCCGCCCGGCGCTCGTCCGATTCCCAAATCTACGCGACCCGGTGCAAGAGAGGACAGTACATTAAAGTTTTCAGCTACTTTATAAGGGCTATAATGCTGAAGCATCACTCCACCAGAACCGACTTTAATACGCTCAGTGCGTGCCAGCAAATGGGAAATGAGTACCTCTGGCGAAGAGCCCGCAACCTGCTCGGAATCGTGATGCTCTGATACCCAGAAGCGCGTAAACCCCAATTCCTCTACACGCTGTGCTAGCTTAATCGTATTACGAAGGGCCTGCGCTGCTGTTTCCCCCTCGTGTATAGGGCTTTGATCCAATACTCCGATTTTGATACCCATGTCTTCCTCTCCCGTCTAAATTGAATAGTTATATTCCGGTGTAATCCGTTTCAGGAATTGTTTGGTACGTTCCTCTTTGGGGTGGTTAAAAATGTCGTCCGGTGTACCTTCCTCGATAATATGACCGCCATCCATAAATACCACATGATTTGAAACATCACGCGCAAAGCCCATTTCATGTGTAACGACAATCATCGTAATGCCTTCCTTCGCAATCTTGCGGATCACCGACAGCACCTCACCCACCAATTCAGGGTCCAGCGCCGAAGTCGGCTCATCGAACAAAATCACTTCCGGGTTCAGCGCCAAAGCACGCGCTATGCCGACACGCTGCTGCTGCCCGCCGGATAGCTGGCTTGGATAATGATTCAGCTTTTCACCCAGACCGACCTTTTCCAGCACTTCAATGCTAATTTTTTTCGCTTCCTCCTGCTTGACCTTACGGACTACGACAAGTCCCTCCATGACATTTTCCAGTGCTGTTTTATGCTTGAACAAATTGTATTGCTGAAAAACCATGGCCGTCTTTTGACGTAGAGCCAAAACATCCTTCTTCGCAGGTCGCTTGCAGTTCACTGTAAAATCGCCAATGCTCACTTCCCCATCATTCGGCTTTTCCAGATAATTAATGCAGCGCAGCAGAGTCGTTTTACCTGAACCGCTCGGGCCTAAAATAACGACGACCTCGCCTTTGTTCACGGTCAAATCAATGCCTTTGAGCACTTCATGTTTGCCGAACGACTTCGTTATATTTTGCAGACGGATCATGATGCTCGACCTCCATTAAACACATTGATTTTTTTCTCCAGCAAGCCGGATATTCGTTCAATCAATACCGTCAAGCCCCAAAATAGCAGTGCAGCTGCGATATATACCTCTAAATATTTCCAGTTGGTAGATGCCAGAATTTCAGCCTGTGCCTGGATTTCTGTGACCGAAACCGTGAAGGCCAAGGTAGAGCCATGAAGCATCCCAATAACGGAATTCGTCAGATTTGGCAAACTCACCACGAACGCTTGCGGAAATACAATCCGTCTCAGTACTTGCCACGTCGTCATACCGACAGCATAAGCTGCCTCGATTTGTCCCTTGTTGACCGATTGAATTCCAGAACGGACGACCTCAGACATATACGCGCCACTGGTAATGGAAAACGAAATGAGTGCAAATACCATATACGGAACATCTTTGGATTGCAGTGGCCAGCCGAAATGCTTTGCTCCTGCATCAATTAACAAGGGCAAACTGAAATAAATAAGCAGCAAATGCATCAGCATCGGTGTGCCTCGGATAAAAGTAACGTAACCGTGAGAGATTTGCGACAGCACAGGAACGTTATAAATTCGTGCCAACGCCGTTATAATCCCGATGATCAACCCTGCCAGTACGGAAACCACTGTAATGATTAAAGTGTTGGGCAGCGCAGAAAACAATCCTAAAAAGGCGGTGTATACAAATCCAAAGTCCAGACTCATATGCCTTTACCTCCTTTACTCAGACGGGGACTTCTCAAGTAGCGCACCACAAAACTTTTTCGTTCTTCGGGTTCTTTCTGCACTGCATCCCGATGCTCATGCCGGAGAAGCGTATTTTCCAGCATCTTGAACAATTTTTGTAAAATCAGACTGATCACCAGATAGATAAGGGATAACGCGATATAGGTTTCAACAAAATGCTGGGTAGCCGACCCTAATGTCTGTGATTTCCCTGTCATCTCCATCGCTCCGATTGTAAATGCCAGCGAAGTATCCTTCAGATTGCCAATCACCAGATTGGAAAATACCGGAATCACCACAGCCAGCGCTTGCGGCATTATGATACGTGTGAAGGTCTGATAGCCTGACATGCCGACGGACTGCGCAGCCTCGATTTGTCCTCGATCTACTGCCTCTACCCCTGACCTGATAATTTCGGAAATAAAGGCTCCACTATTGAGCGCGTAGGTCGCTACAGCAAACCACAGCACATCCCATCTGGAGGAATTGATATCTACCAGCTTTAGTAGCTCTGGCAGGCCGTAATACACCAGAAACAATTGGATTAGAATAGGTGTTCCGCGAAAAAAGGAAACATACACCTGAGAAACACGTTTGAGAAATGGAATGTTATACATGCGAGGCAGCGCAACCAACAGACCAATGATAAGCCCCAATACAAGCGAGCTTGCTACAATAAACAAGGTGATGTGTAAGTAAGACAGCATTTTCGGGATAAAGCTAAAAACATAGTCAATATTGAACTCTCTGCTCATATGCCTGCCTCCTTTCTATACATCAGCGGTCAGAATACATAGAGTACCCTGACCGCTGAAATGTCCAAGTCTATCCTTACTTTTTACTGCTGTTACCTTCCTTTTTCACATCTTCCAGAGACTTCGTGAAATCCTCTCCAAGCCATTTAATGCTCAGCTTCGACAGCGTACCGTCGTCCTTCACTTCCTGAATGGCTTTGTCCAGGTCATCCGCCAATCCTTGCTCATTTTTATTCAGTACATACAGTACATCCGATTGAGTCAAAGGATCACCCACGGTTTTCAGAGCTACTTCTCCTTTTTCATCGGTGTTAAAACGGTTCGCAAAGTCTGTCGTAACGGTAGCATCTATACGGCCACTCGTAATTTGTTGCACCGTATCATTGGCCGCACCACTCGTATAAACGATATTCAGGGCATCTCCATGGTTTTTGTTATATTCTTTTAGCACATACGCCGCATTACTGGTTGGGCTGGTAAGTACCTTTTTCCCTTTCAAATCATCAATGGAATGAATGGTATTGTTATCCTTCGCTACAGCGACTCTGTTCAGAAAAATGCTATATGGATTTTTGTTGAACAGATACTTGGCTTCACGCTCCGGGTTTTTTTCCATTTGATGCGATACCAGATCAATCTTGCCGGCATCGAGACTTAGCAGCAAATTTCCAAAGTCCATCGTTTTGAATTCAAATTCGTATTGAGGTAGGCGCTTGTCCAGCTCCTTGATCAGTTCCACATCAAAACCTGTTAAATTTCCGTTTTCGTCAATAAAGCATACATTTTTGAATTGAGTACCTGTGCCTACGATAATTTTTTTCACGTCTCCGCTTGAACCTGACGCACTGGACGCGTTATCTGAGGAACCGCAGCCTGCCAACACCAGGATGATTGCCATAACAGACAATATTGCAAACCACTTTTTCATATGAACCCCCCTCATCTCTTTGTATATCAGCAGTTTGCGACATACATGGTAGCTATAACATTCTATCATACATAATTCCTATAAGTTTAATCGGTTTTAGGATGTGATTAATTTAACACCTGGATACCTATACGTCAATCCACCAAGCTATAGAACTTTTCTATAACAAAACAGCACTCCGGAAACCTTCTGTCAGTGCATCTGCAAAATCTGAGGTTACTGCACAGTCTTCTTTGGTCGCAATTATGCTAATCTGCATCGACACCCTAGCTATCTCTGGAACATGGATACGGAACAGTTTCTGATCTTTTACTTCACGGTTCACACAGACATCTGGCAAGAAGGCAATACCCGCTTCTTCCAATACCAGCTTTTTGGCCGTGACCACATTGTCTACCTGAAAAGCAATGTCTGGTGGCTGCTCCAGTGATTCAAAAGCGCGATGAATTCTCATCCAATCTAGTGATCCGCATTCAAAAAACACCAGTGTTTCACGTTGAATATCCTGTATGCTGGCCTTTCCTGTCTTCATAAACGGATGGCCGTCGTATACATACAGGGAAATCGGATCTTCATAAAAAGCAAGCGTACGGATAGCCGGATGCATCACTTTACGGACAAAACTAATGTCTACCTCACGGTTCAACAGTTTATGTACCAGTTGATCCGTCGTTGCCGTCACAATTTTGTAGTTAACCTCTGGATAACGGGCACGAAGCTGCTTTAATATCTCTGGAATAATGTAGTTCGACACCGATATCGTGCAGCCAATTCGAATTTGTTGAGGGGCTTTCTTACGCTGTTGGAGCTTTTGCTTCCCTTTTTGCAGCACCTGAAGCATCTGCTCCGCATAAGGAAGAAACTTTCGTCCATACTCCGTCAGAACCGTTTGCTTGCTTTGACGGTCGAACAGCTTACATTCTAGCTCGCGCTCTAGCGTCTGAATCCGGGCTGTAACAGAGGGCTGGGACAAGAACAAGGCTTCTGCCGCCTTATTAAAGCTCCCATAATGATTCACGTATACAAAGGCTTCCATATTCTCGATATTCATACGCAAGTCCCCCAGTAAGTTTTATATACATTTATCAAATAAGTTAACTTGGTTTTTTGTATCATAAAACTCACTGAACGACCTGTCAATGGAAATATTGAAAATATCTATAATTTTAATAGCTCATTTAGTTCTTTAACAGAACGTTCCAACCGTGCAACCAATTCTTCGGACAACCCGTATGCTCCATCTGGCAGACGCTCGACCCACTGATCCACTGCATACACCCCGCCAAGAATATGTCTTCCGCCCAGTGCATTAATAACCGGCTTCAACGCATAGTCAATGACCAGCAGGTGAGCCAGTGTACCTCCGATAAATAAAGGCAAGACAGGTTTCCCTCTTAGCCCCTCCTGCGGAACCAAATCCAGGAATATTTTCAATAGTCCTGAATAGGACGCCTTATAGACTGGAGAAGCCACAATAACGGCATCCGCTGCTGCAATCAGCGCAAGTGATGCTGTGATGTCGGGGCTGTTAAAGTTAGCTGTGACTAGATCCTCCGCTGGCAAGTCGACCACATTCAGTAATGTGACCTCCGCTCCAGCCTGCTGCAACTGCTCCGTTGTATAGTGAATCAAGCCGTATAAACGGGATTGTGTAGACGGACTGCCTGATAGGATGACAACCTTGGACATATTTTTTCCTCCTTCTGTTATGCGTCAACCTTCACTTTGGATCTGGCCGCTGTGTAGCGGTTCTCAGGTATAGGCACGCCCAAGTTTTCACGCAGTGTGCTAAATTCATAATCCTGACGGTACACACCGCGTTCCTGCAAAATAGGCACAACCAGATTTATGAAGTCATGCAGACCCGATGGTACATCAGAACCAATAATGAATCCGTCTGCTCCTTTTCTATCAAACCACTCCTGCACTCGATCCGCCACCTGCTCAGCGGTTCCGATAAAAGAGGTTCTCGGTGTAGCTGAACGCAACGCAACCTCGCGTAAGGTCAAGTTTTGTTCCTTGGCTACTCGTTTGATTTTATCTGTACCGCTGCGGAACGCATTGCTGCCAATACCATCAAGCTCAGGGAATGGCTCATCCAGCAGATATTGTGAGAAATCATGATGATCGAAGAAACGTCCCAAATATTTTAGCGCAGCCTCAATCGTCACCAGATTAGTGATCTCTTCATACTTACGTTCCGCTTCCTCCGTTGTATTGCCAATAATCGGCGATATGCCCGGCAAAATGACAATATCCTCTTCGGATCTACCATAGCGTACCGCACGTTCTTTCACATCACGATAAAACTGCTGCGCTTCCTCTAACGTTTCATGTCCTGTAAATACAGCATCCGCTTCCTTAGCGGCCAGGTTTTTGCCATCCTCGGAGGAACCTGCCTGGAAAATAACCGGCTGTCCCTGCTTGGATCGTCCAATGTTCAGCGGACCCTGCACAGAGAAAAACTCACCTTTATGGTTCAATGTATGCAGCTTTTCAGGATCAAAAAATACTCCAGCTTCCTTATCACGAACGAACGCATCCGCTTCCCACGAGTCCCACAGTCCTTTCGTAACCTGTAAATATTCCTCTGCAATTTTATAGCGCTGCGGATGCGACGGGTGCTCGCCTTTGCTAAAGTTAAGGGCAGAGCCTTCCAGCGGGGAAGTCACCACATTCCAGCCTGCACGACCTCCGCTAATATGATCAATGGAAGAAAACTGGCGTGCTACCGTGAACGGTTCGCTATAGGAAGTCGACAATGTGCCAACCAGTCCGATATGCTTCGTCACTCCAGCCAAAGCAGACAAAATCGTAATTGGCTCAAAACGGTTCAGAAAGTGAGGAATGGATTTTTCGTTAATGAACAGGCCATCTGCGATAAATACGAGGTCGAACTTTCCTTCCTCTGCCTTTTGCGCCTGCGTTTTATAAAATTCAAAGTTAACACTCGCGTCCGCAGGTACTTCAGGGTGACGCCAAGTCGTCATGCTTCCCCCAACGCCGTGAATAATCGCACCAAATTTAATTTGTTTATTCTTAGCCATAACTCTTCCACCTCTCTTGAACATGATTGTTATACCACTTGATTGTAACTTTCCAGCACTTTACCCAACTCTTCCAGATCCGGGTTGAGCAGGGCTTCATATTTGTTATCCCCGCCTACTTCGACGACAGGAACATAACGAACACCATATTTGGTTTCCAGCACGTCACGCAGCGCATCATTTCCGTCCACTTGGATATTTTCATACGGCTGATTTTGGGATTCCAGGTACGATTTGATCTCTCCACAAAAATGACAGCCGGTTTTGCTCCACAATACAACTTTAGGTTTGGACGACATATACATACCTCCGTGAGCTTAATGTTTATAATTCCGATGAATTAAATAAGGATTATATTTATAATGTATCCTGCCGACCCTTTTCCGTCAATCGCTTGTGTAATAGACATTGCTAATTCAACGATAGAAAATTTTAATCTTATATCGTATTTAATCGGTTTATTGGTAGCTCAGTTATTTAAATTTAGGGGAATTGGAGTTTAAATGTGCCTTGACGCGGATATCCTTGGAATAGTAGCGCCCTTGTGGCGAAATGAAATGGGGTTGAGTAAATGCAGGATTGGGCCGAGGTTGCTATACGCACATTAATGGCTGTCGCTATATTATTTTTAATCACCAAAATTCTTGGAAAACGTCAGGTATCCCAGCTTTCCTTGTTCGAATATATAACAGGAATCACGATAGGTAACCTGGCTGCTACCATTCCTATGGAGCGTGAATCCACCTGGTATCTAGGCCTCATAGCCTTGTCAGTATGGGTACTGACAACACTTGGCATTGAATATTTGCAAATTAAAAGCAAGAAAATCAGAGATATAACAGATGGAAGGACAACAATCCTGATCAAAGACGGCAAAATTTTAGAGGATAATCTGAGAAAGGAACGGCTCACCCTGGATGAACTCATGGAGCAGCTACGAAGCAAGAATGTATTCAAAGTATCTGATGTAGAATTTGCTCTCATGGAAACCAGTGGCGAAGTCAATGTGCTGTTAACCAAAGACAAGCAGCCTGTGACGCTTAAAGATTTGAATATGTTTCAGCTACCGGAGAAGGAACCCACAGCAGTCATTATGGATGGACAACTTATGGAGCAACAAATGGCATATATGGGGATTACTCAACAATGGCTGGATGCCAAGCTAAAGGAAAAGAGCCTGACGGTCAAAGATGTGTTTTTCGCGCAGGTGGACACGCAAGGGGAGCTATATATTGACCCATACAGTGATAATGTACAGATGTCCAAGGCACAGGATTCGAATCAAGCTGTGCTGACGCTGCTGCAGCAATGTACAACCGAGCTGCAAAAACTGGCTACGAATTCCAGCGAACAGCAAAGGAAACAGTTGTATGAGCTATGCTCACACAACTTGAAGGAAGCTATCCAGGAAATGCAGCCGGTAAATTCATCTAAGTCCTGAGCACATACGCATATGCCATAAGAGTATAAGCATGGGAGTTAAAAAGGAGCGTCCTTCAGCCGCTTATGGCTTTGAAGACGCTCCTTTTTATATTACTGTGCCGGTGTACATTTCACAGTTGTTGCTGCCTTTCATTCCTTGCCGGCGCAGCGGCAGCATAACCGTAAATACCGTTCCTTCTCCCACCTTGCTGGATACAGAGATAGAGCCGGTATGCATCTCTGTTATTTTATAAGCAATGGACAGTCCCAAGCCGCTGCCTCCTGCAGTTCGGGCCCGTGACTGGTCTGCTTTATAAAACCGTTCAAAAATGCGTTGCTGATCCTGTTCGTTGATGCCCTGTCCCGTGTCCGCAATGCGGATAACCGCCTGTTCACCGTTACTTGAAAGAGAAACAGATATGCTTCCACCCTGTGGTGTAAATTTAATGGCGTTGTGAAGGAGATTTACCCAAACCTGGCCCATCAGATCCTCGTCCGCGTTGATCTCAACGATATCCACCTCAACAGTCATCTCGATTTTTTTAGCCTCCCATTGCGGTTCGCAGGCGAGAATAAGCGAAATCAGCTGCTTGTCCAGCCGATAAAGGGACGGACGAAACGGATGCCGCTCCGAATCCAGAATCGCCAGCTTCATGAGATTATCGCTTAGCTTGGATAGACGAATACACTCCGTCTCGATGATCGTCAAATACCGGTCTCGCTGCTCACGATCCAGATTCTCGTCCTTGAGCGCCTTGGCGAATCCGATTATCGAGGTCAGCGGTGAGCCGATTTCATGGGATACGTTTGAAATAAACTCCTCCCGCAGCTTTTCCATAGCCTTCAGATTTGCAGCCATATCATTGATACTGTCCACCAACTGTACATAAGGATGCGGCCTCCGATGTTTTCCGTTCCTCCCGCCGAGATCCCAATCCAGATTAATGTGAAAGTCTCCTTGCGAAATACGTTTTAAAGCATCGATCATTTCGGTAAAAGCGTGCTGTTCTCTAGGCTGGAAGAAGCGCCTTACCGTCATACTGATAATACCGAAGAAGAAAAAGCCTAGCGTCGTATTCATAAGAAAGACGAACAAACCATGGGGAGCCCATGACATGTGCGAATAGATCGCCTCCATAATAAAGAACGCGGCAGTCCAGCTGAGATACAGCACCAATAACACCAGCATGAGTCTCGCAAGGATATGGAGGAATCCCGGTTCTCGTTTCATTGCCTTACCTCCAGCCGATAACCCAATCCTCGGATCGTACTGATCCGGAAGGAGTGGCTTGCCTCCAGAAACCGTTCCCGAAGGCGTTTGATATGGACATCAACCGTTCTTTCGTCTCCCTCATAATCATAACCCCAGATCTGTTCGATCAACTGGTCGCGGGTAAAGGTTTTGCCAGGATAGCTGGCCAGCTTGAAGAGCAGCTCAAATTCCTTGCGCGGCAGGGTAAACTCCTCTTGCCCAGCCCGGCATTCAAATGTATCACTGCGCAGGACAAGATCTCCGACAGTCACTGATTTGGAAGCCATGATACGATAGCGTTTTAATAAAGCCTTCACGCGTGCAACAAGCACCATGGGGTCGAATGGCTTGACAAGATAGTCGTCCGTTCCGAGCGCGAAACCTTTCACGATCTGTGACGTCTCGCCTTTAGCTGTAAGCATAAGCAGCGGCAGGTCGGTTTGCTCTCTCAGCTTACGACACAACTCCCAACCATCCATTCCCGGCATCATGATATCAAGAACAAGTAAATCGACCTTGATTTGATCAAAAATGCGCATCGCGTCCAATCCATCCACCGCCTCGACTACCTCCAGACCTTCCATCCTCAAAAAGTGTCCGACCAGTTCGCGAATATGCGGATCATCATCAACGACCAATACACGCGCCATTTCAATCCCCCCTAACTAGTTCTGCCTTAAATCTCTCATCCTCGTCAAGAAGACTGCCATCTTATGCTTTACGCATATATGCACGCACCGTAAGCGGCGCGAAGATCGCCACAATGACTGTAGCGCCAAGCAGGGAGATCGCCAGTTCCCCGCCAATCGTTCCCGTATTCGCAAGCTCCCTGACTGCGTTCACAAGATGTGAAATCGGGTTAACGTTCACAAACCACTGTAGCCAACCAGGCATTGTGTCCACAGGCACAAATGCGTTGGAAACAAAAGTGAGCGGAAACAGAACAATCATGGAGATGCCCTGTACACTGGAAGCAGTGCGGGCAATCACGCCAAAGAAGGCGAAAATCCAGCTGACTGCCCAGGAACACACGATGACCAAAAGCGCGGCGATAGCAACACTCAGCAGCCCTCCCTCTGGCCGATACCCCAAAATATACCCCATGGCGAAGGTAAGTACAGTCGCAATAGTATACCGGATACTGTCAGCCAGCAGAGCTCCAGCCAAAGGCGCAATACGTGCGATTGGGAGTGACTTGAACCTGTCGAACACTCCTTTGTCCATATCCTCACGTAGTTGGACGCCGGTAACGACGGAGGTCGAGATCACAGTCTGCACGAGGATGCCTGGAATAATAACCGGCAAATAATGCTGCACGTCTCCTGAGATGGCGCCACCAAAGATATAGGTAAACATAAGTGTGAAAATGATCGGCTGGAGCGTGACATCAAACAATTGCTCGGGAGTATGCCGGATCTTCAGAATGCCCCGGTAGGCCATCGTCATGGAATTGAAGAACGCCTGTCTGAAACTCACAGACTTCTTCAAAGTGCGATCAAAACCTGTCATAACCGTAGTGCTCTTCATGCTCTCGCCCCCTCCCCAGCATGCGCTCCTTGGGACGTCTGCTGCTCGTTTACTTGTGCCCCATGACCAGTGATGGACAAAAACACCTCGTCAAGCGTCGGCTTTTGCACACTCATTTCTGCTAGACGAATCTCTCCAGTACGGAGGGCAATCAGCAGGTCCGTTACCCGATCTGCATTGGCCATCGGAGAAACAATCTTTCCAACTTCCACTGACACGCTGGACTTGACTGAAAGCACCTGTTCAACGATCTGAACAGCTCTCTCAATGTCCTGTTGATTTTGCACTTTGAGTTGCAGAGTCGACGCCCCCACTGCCGCTTTCAGTTCATCCACCGTACCCTCAGCGACTACCCGGCCATGATCGATCACCGCGATTCGGTCAGCAAGTTGATCCGCCTCGTCGAGGTACTGGGTAGTGAGCAGTACGGTGGAACCGGTCTTGACCAGACGCCGGATCGTGTCCCACATCTGGACACGCGTGCGCGGGTCTAGTCCGGTAGTCGGCTCATCCAGGAAGATCAGCGGCGGCTTAGCGATGAGACTGGCGGCCAAGTCCAGTCGGCGGCGCATGCCTCCCGAAAAATTTTTTAACGATCGCTTGGCTGCTTCGGCCAAGCCAAATTCCTCCAACAGCTCCGCTGCCTTATGACGCGCCTCGGCACGTCCCAGTCCAAGCAGTCTAGAGAAGATGATCAAGTTCTCAGTAGCGCTAAGCGACTCATCGACCGATGCGTATTGGCCTGTTACCCCGATCAATTGACGCACAACCTGCGGCTCCTTTACTACATCGTGCCCGAAGATACGCGCTGATCCACCATCAGGTCGCAATAACGTTGACAGCATTCGGATGGTAGTCGTCTTACCTGCTCCATTAGGGCCGAGCACACCGTAGATCGTGCCAGCATGGACATTCAAATCGACACCGTCAACCGCATGCTTATCACCAAAAGTTTTAACGAGTCCCCTTGCTTCAATGGCCAAGGTCTCTTTTTTGTCTGTATAATCCACATTCATATCCTCCCTATACGGTTTCTATAGCGAGGATAACCCACGTTTATGAACTGAATATGAATAGAAAGATATTGAACCTATTTACACTGTAAAAAAATAATCTCGTTCTACCTTGCTCACTCTTAAACCAAATGTTTTATACCACTCGGATTTCCCTTTTTCCTGCGCTACCTTGTGCAGCTCGTTATGTTTCCAATTTTTTATAGCGTCTAGAGACTCCCAATAGGAAACTGTGATGCCTACTCCATTGTGATCACGAACACTTTCCACACCTAGAAAACCAGGCTGCTCGGCAGCCAGTTCCACCATTTTGTCTCCCATCACTCCGTATCCGCCATCTCCTTCCGTACGTTCAGAAGTAAAGATAGCCGCATAATAGGGTGGCCGAGGAGTTTTAGCAATTGAGTTCATATGTTCCTCCTAAAACAAAAATATATAACCTTTCTTTCATTTGATTATAATCATAAATATTAAATAAAAAAAATGAATATATCTGATATGATACATGAATATATTTCATTAAAAAAATAGG
The DNA here is from genome assembly GCF_017833915.1 of Paenibacillus sp. 1182. Classification (NCBI taxonomy): domain Bacteria; kingdom Bacillati; phylum Bacillota; class Bacilli; order Caryophanales; family Paenibacillaceae; genus Paenibacillus; species Paenibacillus sp. 1182. The sequence goes on along the minus strand of NZ_JAFICR010000003.1, from coordinate 452,717 downwards.
AGTGAACAGGAATTTGTTTAAATATAAGATTTTTCTTTGCGTAGTTGAAATGGGAAGTTTCACAAAGGCCGGGGAAGTTTTAAATCTTACACAATCGGCAATCAGCCATGCGATCTCTGGATTGGAACATGAATTAGGGTTGACTCTTCTGATCCGAGGTCGTTCAGGCATCAGATTGACCAATAACGGAGAAAGATTGATGAAGCAATTTAGAGAGATCGTACAAATGGACGAAAAGCTCTACCAAGAGGTAGCTCTAATTAAAGGATTGGAAATCGGAACCGTAAAGATCGGCACATTTTCAAGCGTCTCTATTCATTGGCTGCCCCGTATTCTAAAAAAATTCAATGAGCAGTTTCCTCTTATTGAAATAAAACTGCTCGATGGGAACTACCATGAAATTGAGAGCTGGATAATCAGTGGGGAGGCTGATTTCGGCTTTGTGAACCTCCCCACGCTAGACACATTAGAGGCGTTGCCCTTAAAAGAAGAAAGCATGCTTTGTCTACTTCCTTCCGATCATATTCTGGGAAAGCAAGCCTCCATTCGAGTAGAACAGCTCAGAGATGAGCCTTTTATTATGCCTGTTGCAGGCTGTGACACCGATGTAAGGAATATTTTTTCACAGCATAATATGTCACCTAAAATCAAATATGAATTAGAAGATAACCATGCGATTATGGCTATGGTGCAGAATGGACTAGGCGTGAGTATTCTTCCTGAAATGATCCTGTCTCACATTCCTTACGACATCTCTATTCGTCCATTGGATGAGAGGCATTCCCGTACTATCGGTATCGCTACCGCTTCCTTAAAAAATGTTTCTCCAGCAGCTAAAAAATGTATGGACTTTATTAATGAATGGATCAACTAGCTTCATCATGTCGGCCAAGGAAGCGGATTTTCAAAACTGGACCAGTCCATATCCATTTCATTATCGTTCAGCAGACATTCATCTAGCTCTTCTTCCAAGTCCGGTCGATTCATTCCGATACCGATCATGACGATTTCGTTCATGCGATCGCCCCATTGTTCATCCCATTGGTCCAGAGCCTCAGGGTCAGCTGCAACGATCTCCTGCCGTTCTTCTTCGGATAATGCAGCAAGCCAGCTTCCCGCAGGGCCAAATTGAATAGATGGTCCTGCCTGACTAATACTCGCTGCCCAATCCTGCGGGGTTGCAATCCAGGCCAAACCTTTGGCGCGAACGATCTCCTCCGGCCAATAGTTCATAAATTCAGCCAATCTTGCAGGATGAAATGGTCTTCTACGACGATATACAAAGGAATTTATCCCATATTCGTCCGTTTCCGGTGTATGGCTTTCAAGCTCCAGCTCCCGAATCCATCCAGCGGATTGACTAGCCTTGTCAAAATTGAACAGCCCTGTATTCAAAATGTCCGAAGGAGCGACCTTTCCCTTGGAAGTACGAATGATTCGGGCTTCAGGCTGTAATCTCCGCAGCACATCCTCCAGCTTATCCAGCTCAGCAGACTGAACCAGATCGCACTTATTCAGAATCAATACATCACAGGTTTCAATCTGGTCTATGAGCAAGTCCGAGATATCACGCGTGTCGTCTTCACCAGTAGCCTGCCTGCGATCCAGTAACGTTTCTCCTGATTCAAAATCATGCCAGAAACGGTTCGCATCGACTACGGTCACCATGCAATCCAGTTTTGCCAGCGATGCCAAATCAATGCCAGTTCCTTCATCGGCGTACGTAAAGGTTTGAGCGATTGGCACAGGTTCACTGATGCCTGTAGATTCGATTAAAATATAATCAAACTCGCCTTGTTCCGTCAGTTTCTTGACCTCCACCAATAAATCTTCACGCAATGTACAGCAAATACAACCATTAGACAACTGGACCAGTTTTTCTTCTGTTCTGGACAAGCCGCCCTCTTTTTTAACCAGCTCAGCATCTATATTCACTTCACTCATGTCATTGACGATGACTGCCACTTTCATTCCGTCCCGATTGTTTAATACATGATTCAAAATCGTTGTTTTTCCTGCACCCAAATATCCGCTCAACACTGTTACTGGTATTGCTTTCTTATTCATCGCTGGTACGCTCCCTTGAATATCGGCTTTTCATTTTCATTTTCATTTTTTAAATCGTAATAATTACTATTAACACCAACTTTCAGTAATATACAGCATCCCTTTTGCCTTGTCAACCGTAAAAAAACTCTTGAAATGAATGACCTAAGTTATTATTAATATGAGAAATAACGATATTTAAAGAGTTTTATTTTTTAAAGCTATAGATCAGGTTCGTGGAAATATGCAAAAACTGGCGACCGTAGAAGCAACACAATCTCTGGAAGTTCTTTTTGCATTAATGGGAGAATTAATCTTTTTGTTTTAGCGCATATATATTTTTTCCATGGTCGTTCAAATGTGGATCAGGCACCAGAAAAAAGCAGCAGATCAAAGAGAGGCTCCTGATCTGCTGCTTTTTGCCGATGATTTCTAACAAAGAATGATGCTTTATGACGAGTACAAAGTATTATTACCAAGCGTAGGCTTCTGGCGCAGGTTTTCCTGGACCTGGAAAAATCTCATTCAGCTTGGCAAGCACTTCCTCGCTCAATTTGACCTCAGGTACCCGTAGAGCATCCTCTAACTGTTCTAAGGTCCGTGGTCCGATAATTGGAGCCGTTACGGCCGGATGGGACAGTACCCAAGCCAGTGCAATCACGTCTTCCTTTTCACCCAGATCGCGGGACAATGCTGCAAATTGCTCCAGCTTCGCACGATTCTGCTCCACCTTTTCTTTGGCGCGTGCGCTGCGAGAACCCGTACCTGCTAACGCATTCCGTCCCAGCAGTCCGCCCGCCAGCGGGCTCCATGGAATCACACCCAGACCCAGCTCCTGAGCTGCCGGTAACACTTCAAGCTCAGCGGAACGTTCATTCAGATTGTACAAATGCTGCTCGGATACAAGCCCCAGAAAACGTCGTGCCTTCGCTTCGGCTTGCGCCACCGCAATATGCCAGCCTGCAAAATTACTAGAACCGATATAATCAACCTGTCCGCGATCCACCACGGACTCGAATACGCCCCATAGTTCATCCCATGACACATTACGGTCAATGTGATGCATTTGATATAGCTCTACATGGTCGGTTTGAAGACGTTTCAGCGACGCGTCCAAATGACGGCGAATTTTATAAGCAGACAAGCCTGATCCTGCATTGGGTCCGTCATGTTCATTTTTCATATCTCCGTATACCTTCGTTGCCAACACGACTTTCTCGCGTCTTCCGCCGCCCTGCTGGAACCAACGTCCGATAATTTCCTCTGTCCAACCTTTACGATCATGGCCATATACATTAGCTGTATCAAAAAAGTTAATGCCTGCATCCAGTGCGGCATCCATAATTTTAAACGCATCCTTTTCTTCGGTTTCCGGTCCGAAATTCATCGTGCCCAGACATAACCGACTAACCTTCAAGCCTGACTTTCCTAAGTATGAATACTCCATACTATCTCCCGCCTTTGCCTAAGGATTTTAAAATTCCGCAAAATGACATGCCAAAAAAGACCATACTCAGTTTATTCACCAGAACAAACCACATTGAAACAACCCCGAATGCAATTTAAAGGTTGGATAACGCATGCAAAAAAGCCCCACGCACCGCAAAAGCAGCAAGCGCGAGGCCATCTCCCCTTATACTACCCCCAAATATTAAAAGAAGTGACTTTACGGTGGTTACCAGCGGAGCGGAGAATTTGAATCTGGAGAAGCGAAGCGTTCGCCTTTGCCACGGGATTCTTACCTTTTCATGTCTATCTAATCCAAAGAATCCCGTGGCAACAGCGATCGTAAGATCAAATCCTTCGCGGAGCGGCTCACTTCAACCACCGTAACTCACTTTTTTTTACAATCAAGGAATCAATTTCGTTTCTTTTGCTCGCTCGGCCATTTTTTTCGTATGCTTGCTGAGCGGCTTCTTAAACACCAATCCAAACAGGAAGCAAACACCGATAAATACAAACAGCATCACCACATCCCGTGTCACCGTTGAAGGCAACATCCCTCCTACTGTCTCTCGTAACAGACTAACCGCATAGGTGAATGGTACAAACGGATTCAGCGCCTGAAAGAACGGTGTACTCGTCGCAATCGGGAATGTCCCTCCTGAACTGGAGAATTGAAGCACCAGTAGGATGACTGCCAGTCCCTTGCCGATATTACCGAACACTGAAACTAGTGTATAGGTCATCGCCGTAAACACCAGACTGATCAGCATAGAGGACAGTACAAAAGCTACTTTGGCATCCACATACGCCCCGAGCAGGAACAAGTCACCGAGAGATACGCTCAGCGCCTGAAAAATACCAATCGTGGAGAATGTCATAAGCCGTCCGAAATACACTTGGTAGCTTTTAAATTGTCCTTCCGGGTCATCCACATCTACCCTGAACATCGAGACCAGTAGCATCGCACCCACCCAAATCGACAATGTAGTGTAAAAAGGTGACATCGCCGAACCATAGTTGGGGATTGGGTATATCCGTTCCTGCTTCAACGATACCGGACTGCCGAGAAAATCACTTTCCTTTTTCACATCTCCCTTGAGCAATGCAATAGCGCGTCCGAGTGCATTTTCGCCCTTAAGCTTGCGAATTGTGTCTGCAGCCTGGCGTATGGAATCCTCGGCAGCTGGAAGATCGGTCCTTACAAAATTGGCTACTTGGTGTACCGCTTTTTCAGCTTCAGGAAATTTATTTTCAATTAAATCAGCCATTTTGACAAACTGTTGTTCCGCTTTGGGCAAATCATTACGCACAAAATCTGCTGCCTGATGAATTTTATTTTTAACCGCCGGCAAATCGTTATTTACGAAGTCTGCCGCTTTGTTCACAGCATTCGTAAACTCGCCCATACGTCCCTGAATCGTCGTCGCCGCTTCATGCAGTTTTTGACGGTATTGTGGCAGATCCTGCTGGAGACGTGTTAGCTCTTGCTGACCGAATTCTGCTGCAGCCTGTGCGTCATTTAATAGCTTTTCAATATTCGGTAGCTGCTCTTGAGCTGTAGTCAGCACATTGGCAGAATTGCGGGCAACGGATTTGATCTGATCCAGCGCCTTTTGAATGGCGGGTGCATACTCCGTATCATAATTGCCCAAAATGCTGTCAATTCCGCTACTGATTTCTCCTGCAAGGCGATCAGTGTCATCCAGCAGATTTTGCGCAGGCTTTTCACCGCGCTGGATGGCATCCCCGATACTAGTTACTGTGCTATTCAGACGACGGAAACGATCCTCCACCCCGCTCACACGGGAAATAAGTGAATCCAGAGGTTTACTTGGCAAGTATCCGTTCACACGGTTCAGCAATTGAGAAATATGATCCAGCACCCCCACGGCAGTTGTCAGCCTACCACTGACACGATTCACCGCAGCTTGTGCTGCTTTAGGATCAAAATCCACACCACGAATGATGTCTGTAATCTGAGAAACTTCATTCGCGATTTGTTGTACCAGCTGTAAGTCTTCTTTAACTACTGTACCAATCGAATCAAGCGCACCTTCGTTTTTGTCCAGAAATTCAAGTAAACCGGTTGTAAAGTCTTTACCTGTGTCCGCTATTTTCTGTACTTCTGGCAGTGCCTTCTGGGCCGCATTAATGACTTTAAGAGCCGTTTGTGTGTCCTCTAGGGCGGTGGCCAGTGCGCTTTCTACCTTGCTGAAATTTTGATCCAGTTCAACAATTCGATCACCGGCCTTTTGAATATCAGGTATTCTTTTTTGTATATCCAAAATAACAGTGGCTACCTTGTCCAGCTCAGGCATGTTTTTGTCAATTTTGAGCACCAGGTCACCGGCACGGTTAATTTCAGGAATTTTCTCCTTCAATGCAATGATCTTTTGTCCCTGTGCCTTTATCTTCGGCAAATTTTGCTCCAGTTCCAATGCCTGTTTGCCCAACCTTTCGATATCCGGCAATCGATTATTCAGCTCCAACACCCGGTTCTCAATGTTACGAATCGTCGGGAGCTCCTCCTCCAACTTGACTCCGGCTTCCTTCAACTTTGTCAATACGGCCTGGCTGGCAGTTTCAATAAAGTTTTGGCTAATCTGGTTCGTCAGAGAGGTTGCCCCCGAAGATGTAATTTTCGGAGCTACTGCATTAATTTTTTCATTTACGGCGTAATCAATTTCCGGCTTTTGCGGATTTTCCGTCAGCACACTCGTAATTTTCTCTGAAAAATCTTTCGGGATCAGAAGGCTGGCATAATAATCACCATTCAACACACCTTTTCGTGCTTCCGCTTCATTGACAAAAGTCCAACCCAGCTTCTTGTTATTTTGAAGGTTATGCAAAACCTCATCACCGATATTAATCTTTTTACCATTCACTTCTGCACCCTGATCTTGGCTGGTTACTGCAATTTTAATCCCAGATGTATTCGCATACGGATCCCACATCGCTTTCAAATTCACCCATGCATAGACGGAAGGCAAAAGAATGATGCCAATGACTAATAAAGTCCCGGTCGATACTTTGAATACATTTCTCCAGTCTGTTAAGTAGATTTGCCATATCTTCCGCAACTTCATCACTCCTCGTATGTACATTAACCTGTCGTCCATTGTTGTATGCACACGTATTGTAAACGATTCGAGCGAATGAAGCCAATCCTGTTACAAAATATGTAAAAAGCGCATGACTCTTATAGAGATCATACGCTTTTCAATAAAATCAATCTGCTTAATTTCGAACTCCATTCGCGGGCATAGCCTCTAGGGAATAAAATGCTCCTTTTTTATTGATTTTTCCCACCACAGTAACCGCGCCTTTTTGGGAGAACGTATACTCGTTATCCTTAATTTTTACGGTATATCCTTTTAGGTTAATTCCAAAAAGGGATTGCACTTTCGACTTCGCGGCTGAAAGCGCCTGAGTTTGGCTGAGCTTTGGTCTAGCGAATGCTTTGACAAAATCCTTATCCCCCGTCCAATCCATACCAAGTTCGTTTTTTACGGCCCACACTTTACCTGTTTTCACGCCAATCAGCACGTTATTTAACTCATTATCGTCCCGGAAATTCCAAACGGTATCATTGCCTTCCTGCTGACGAAGCACATATTCAAACGGCTTGATTGTAGTCATACCAAGTGTTTTAAGCGAACGGTTCGCTTTGTTGGTCAGGGCAGCTTTAACATCTTTGAGCGAATACATAAAGCTGGCTGTTATTTGATTTCCATGATCAAGATCAATATAAATGCTTTGATCATTCCCCCACAGCACCCAATAATTTTGGAGTCCTACTTCGTCTACCGGGGAATATACGCGCCAGATGGCCTCCGTTTTAAAAACTTTATCGGTATCGAACGATTTCAGGAAAGATGCAACCTTGCTGCGCAGGTTATGATCCATAACTTTGTTCATATCAGCGGAATCATAGATGATGCTGGTGGACTGCACGATTCCTTTTTTGGAATCATAATTTTGGATAAAATCAGCATTAGCTGTGCCGCGCAAAGTTCCGTTTATAGTCCATAAGCCAAAAGCATTGTCGACACTTGTAAACTCTATCGTTTGTTTCCCGGCTAATGTATTCAGTACATCCGTTAAACGTTTAGTGACAGTCTGATCCAGTTTAACAGAGGTTTGTACGTTTTGAACTGTGGCAGCAGCGGGCTGCTGTGCCAATGCCAATGGCGCCGATCCTAAAAGTATTGATATTGCCGCCGCAGTTACTGTGACAGAACTCCATTTTTTCATTCAGTCCATTCCTCCTGTTGTCTACAAAAAATTCTTTAATGATTAAAGCACACATATCCCTTAGACGTGTCACAAAAGTAAAAAGTTGCTACCTACTCTAATCGCTCTTCAAGCCTCATCCAGAAATCCCAAACCAAAAGAAGCCCCTCAAGCCTAATTTTAGGCTCAAGGAGCTTCTTATTCACTACATTATCCATTTTTCAGCAGTCTGGCCGCCGAAAATGCTGCACCATGACGCAACTTCCGCTTTTCCAACCGTTTGTGCAGCGAACGGTTATACAGAACCTGAATGACAAAATACGAGATAATGCCTAGCACTACACCGAAAATTGACATGCCGATCAGGATGTGCAAGCCTCCGTGCAGCAAGTCTCTGAATACAGACCAGTTGCCGTGAAACAGCTCCATAAAAGAATGCTCGTGAAGTCGACCGCCCCTGACATGTACTGGATAATGAGATGGATAAATCCAAGCCCCCAGTTGCTTGGCGAATGGCATCAGTACAATCGGCAAAAAGGTCAGCTTACCTACAACATTACCCACTATGGCCGCAGGCAGCGAACCGCCAGACAGACGAACAATCGGATAAAAGACAAGGTATACCAGAGAAGCTGTGGAAATCACAATCATCTCCAGCGCAAAGCCAATGGCGAAGCCCAAAGAGATCTTTTTAACTCCACCAGGGGCGCGCAACAGCTTGATGAAATTCAGCCGAATCGCACGCCATATATTTTGAAACATATTATATTTCTTCTTCGATTTATGAGGTTTGAGCCTTTTTGGATTAAGCTTTATCAATAGGAGGACTCCTTCAACAGTACAATTCAAGTTCAGGAATGAGTATATAAAGTTCCCATCCTTACTTATGTCTATACTGTCATTATAACCCTCAGCGTTCGAAAAGCAATGCTATTCCGCCTGTTTCGCCGTTTTAGGACAGAATTCGCTTGTTGACATCGTTTTGGAGAGGCACAATGTCCCAAATCTCAGCCGCGTATTGCTGAATCGTACAATCACTAGAAAATTTACCAGAGTGCGCCATATTGACCATAGCACGCCGAGTCCACTCCGAGGGATTCCGATACACCTGTTCAATATGAACCTGTGTATCCACATAGGATGCAAAGTCTTTGAGCACAAAGTATTCATCATTATGATCAATCAGGGATTGATAAATGGCCTCAAATTCCCGTTCATGCCGCGTAAAAGGAGCATCGTTCACGAGTTGATCCAACACTTCACGCAGTCTTTCGTCACTATTGGCTGTTTTGCGCGCCGAATACTGGCCGTCCCGGTAATATGCCTCGATCTGATCCACCTTCAATCCAAAAATGAACATGTTGGCATCGCCTACCATTTCATGCATTTCAACATTGGCTCCGTCCAATGTACCTATTGTGAGCGCACCGTTCATCATAAATTTCATATTCCCTGTGCCTGAGGCTTCCTTGCCTGCCGTGGAAATCTGCTCACTGACATCCGCCGCAGGAATAATCAGCTCCGCCAGTGAGACCGAATAATTTTCAAGGAAAACGACTTTCAGCTTGTCCTTGACTTCCACATCTCGATTGATCGTGTCCGCCACGTTATTAATGAGCTTGATCGTCTGTTTGGCGAGAAAATAACCGGGGGCGGCTTTGGCTCCAAAAATAAATGTGCGTGGCGTCACATCCAGGCCCGGATTACTTTTAAGCTGGCTGTATAGATGCATCACATGCAAAATATTGAGCAGCTGTCGCTTATAACCATGCAACCGTTTGACCTGTACATCAAAAATGGAGGACGTATCCAATCGCACGCCCTGTTTTGCAAAAACATGCTCAGCAAGCCTGACTTTATTATTTCGCTTAATCGCCTGTATCCGTTCTTTGAACGTCTCGTCCCCACTGTAACGAAGCAGGTCGATGAGCTCCCTTGGACGGGTCCTCCAGCGTGTGCCGATCGTCTCATCGTACAAGCTTGCCAGCTCCGGGTTGGCGTGCATCAGCCAGCGGCGATGGGCAATCCCGTTTGTTTTATTGTTAAAACGGTCAGGGTACAGCTCGTGAAACGACTTCATCTCTCGTTCCTTTAATATTTGCGTATGCAGCGCAGCCACCCCATTAACGCTGTAGCTGCCGACGATTGCCAAGTGGGCCATACGGATTTGTTCACCGTGAATAATCGCCATTTCACCAATTTTGATGTCCTGGCCTGGGTAACGCTCCAGTAGCATAGCGCAATAACGTTTGTTAATTTCTTCAATGATTAAAGAAATACGAGGAAGCAGCTCCCGTACCATATTAACAGGCCATTGTTCCAACGCCTCACTTAATATCGTATGATTCGTATATGAAACGGTTCGCGTCGTAATATCCCATGCTTCGTCCCAGCCCAAGCCCTTCACGTCCATCAGAATACGCATCAGTTCCGGAATAACTAGGGTCGGATGTGTATCGTTAATGTGCAGTGCTATTTTATCGGGCAAATGGCTATAAGGTAAACGAAGCTTCTCAAACGTACGCAAAATACTTTGTAATCCGGCCGAGCACAGGAAATACTGCTGCTTCAAGCGAAGCAGCTTTCCCTCATAATTGGAGTCGTCCGGATATAGAAATGCGGAGATAGATTCCACCGATCGATTGTAGTCGAGAAAGCGGTAATAACCGCCCTCGCCTCGAATCGGTCCTCGAACGGGATCAAGCGCTGATTCCGCACTCCAAATCCGCAGCGTATTCACCTGTGTATGACCATAGCCTACCAGCGGAATATCGTAAGGGACAGCCCAGACCGTTTCAGCATCCTTTGTCTCGAATACAAGACGTCCCTCCTGTTCGTGGGTTTCCACTCTTCCCCAAAAATGAACCTCGACCTTTTTATCAGGACGACGTTCCTCCCAGACATTCCCTTTCTGTAGCCAGTAATCCGGCAGTTCAACCTGATTGCCGTCCACAATACGCTGTTCAAACAGACCATATTTATACCGGATGCCGCAGCCATGTCCTGCATAGCCAAGGGATGCCAGCGAGTCCATGAAGCAAGCCGCCAGACGGCCGAGACCCCCATTGCCTAGCCCCGCGTCCGCCTCCTGTTCTTCAATTTCCTCCAGATCCCAGCCCAGTTCACCCAATGCCTGCCGAACCATATCCAGTACGCCCAAATTCAGCAGATTACTGCCCAGTAGACGACCTATCAAAAATTCCAGGGAAAAATAATAAATCTGCTTCTCTTGTCCTTCTTTATAGGCTTGGTTCGTTTCTGCCCAATTCTTGCCGACTTGTTCACGAATCATGCCACCCAAAACCTTATATACGTCTTCCGACTGAGCCTCCTGCATCGGTTTGCCCAGCCTTCCGACCAGTTGCTCTCGAAAAGCCTGCTTAAATGCTTCTTTATTGCTGAACAAAGTTGTACCTCCTGTTATTTCCGTTTTAATGGCTAAGTATATCCTTTAAATTACGCTATTCTTGGCAATGACATAGGGAACTCTAATGTCTCCAATCAGAGTTCGATCTGGTGAAAGCTGTACATCTTTATCTAAAACCACATTCTCCACAACTGCCCCTTTACGGATGACACATTTTTGCATAATAATCGAGTTGCTTACCCGCGCGCCCTCCTCCACCCGCACTCCACGGAAAAGAATACTATTCTCGACCTTGCCTCCAATGGTGCAGCCATTGGCAACAAGTGAATGATCCACCTCGGCGCTGTGCGTATAGCGGGTCGGGGCTTCATACTTGATTTTGGTGTGTACCGGCTGATTCTGAAACAGGGCTTGATACTGCTGCTGATCCAACAGCTTCATGCTATTTTTATAGTAGCTCTCAATAGAATTAATAACCGCATGATAACCTTCATAACGATACGCATAAATACGCAGTCCACTTGGGTTTTTCTGGATGGCATCACGAAAGAAATGATTATCCTGATGGGCAATGCAATGCTTCACCTGATCCAGATACAAGTCTTTGTCCATCACAAACATTTCCAAATAAATGTTATGATGATCCTGCTCCTGATGAATACCCGTCACTCGTCCGTTCTCATCAATCTCCAGTCGTGCACAAGGATCATGCTCAGATTCTAGCTGGTCTATGGGTTTATATACAAGGGTAACATCTGCATTTTTCTCCTGATGATAACGGTATACATCCTCGATATCCACCTTATTGACATGCTGAGTTCCTGCGTGAATAATGGTTTGCCCCGATGAGCGATGAAAAAAATCCAGATTGTTGTGCACATGCTGCAAATCTCCACGCGATGCATCCGTCGGATCATTCCAGTCAGGTGGCAAAATAAACAACCCGCCCCGTCTGCGGTCTAAATCCCAAGGCCGACCTTCGCCCAGATGATCCAGCAGCGAACGGTATTTGCGGCGGATAAACAGTGCAATATCATGCACCCCTGCATGCATCATATTGGATAAGGTAAAATCAATGAGCCGATATCGACTAGCAAAGGGGACTGCGGCCCCACACCGGAAATAGGTCAACTCCTTCAACTGATCCAGTTCGTGATCCAGGTTGATAACTCCAATGAGTCGACTCATAGCAGACACCGTCCTTATCCGGGTTAAATTCGTGCATGAAGCTGGCTTTCCTGATCGAACAAAATAATCTCATCAGAACTATCTTCAGGTCCAATAAACGCGTTGTCTTCAATAACGATGTTCTCATTCACGATAGCCCGGTGAATACGTACATTGCGCCCAATTTTTACGTTCGGCATGATGACAGAATCGGTAATGACGCTCCCTTCACCTACTTCGACCCCATAAAATAGTACAGAATGCCTTACTTCTCCATCCACCATGCAACCTTCATTTACAATGCTGTTTTTGAGGATCGCCCGTTGGGTTATATACTGGGCCGGTTGATTGGGGCTGCGAGTATAGATGCGCCAGAAAGGATCGTTCAGATCCAAAGGCGGATCCTGAACCAGAAGATCCATGTTGGACTCCCACAAGCTCTGAATGGTACCTACATCCTTCCAGTACCCAGCAAACGGGTACGCATACAGCGACCGGCCATGCTGAAGCAACAATGGAATGATATCCTTGCCAAAATCATGTGAGGATTCAGAATCGCTTGCGCTTTCCAGTAAATAGCGACGCAACACCTCCCATTTGAACAAATAAATACCCATGGAGGCCAATGTACTTTTCGGCTGTTCAGGCTTCTCCTCAAAGTCATATATTTTCAGATCATCGTCAGCGTTCAGGATTCCAAATCGTTTAGCTTCCTGAATCGTGACATTGATAACAGAAATGGTGCAGTCTGCTTCCTTCTCCTTGTGATAGTGGAGCATTCGACTGTAGTCCATTTTATAAATGTGATCCCCTGACAGAATGAGTACATGCTCCGGGTCATACTGATCCAAGAAATGCAGGTTTCGATAAATTGCATCCGCCGTGCCCCTGTACCAGTTGTTTCCATCTTCTTTCTCGTGCGGAGGTAAAACGAACACTCCTCCATCCAGACGATCCAAATCCCAGTCGCTGCCTACGCCGATATAGGAATGAAGCACCAACGGCTCGTATTGGGTCAATACGCCTACGGTGTCTATACCAGAATGAGTGCAATTGCTGAGAGGGAAATCAATAATGCGGTAAGTTCCCCCAAAAAATACTGCCGGTTTGGCTAGTGTACGAGTAAGTCCTTTGAGTCTTTTGCCTTGTCCGCCGGCGAGCAGCATGGCAACCACTTCCTTCTTTCTCATAACAAAGACCTCCCTGTCATGTGCGTCTGAAGCCATTGTGGCGGGATATTTGATAATATCCATTAAACATGAAAAGACAGTCGTAATCGTTTCATTGGCGAAGGAACGGGTAAGATGTGATGGAGAAGGGTAAATCATAGTTATGCGGAACGAGTGCAAGGAATCACTAAATCGTAAAATCCCGTTCATCTTTTCACATTTTGGATGCTTTTAAGCATTTGGGTATGACAACATGATCATAAGGAGGCGTACTTTATGAAGAATAAGAAATGGGTGGTAGCAGCATTGGGAATGGGTGTGACGTATCTGATGAAAAATAAAGGGGCACGCGATAAGGTATTGAATAAGGTACAGACTATTGTCAATCGTGCGAAAACCTCTGCAAAATCGTAAAATGTTAAAGCTAGAAAAAAGCGAGCCTCTCTGAATCATGGTTCAGGGAGGCTTTTCTCTGCGTCTACAAACAAATTATTGTTCGAGGCTGTATCCGTAGACGGTCAGGCATTCTCCTTATGTTCTTCTACTTCCATGATATGTTCAACGGTAAAGGTTCGATGCGTCCATTCGGAAGAACGGTAAGCCTCTAGGAGACCGAAGGTACGAATTTTCTCCTTGTCCACCTTTTTAAAGGTATGAGTAATCCCTACCTTGCCCTTGAAAGGAAAAAAGGAGAGACCTACAGTCTGATCCGATAGCCACTCGGCCCAAACTCGCCCGCTTTCATGACGAACAGCCGGGAAGCTCAAACCTTCAGCAAACCATTCATATTCTACTGTAGGCGTACCCGGCTCTCGACTGCACAAAAACAGACTCAATTCGTCGCAAAACAACATTCTCCGTACATCCGTCCGCACTTGATGGTCGAAGGTTACGCCACATGCCAGCTCCTGTTTGAGCCTCAGACGACGCTGTTCCTCCGCTTCCTGATAAGCATGCGTAATCTGCTTGTCCTGAGCATTTTGATGCTCGGTCCGCCCGACTAGCTCCTTGTACATCAAGCTACACAGCAACGCAGCATACGTGTTTCCTTGTTCGACTTCATCAATCCCAAGACGATAGAAAACAAAACGTGGACTGAGTGGAAAATCAATAAATGTATAAGGTGCTGACATATGATCATTCCAGAAAGGAGCAGCGTCTAACTGTATCCAACCCCGATCATGCTCCCTTGCTGCATATACAAAATCCTGCTTATGACGTCTATTCTTGAAGGCACTCTCTTCCCATTGTAAAGCCAACTCACCTGAAATATGGGCATGGTCATGCTGCGTCGTCATGATATAAGCTTGGTCCGTTTCATAAATAACCATATGCTCTCCCCTTCCGTTCGGCGATTCGTGTGATTGTGTACAAACTCTCTGATTGAAGGTCATGGTTATGCATACGTTTATTATATCAGGATAAGGGTAAAAAGGCAGTGGAGTTTTCCCCCTCTTTATATCTAATTACCCCTTTGATTCTGCACTCGAAACTGCTGCGGGCTCATCCCCTCCAGCTCACGAAACACTTTGTTAAAGTGCTTTGCATTGTCAAAGCCCACGTTAGCCGCAATTTCATAGATCCTGCCCCCTTGACACTCCAGCAGCTTTTTGGCTTCTGTAATGCGCAGCCTTTTTACATATTGAACAAAGCTGAGGCCTGTATAGGCTTTGAACGCCTGACTAAAATACGTATAATTCAAGGATACTGAGTTGGATACTACTGCCATATTCAAATCCTCGCTGTAATGAGCGTGGATATATTGGATAGCACGTGTCATACTACCACTTCTATCGACGTTGGCACTCGCGCCAGCTAGTCTATCTTTCTCTACGCCGACAACACTATCGTATGTGAGGGGGTTCCTCTGCTTCAATTCCTCATTCAAAACTGCCAGTGCACCGAACAGTTCCTCCCTTACAATCGGCTTGAGTAAATACTCCCGTGCCCCACAGCGAATCGCTTCGCGCGCATACTGGAACTCGTCATATCCACTGAGAATGATCACCGAAGGCCTGCGTTCCGGCTCCAGCTCACGAATATGCTGCATCAGCATAATGCCATCCATAATAGGCATACGGATATCCGTTATCACCAACTCGGGCAAAAACTGCTTCACATGCTGCCAGGCTTCCCTTCCGTCCTTGACCAGTACACATTCATAGAGACCGGAAAATTCCCGTTCGATCATAGCTTGAAGTCCCATTCGAATATTTTTCTCGTCATCCGCAATCAACAGCTTGGTCGTCATGGTCCGTCCCCCTCATCATGTAACGTCTAGGCAAAATCAGGGTCACTGTCGTCGATTGTCCGTGGATGCTGTCCAGTCTTATGCCATACTCTGCGCCATACTGCATACTTAAACGGCGATGCACATTATACAAACCGATTCCCCCATTCATCCCGGGCTCGTGGAAATCCATATTCGTTCGCGCTAGACCAGCCATGATGGCGTTTCTTCTTTCTTCAGATATCCCCACTCCGTTATCCTGTATACGCAATTCTATGATATCCTGCTTAGAGCAGGCCTCAATCGTGATGCTGAATGGGCTTTGCAATGTACTCCACCCGTGCTTGATAGCATTTTCGACTACAGGCTGCAGCGACATTTTCAGCATCTCCAGTTCCATAAACGCCGACGATAGATGAATTTCCAATCCAATTTGGTTATCGTGGCGAATGTTCATGATGGCCACGTAATGCTGGATATGTCGGATTTCATCCCGCAACGCAACACACGACCCGGACCATTGGAGATTATAACGCATCATCGAGCCAAGGGAGGTAAGGGCATCCGACAGCGGATACTGCCGTTCTATCTCCGCCATCATTTTTAAATTTTCCAATGTATTATAGAGAAAGTGGGAATCAATCTGATGCTTGAGCGCTAGCAGTTCAGCTTCTTGAGCAGTGGCCTGCTTGTGTACTGCCTCGGCAATGAGCCCGTTAATTCGACTCAGCAGACTGCGAAAATATAAAGCCAGCTCAGCAACTTCTCCCCGTCCATATACTGGAATCTTAAGCTGAAAGTCACCCTCCTGCTCTACTTTTTTCATGGATTCACGCAGGGTATGTAGCTGCTTGAGAATGAAGGCATGCAAGGTATAGGAAATGACGGACATAAACAAAATCAGCATACTAATAATGAGCAGCATGGCATTGCGTTTCTGACGGAGATCACCTAGCGGACCGTCCAGCGCCACCACATTTAGCAGGTAGGCGTCCAACCCTTCTATATAACGGTACAAACCAAGATAAGGCTTATTCCCATAGGTAAAGTCAAAAACACCACCCTGTCCCTGAACGCGGGACTGTAACAGATGGTGCACATGGGACAGAGGGATCGAAATTGAATCTGATAGAGAGGAAGCTGTAGCTATTTCGGTAGAATACATTGGTTTGTCAGCGTTCCTTGAGCTGTAATCGTCGCCGTCCAGAATGAACATTTGCCATGCGCGATTACGTTGCGGGATTCCAAATACCCTAGGTGAAAATAGCTCCAGCCTCATATTTGTTTCTACCAACCCCGCGTGTCTTCCTCCAGTAGACTGAATTTCACGTAGCAGTGCCATATACTGCACTGTCTCACTTTCCTGGCGGGATTGTCCCCCAAGTAAGCTTTTCGGCCCCTTGTACATATCCCACCATATTTTCCCTTGTCGGAGTTGAGCCGCTTTCAGCCAGGAAGCCTTAGGCAATCGTGATTCTTTGAAAATCATCGGCCATATTTCATGCGTCTGGGGATTATTGGTATACAGTCGAATGTTCTCTACATTGGGATTACTGTACAGCAAGTGCTGTAAATTTGGAAACACATTCAAGTTGAATTGGACTAGCTCATCGCTGCTTATTTCACGTTCCTCGGTTAGATAATGAAGCACGTTGCGATCTGAGATCGCAAGCTGTGCGGTTCGCTCCATAATTTCCATATTGCTATGAATATGGGCCAGCTCTGTATCCAACACATACTGATTTTGTACGGTAATGTCTTTCATTGTATTCTCGTACAGTTGGTGAAAGGTATATAGCGAGAACAATACCACCGGGATTAAAATGACGCCGATATACGCGACAATGAGCTTAACTTGAAGGGAACAACCGCCAAGCCGATCGGTCGTTCCCGTCATCCACTGCCATATCGTGCGGCGCAGCAGGCTCTTCATCTGTGAACGTGCACGGCCTGGCATGTAATCACATCCTTAGGGGTTCAATAGATTAAGTTATTGAATTAAATCATTTGGTGAACTGTTCAATTTTCTTAAGGTTTTCCTCATAGGCTTTTTGCTGATAAGCCAATACCTTGTCATAGCCTGCTTTTCTGCGGTCTTCCAAAAAGCGGGCAAACAGCCGATCGAACTCCTCATCCGAGGAAGCCAGCAACAGTTTCGGTAATGCCTTGCCCCAAATTTTATCTATCTGGCCTGACGCAATGCCTTCTGCCGAGGTTCCGGTCGGTTTGATATTCTCATATTGAGAGAAGCTGTGGGTCTTGCCTTTCGTCCAATCTTCAGGCTGCTTATACGGCTCGACACTGGGCGGCGCCCACTGCAAATTCATATTTGTATCCATCAGCATCCAGAAAGTGAAGGAGGCGCCATACTTTTTGTCAAATGCAGACCGATCCTTGTTCAGCAGCTCCAGTACCTCCGGCTTGAAGGCTGGCTTACCGTTAACTGTGTCCCACAGCTTTCCCTGCTCCCCTAGATACAGATCACGATTCCCTTCCTCGCTAATCAGATAAGTCAGAAATTCAATAGCCCGCTCCTTGTCTTTGACATCCTTCGAAATAAGCGTCACCGTCCACCCGGAAATGCCCGGCCCGGCCAGCGTCGGCGGGTCCAGCTTACTGTTGGAAGGTCCATCCACCGCAATGTAGACGGAGTTGGGATCTTTCGCATGCAACGTCACCTGTTGTGTAGCAAAATCAGAGCGCTGATATAGCATGGCAAAATACCGTCCCTGTGCCACCTTCTCCTCCATTTGCGGACGTTTGTCGATAAATACGTCCTTGGCGATCAGACCCTGCTCATTGGCTTGACGGAATGTTTTGAGCCAGCGAATGTACTCTTCGTCCGATCGACGGTCGTACAGCTTTCCGTCCTTCTCATGTGGAACGGCTAAAAAATTAAGTAAATAGTCTTCAAAAGAATAATTTCCGTTATCCGTAAATTCGTGGAACCCTATCGGGATCAGCGGTTGACCGTTTATCTCCGGGAATTTCTCCTTTGCTTTTTGAAGCGCTTTCAGGAATCCCTCTGGTGTTCTCATATCCGGCTTGCCAATCGCCTCGTACATATCCTTCCGAACCATAAACGTTTGATTGGAGACAAAATTTTGGCCGTATTTTTGGTAATCCTGTGGTGAAGAGGACGCGTTAGGATACCCATATACATTCCCGTCCGTTTGACGATACCATGACATTTTAGCTGGGTCTGCCACTTTAATCAGATATGGATCATATTTCTCAGCCAACTTGTTAAGTGGGAGCACCATCTTGCCCTCGATCATTTTTTTGATCGCATCTTCCCCCCAACTGAGCGTGACAAAATCAGGCAGTTTGCCCGAGGCGAGCATGGTATTCAGTTTTTCATTTTCATTCCCTGCGGGTACGATAAAATTAACGCTGACCCCAGTCTTTTGCGTCACATACTTCGAGGTCATATCCGTTCCCCACTTGTTCGGGAACCAGGAAAAATTCAAATACCAGTCAAACGTAATCGGCTCTGTATCCGCCTTCCAGCCTGGCGTATCTGCCGAAGCCTTAGTTTTCTCGTCCTTCAATTCCGTGACAGCGCCACTTCCACCGGACGTACACCCCGCGAGCGGTCCTATCAGCAGCACGACGGCCAACAGCCCTTTCTGCCATTTGCGAATGTTCATCATAAATCTCCCCCTTGGATGATGTGCTAACCCTTGATCGATCCGATCATCAGACCCTTGACAAAATACTTCTGCAGAAAAGGATATACCAGTACAATGGGCAGTGTCGTCACGACCATCGTCGCCAGCTTGATCGATTGCGAAGTGACGGACTGGGCAACGCCCCCCGGTGCAGCAGCCATCATTTGATTAGAGCTGGATTGGGCAACAACCCGGTACAAATACGTCTGAATCGGCTGAAGATCCGTATTATTAATATAGATCATTCCAGTAAAATAATCGTTCCACTGGTATACCCCATGAAACAACGCAATCGTCGCTACTACCGGCATGGATACAGGGAGCACGATTCGGCAGAAGATACCGAAATCATTCGCACCGTCTATTTTCGCCGCCTCTTCCAGTGCATCCGGCAGTTCTCGGAAAAAAGCCATAAAAATAATAAGATCAAAAAAGCTGAACATCGCAGGAATGATGTACACCCAAAAGCTGTCCAGCAGTCCGAGATCACGAATCAGCAAATACGTTGGAATCAATCCCCCACCGAAAAACAGGGTAATGGTACCAATCAGCATATACAGTTTGCGCCCGATCAGCTCCTTACGGGAATATGCATATGCAATCATAGCGGTAAAAAACACATGAACAATCGTGCCGATAAGCGTCTTGGCAATAGTCACTCCCATCGCAGTCATAATACCGTTGTTAGCAAATACGGCCTGATAGCTGCCCAGACTGAAGACTCTCGGCCACCAGTAAATGCCACCCCGCATAGCGTCTGCTCCTTCGTTAAAGGAGTTCACCAGCACATACCACACGGGATACAATGTCACAAAACAAATAATCAGCATGAAGACGTTGTTCATGAAATCGAATATCGCTTCGCCTGCTGTTCTACGTTGCAATAGCTGCATGCACCCGTCCTCCTTCAAAATAGGGATGTATTATTCACCCGTTTGGTCACCGAATTGGCAATTAGCAGCAAAATGAGAGCAAGAACCGATTTCAGCAAACCCACCGCGGTAGAATACGAGAAACGGCCCTGCTGAATGCCCACCTGATATACATAAATATCAACTACATTACTTGCACTTTCATTCAGCGAGTTACGCAGGACGAGAATTTGATCGAAGTTGGAGTTCAATATGCCGCTGACCGCCAAAATAAACAAAATGGATATGGTCCCCTTGATAGCGGGAAGTGTGACGTACCACATTTTCTGAAACCGTCCGGCCCCGTCAATGGTGGCCGCTTCGTACATGTCCGTAGATACCCCCGCCATGGCTGCCAAATAGATAATAGCTGACCATCCAAGCTCTTTCCAGATATCCGAGCTAACGACGATAGCCCAAAAATAGCTCGGCTCTGCCAAATAACTGATCGGCTGGTCAATCCACCCCCAGGCTAGCAACAGTTGATTGATCATCCCGGTATCTGCCAGCCACGTCGTTAAGATCCCGCCAAGAATGACCCAAGATAAAAAGTGCGGAAGGTACGAAATGGTCTGTATAGATTTTTTGAACCGTGTAGACCGAATCTCATTCAGAAACAGAGCAAATACAATAGGTAACGGAAACCCGATCGCCAGCTTGAGCAGGCTAATACCCAGTGTGTTTTTGACAATGTACCAAAAGTTATCATCCTCCAAAAAGGCCCGAAAATGCTCTAATCCCGCCCAAGGTGCGCTTGATATGGTTCCAATGATGTCAAAATGTTTGAACGCAATTAAAATACCGTACATCGGAATGTAATGGAAAATAATCATCCATACCACCCCAAGCAGCGCCATAGTCTGCAAATGTCTTTGTTGAACCCATTTGCGCGCTAGTGATGCTCCTCTTCCCGATCGAACCGGCGGCTGTGGCTGCGGATTCTTCCCTCCTGTACTCATACGAAGACCTCCTTTCTTTGTAATGTAAGCACTTACATTTATTATTTTAAAGGCTTCTGCTTCGTATGAGTAGTACTGGATTTTTTGATTTTGGTATCTAAAGTTCAGGTGGGGATCTGACTATAGGCGAGAATTTTCTTCCATACTTTGGATTTTCATATCTATTAATTTACGAAAAAGACTATCAGATGGTACGATAAGACTATATGTGATTCCAATCATTACCTATATACCTAGATCAGGAGGATTAAGAATGGAAGAATTGGTTCGTTCGATTCAGAAACAGGTTCGAATTAAAAAGTTTGCTTGCTGGGCGGGGCTCATCATGTTTGGTCTGTGTACTTTAGTTGGCATTGCAGCTCAGGAATGGCTTATGACGCTCCTGTCACTCGGAATGACAGTCTTATCAATCTATGGGTTAACCATGATGCGTGGTATGACGAAGTTTACTAAAGAGTATCAACCGGGAAAGGGCTACGGTTATTATCGCCGTACGGTACAACAAAAGCTGCGCTATCTAACTTGGGGACAGTGGTTAGTAGGCGGCCTTATTGTCCTGATGTTCTTTATATTTAACGTCCGACTTAGTGCTTTTCTCATTGCTATCTTGGGTATCCTGACTATTCAGTTCAGTATCAAAAAACGAATTAAAAATCATCAGGAACCCGATGTCACTGAGCTGGAGGAGTTTGTACGGATGGGGATTGTTTCTCCGCATGAGCAGACTATTGGTGTATATAAAGATTTTCTACACCTGAGTCATACATTTCGGGGTAACCAAATTGTTATCGTTACAGACAAACGCCTGATTTCTGTATTTGTGGAGGAACAGGGGCGTGCGGTGAAGACGGAAATGTTACTCTCGGGTATAAACAAAATACGCGCCATCGGTACGGGTTTTCAAGGTCAAGGTATATTGCTGTCCGTAAGCAACCGTGACCATAACGAGCTTCACATTCATATGGTCGGAAAAAGCATTTTCTTTTCTCCAGAGCAATTTATAGGTTCCTTGCTACGGGCACTGGATGCAGCGTTAAAAAGCAGATCATACAGTACGGAAGAACCATTCCCGGTTTACCAACAGACAAGGATTTCATTGCATCCATCAGAACAGGGTTTACTACATAAACCTACGACAGCTTAAATATTGTTGGGACATGTACCGCGTTATATATACGGTATGATCGGTCTTCATCATACGCCAAATAGCAAGTAAGCCCTGACCTTAATGAGCTTACTTGCTATTGGGTGTACTTCCACATCATATTTTCCAATCAACTACCTACCTGTTAAAACAACTAATTTTCTACTGTACTTCTGCCTTCTTAATGATTGGCTCCATGATAAAACACCGTGATGAGATCATGACTTGTAACAAACACTAGCAAACTAAACAGACTGAGCGACAGAGGGCGTGAAATCAATTTTTTCATCCTTTAACACTCCTTTTAAAATAGTTATATATTGGTCTTGCTGTGTTGCTGTAGCTTGGGATCTGAAAATTTCAAATACAGCGGTACATTTCCTAAACTCATGTTCATGTTCCATACCCAGGGTATCGGACAGCATGAGAGATTGCAGGATATAGCCCAACGCAACCGTAAACTGTTGTTGCTTGATATAGTAAAGAGCCAGTTGATAGCAGAAGCGAAAATAATAAGATACATTCACAGGCTCTTCAAAATATTTAAAACCTTCAATTTGTTCGGCAAATGATTCCAGCACAGCCTCTAAAGAATAGTCGTATCTCGACGCTCCCTCAACGATGGAAAGAAGCCCCGGTAACAGCTCTTCCGGATTGTTACGAAGAAATTGGATATATTCCTGCAACACTTCGGCATGGCCTGACAAAATATCAAGGGCATACAAATTAGCTCTGGCAGCATAGCGGTAATATTCCACCTCTGCTTCCCCATATTGATCAAGACCATTAAACCAGCCCAATTCTGCATATTTTTCGATGCAATCGCGAGCGGCCTCATACTTGCCCTGTTTTTGGAAAGCCATGCCTTTCATGAGATGACTGTAGCCGTAGTAGTAGACTAGCGGCCGTTTGGTATGTATGGGTTGTATAGGTTTCTTGCGCGCTTTGTAGAGCTGCAATTCCTGATACTTTTGGTTGACATGGCTATACAGCCGGTCGCATAAAGCAATCATATTGGCACCGTCCGCAAATGAAAAAGACAGCTTAATCATGTTGACAAGTGTGTCTAGATCTGTGATGTCGGAGTGAACAAGATCATCCACTATTCCCGCCTCCTTGTCTGACTTTTTATATTCACCAAACAAAAGCAAGCTCTAAACCTTAACTAAAAATAACTTAATTACGTATTTATTACGTAATTAAGTTATACCATGAATTCAAACATATGACAAGTGCATTATGATAATATATTCCATTTTTAAAATACCAACGAAAGTAGATCGTTCACTTGTTCAATTCCATGTGAAGCAAAGGAAATGCCCTACCTGATCCATCCAGTGCAGAACGCGCCGTTTGTACAAAGCCGTAATGTCTGTAGAAAGCATACGCTTTCTCGTTCTGCTCATTCACGTCCACTTTTAGGTGTTTCCCTTTTATTTTTTCAGCATGCTGGATGAGTCGGCTGCCTATGCCCTGCCCATGGTGTTCAGGGTCCACAAACAGCATCTCTATTTTTAATCCGTCCAGCCCGATAAAACCTGTTGGTTCTTGACTTGTATTCCATTCCATCCAAACTTCAAGTTCTCTTAAAACACCATTGCGTACGATATGATGATAAAATTGAATGTCCTCTTCCGCCAAAAATGTGTGCGTCCGGCGTACAGCCCGCTGCCAAATATCAACGAGTTGATCATGATTTTCTTCCCGATAAGCAACAATTTCATTTTGCACGGTACTTCCCCCTTATTTAAATATCGATATTGCATGTTTTGCAGTAAGTCTAACATGCCTATTTAGAAGCATACAAACACAAAAAAGGAAGCGGAGTAATTCCGCCTCCCTTAGACTACAGCCTTTTACAACGTAACACCGTTTTTAAAAATAGCGAGCTCCCTGAAATTGTTTTTCTCATTGTTCACCCATGTTCCGCTGGCTACATCGACGATGTAATCGACAAAGTTGCGGAGCGCATCTTCCATACTGACATCCTCCACCAATGAACCGGCGTTATAGTCGATCCAATGAGGTTTAGCCTTATATAACGGCGAGTTGGTTGATACCTTCATCGTCGGAACAAAGGAGCCAAACGGCGTACCGCGTCCAGTTGTGAAAATGACGAGTTGGCAGCCCGCTGCGGCGAGAGCTGAAGATGCCACTAGATCATTGCCCGGCGCGCTGAGCAGGTTGAGTCCCTTGGTCTTGAGACGTTCCCCGTACTGAATGACATCAGTGACCGTGGAAGACCCGGATTTTTGCGTACAGCCCAGTGATTTATCCTCCAGCGTCGTAATGCCCCCTGCTTTATTGCCCGGTGACGGATTTTCGTATACTGGCTGCTTGTAATCCAGAAAATATTGTTTGAAATCGTTAATCAGATGTACGATCTTACCAAATACTTGCTCATCGGCAGCGCGCTCCATTAAAATCGTTTCCGCGCCGAACATTTCAGGTACTTCTGTCAATACCGTTGTTCCACCTTGCGCTGCCATATAATCCGACAATCGTCCGAGTAGTGGGTTGGCAGTAATACCCGATAAGCCATCAGATCCACCGCATTTCAAGCCGATGTTCAGCTCAGACAATGGTACAGGTTCCCGCCGATCTTCTTGCACGGCCGCAAAAATTTCATGAAGCAACCTTACCCCTTCCTCTACTTCATCCGACACATCTTGGGAAAGCAAAAACTTTACCCGCTCCGAATCATATTCCCCGATGGCTTCCTTAAATTCTTTCATTTCATTGTTTTCACAGCCCAAACCCAGTACAAGTACGCCACCTGCGTTCGCATGTTTCACGGCATCGATCAAAATCGTGCGCGTATGTGCATGATCGTCACCCAACTGAGAACAACCATAGTTATGCTTGAGCACAAGTGCATTTTCAAAAGGTGAAATATCTCCCACTTCCTGCTTGAAACGGTTTAAAATAAGTTCAGCGATTCCGTTCACACAGCCGACCGTCGGCACAATCCACAACTCATTGCGAATCCCCACACGACCGTCCTTTCGCCGAAAACCTTGAAACGTACGACTCTCCTGTTCATATAAATGAGGAGCTGGCTTAGGCTTATAAGTGTACTCTTCTACGCCTGTCAGGTTCGTCTTCGTATTATGCGTATGCACATGCTGACCTGCCTGAATGGGCTGAATGGCATGACCGATGGGATATCCGTATTTCAGAACATGCCCACCTACAGGTATATCCTGCAAGGCGATTTTATGCCCACGTGCTACATCCTCGGCTAGCTCCACCCGTTGTTCTTCTTGTGCTCCCCATGCCAGTGTTTCTCCCTGCTTGTAATCACGCAAGGCGACAGCCACGTTATCTTGATTATGAATTTGAATGAATTCCAGCATTCCGGTTTCCTCCTTGCTTATGCTCTGGGCACGCTGTTCCCGGTTAGAGAATCGAGCGTCTCCTTCATTCCTCTGCTTGTAATTTCATACACGTGCTGTGCCGTTTGTTCAGCCAGCCCTTCGATCTGGTTCAAATCTTGACCCCACCATGTTTGCTTGCCGAGTACCCGCTCAGTCAATTGCTTCGCCCCGGCGAGAGTACCGTCATATTTACTCCACAGTTCACCAAACGTGCTCAACACTTCAGCTTCGTCTGCCAACGCAATCGACTCGCCATTTCTATCACCCCGGTAAAATACGAGTAAGGACGCCAGTGAAAACACGATTTTGGCAGGCAGCTCCTTACGTTGTTCTACATACTGGAGCAAGGATGGCAAGTTCCGTGTCTTGAACTTTGACACCGAATTCAACGCAATACTCATAACATAATGACTTACATATGGATTACGGAACCGCTCAATAACATCGTCGGCATATACATTCAATTCCGCTTCTGGTGAGTCCAGCGTCGGAATAATTTCTTCTCGAATCAGCGACTGGATAAAACTGCCCATAATATCATGCTCAACCGCCTGCCCCACTGTGTCCAGGTCATATAAATAAGCTACAGCTGTAAGCGCCGTATGTGCTCCATTCAAAATACGCACTTTCCGTGTACGATATGGCGCCATATCGTCGACAATCAGGACATTCAATCCGGCCAAATGAGCAGGTAATTCCTCTTTAAGCCACTGTGGCCCTTCAATAACCCATAAATGATACTGTTCGCCCACAACAACCAAATCGTCCTTGTAACCCAATTCCGCTTGGATTTCATGAATTCGGTCTTTGGGATAACCAGGTACAATTCGATCCACCAAACTGTTGCAGAACGTATTTGCTTCCTCTATCCATGCAATAAACTCAGCTCCAAGCTTCCATTGGTCCGCATATTTCAGTACGATTTCCTTGAGAGCGTCTCCATTACGGTCGATGAGCTCGCATGGAATGATGACCAATCCCTTGCTCTGATCGCCCCCAAAAAATTGAAAGCGCTTATACAGAAAGGCAGCCAGTTTGCCCGGGAAGCTCTTTTGCGGACGATCTTCTAGCTGATCGTCTGGGGCATAAGCGATCCCCGCTTCCGTCGTATTCGACACAACAAAACGCAGCTCCGGCTTTTGGGATAGTGCTTCATACTCCAAAAAGTCCGAGCCGTACGGATTAATCCCACGAGAGACGCACTCCACAACGGTATGCTCCTTCATGGCCTTCCCATCCTTAATCCCTTCAAGAATAACCGTATACAGGTCATCCTGCTCGTTAAGCTTCTCCACGAGGCCTCCTGGCTGCGGTTGTACAATCACAACTCCCGTATTCCATTCTGCCAGCTTATTCATTTTGTCAAATTGCCAGTCTACAAAAGCACGCAGAAAGTTCCCTTCCCCGAATTGCATCACCCTCACAGGATGCGGGTCTGTAACGATAAAGCTTTTTCTGTTTAATTGATCTAATGCATCTACTTTTTTCATCCGGAGTATCCTCCCACTATTACCATAATGATTTCAACGTTATTTTAGCATAATGCACACGTTAACAAAATAGTTTTCTCAACATTTTTACTTTATAAAAATAATAATGACAATAATATGAACACGTTAACATAAGAGTTTTGCATAACAACCGGCAAGTATATGGACCTCTTTCTGTTGTTTCGCTGCTGAGCCAAGACGGTTAAGGCTAACTATCACCCTATCCGAGACCTTGTCCTTATATACTTTTCAGGAGAATAGACGCAAGAAAGCACGGGCAGGATAACACTACTTACTAGGCAGGAGGAACATCTATGAAGACAATTGCAGATACTATTGTACAAGTTTTGGTCAATGCAGGGGTCAAGCGGATTTATGGCATTGTTGGAGATTCTCTAAATAATATGGTGGATTCCATTCGCAGCAATGGTCAAATCGAATGGATTCATGTAAGGCACGAAGAAGTGGCTGCCTTTGCAGCCGGAGCGGATGCTGACCTTAGTGGCAGCATTGCTGTATGTGCCGGAAGCAGCGGTCCCGGAAATTTGCATCTGATTAATGGTTTATATGATTGTCACCGCAATCGTGTGCCTGTACTGGCTATTGCCGCTCACATTCCAAGCGACGAAATCGGAAGTGAATATTTTCAAGCGACGCATCCTGAACATCTTTTCGGAGAATGCAGTCACTTCTGTGAAGTTATTACGACACCGCGTCAAATTCCCAGAACGGTGACCATGGCCATTCAACAGGCAGTTTCACGTTCAGGTGTCTCCGTCATTGTTCTTCCCGGTGATGTAGCAGCATTGGGGGCGGAAAAGGTACCCGTCCCTGAACATGTCTACCATCCCACTACACCTGTAGTGCATCCGTCAGCTTCCGAAATTTCCCGACTGGCCGAATATTTGAATCAAGGCAAACGAATTACGCTACTATGCGGCGCCGGCTGTTCACAATCTCATGAATTGCTCATGCAGCTATGTGACAAGTTAAAATCCCCCATGGTATCCGCTCTGCGAGGCAAGGAATATCTGGAGTATGACAACCCTTATTATGCTGGATTAACGGGACTGATCGGGTATTCTTCCGGGTACCATGCGATGATGGATTGTGACGTCCTACTTATGCTCGGAACAGACTTCCCTTACAGACAATTTTACCCTGAAGATGCGATTGTCCTACAGGTAGATATAGAGCCAGCCCATCTTGGCAGACGTACTCCGTTAACGTATGGTTTATGTGGGGATGTAAAAGCCACGTTGGAAATGCTGCTACCGCATTTAACATCAGAGCATGATTCCAAGCATCTAGAGAAAACCGTCTCCCACTATACCAAGGTACGCCAGGAGTTGGATGACCTTGCTGTCGGTAAACCAGGTCATACGCCGATCCATCCGCAATATCTCGCCAAGGTCATCAGTGACGCCGCGCAGGAAAATGCTATTTTCACCTGTGATGTCGGTACTCCCACTGTATGGGCGGCGCGTTATTTGCAGATGAACGGTCAGCGCCGGCTTCTCGGATCGTTCAACCATGGTACGATGGCAAATGCGTTACCACAAGCGATTGGAGCACAGGCCACTGAGCCTGACCGACAAGTGATTGCCCTCTCAGGCGATGGCGGACTCACGATGCTGATGGGCGACCTGCTCACCCTGAAGCAGCATCATCTGCCTATCAAAGTCATTGTTTTCAATAATGGCGCTCTCGGTTTTGTCGAGCTGGAAATGAAAGCGGCCGGATTTCTGGAAAACGGTACTGAACTGGTGAATCCTGATTTTGGTGCTGTAGCGCAAGCCATGGGACTCAAGGGCATCCGGGTTGAAGATCCGACCATGCTGGAAGATGCCATTCAGCAAGCATTGGCTCATGATGGCCCTGTTGTGGTAGACGTGATGGTGAACCGTCAGGAGCTATCCATGCCACCCAAAATTAATCTTAAACAAGCCGAAGGATTTACACTATGGATGATGAAAGCGATGCTGAACGGACGTGGTGACGAGATTATAGAACTGGCTAAAACCAATCTCTTTCGTTAAATATAAACGAGGCAGAACGCATTTCAGCCTAAAAGGGGCAGAAACCATATATCTAGCATGGTTTCTGCCCCTTTGGCCTGCCTGTTAATCAAACGAAACTTAGTGTGGTTTGCCTGCCGTTGATTTCCGCTTCATGAGCGCGGTCTCCATAAATATAAGCTCGCCCTCATTGGACGGTGACTGAATTCGTTCCAGAATGCAGGCGGCTCCGCGCTCGCTAATCTGCTCAATCGGTCTTTTGACTGTTGTTAACGGTGGAGTCGTATACATTGAGAACCCGATATCGTCAAAACCAATGACAGAGATATCCTCTGGTACCTTCAAGCCGTTTTCGAATACCGCATTCATTGCCCCAATAGCCATATCATCGTTAGAGCAAAATACCGCTGTCGGCGGCTCCTGCAAGGAAAGCAATTGCTTCATTGCCTGGCTACCACTTTCAGTATCATAATGACCTTGCACGATATATTCATGTCGAATGGGCTTACCACTATCAATCAACGCATTCATAAAACCCTCGCGGCGTTGCTGGGTAGACTTGAAGCCTTCTACCCCTTCGATGATCGCAATGCGTTCATGCCCACTTTCAACGAGAAAGGAGACCGCTTCATAGGACCCTTCTTTATCATTAGAAATCACGTTTACAATCCCCGCCCCGGACACCTGCCGATTCAGAACAACAAGCGGAATGCCTTGACCGAGCACATGATAAATAAAAGGGTTGTCCGCCTCGCTCTGGCTCATCAGAATGATACCATCAAAACGCTTGCGGTGTATGGCCGAAAAATCAGCGTAATCGTCAATTCCTCGCACAAACAGATTGTAATCTACCCCAATGACATGATTAACACCCCGGATGGTATCGGCAAAAAAACTGGAGCTTGTGCCTTCTGAAATACTGGTGAAAAACAGGCCAATCGTATGCGAGCGCTGGAGAACTAGGCTTTTGGCATTAAAATTTGGAATGTAATTGAGTTGCTCTGCCAACTCCATAATTTTGCGTTTCGTATCTTCTTTAATAAGCGGGCTGTTATTGAGCGCCCGGGAGACGGTTGTATGGGAAACATTAGCCAATTTGGCAATGTCTTTAATGGTAGCTGCCATATACGTATCCTTTCCTTAGTGAGGCTCTAAAAAAATTATATACCCACCATACCACAGGAGCCGCCCGGAAAAGAAGACTTTCACAAATTATACGCGGTTGTCCGCATGTCGACGCTGTAATTCTTGAACCATTTCTGCATGTCTGCTGTCCGTCAGCTTGTACATTTTACCGATGACCAGCATGGCCAAAGCCAGGGCAACAGCCGGATAGAGACAAAGTAATGCTTTGATCCCAAGCAGGGTTCCAGAGGACTGAACCACATTCGGAACATACCCGATGAGCGCTAGTCCAATACCCGATAGAAAGCCA
Organism: Paenibacillus sp. 1182; assembly: GCF_017833915.1. Taxonomy (NCBI): domain Bacteria; kingdom Bacillati; phylum Bacillota; class Bacilli; order Caryophanales; family Paenibacillaceae; genus Paenibacillus; species Paenibacillus sp. 1182. Next base: position 422,054 of record NZ_JAFICR010000003.1, on the reverse strand, counting down.
GACAAGGATTGAGCCAACTTACGTGAAAAGTTAAATAACGAGTAAGTAATCCCTTCCTTACGCTCCCCGGATGACCATTCGCCATAATCAATAATATCGGACACGAATGCCCAGGTCACCCCGTTAGGAATACTAATACCAATGAACGAAATACTGGCCAGGATTGTGAAAATGTATACATTTGAAGGCATAAAAAAGTTAATGGAGTCGGCAATGACACTAACCAGCATCCCCAGTATGGCTGTTTTTCGTTTACCGAAACGCCGTACCAGCTTGGGCAGGAACAATACACCCAGTAGCGACGAACCGATAATAATAAAATTCATATAAGCCATTAACTCTACATGCCCCAAGTTATATTCGGCAAAATAGATCAGCAGAGCGGACTTAATATTGTACGCGGATATAGTGAAAATCGTCATCAAAACGAGCACCAGCAAAGGCTTGTTATTCGTAAAAGTATGCACAATAACGCCTATAGATAGCTTCTCTTTTGGCCCGGACTGGCTAATAATACGTTCTTTCGTTCCTCGGTAACATATGATGAAAGCGATCACACCAATGAGTGACATAATCCCCATCACAACCGGATAGCCAACATGGTGGTTAGGAAATAGTAAAATAAGCGGCATGACAACGACACTGGTGACGAATAATGCGCCCAGCGATCCCGCCTGACGGAAAGATGACAATGAAGCACGCTGATGAGTATCCTGTGTAATAGCGGCACCTAGCGAGCCGTATGGAATGTTTACAATAGAGTAGCCGATCCCCCAGATCATATAGGACGCATAGGCGTAAATGAGTTTTCCTGTGGGTGAAATATTCGGCGATATAAAGGTTAGAACCGTAAGAATTGCAAGGATAACGCTTCCAACAATAAGAAAAGGTCTAAATTTTCCACGTGTACCGATATGTTTGCGATAATCAACAAAGGACCCGACAATGGGATCACAGACGGCGGCAAATAGCTTGCTGACCAAGAAAATGCCTGCGGCGGCTCCTGCAGAAACCCCTGCTACATCTGTAAAAAATTTCAGCAAATACAACTGCCCCAAATCAAACATGAATCCGTTTCCAAAGTCACCCATACCATACGAAATCTTTTCTTTCAGGCTAATATGCTCGCCTGTCTTGTTGTCAGTTTGGACGTTCTCCTGCACGATAGGCACTCCCATACCTACACACTCCCCTATGTTTGTAATTAATTTCACAAAATTAGTTCTGGATTTTGCAAAATCCCCAGTTGATAACTATTTTATTTTTAATTGCTCTTGCCGGGAGTTTTGAAACAAGCTCCCGGCAAGAGCCCTTTCTTATGAAGTTAGTGAGTCCTCGCCTTAGGGCGTAGTTTCACTTACTATGAACAACCGTTGGGAAATTAAAATATTGCTCGGCGTTGTTGTAGCAAATGTTTTGTACCATGGCTCCGAGCAGCTCCAGATCCTCAGGCGCCTTACCCTCCTGAACCCACGTTCCAATTAAGTCACAGAGTATACGGCGGAAATATTCATGGCGTGTGTAGGAGAGGAAGCTGCGGGAATCCGTCAGCATACCAATAAAGCGGGACAGCACCCCGTAGTTAGCCAGCAACTTCATCTGCTCCTGCATACCTTCGATATGGTCGTTATACCACCATGCCGTGCCAAACTGGATTTTCCCCACATTTCCACCGGATTGGAAACAACCCGCGAGACTTGCCAGTACTGGATAATCAACCGAATTAAGCGAATACAAAATGGTTCTCGGTAATCCTCCTGCCAGCTCCTGTGCGTCCAGCAATGCCGCCAATGGACGAGCGATAGAGCCATCATTTACGGCATCGTAGCCTGTATCCGGTCCCAATTGACGGAACATAGTAGTGTTGTTATTACGCAGTGCGTGGATATGGTATTGCATAGCCCAGCCATGTTCTGCATACTGTTTGCCAAGGAAAACCAGAACGTACGATTTATATTTCGCCTCCTCTAAAGGAGTCACATGGCCTTCCTCCAGCGCCTTATTGAATATGGCTGCAGCTTCCTCCCGTGTCGTTTCTTCATAGACTACAGTATCCAGCGCATGATCAGATACTCGGCCTCCGGCAGCATGGAAATGGCGCACCCGGCTCGCCAGCGCATTCAAAAATCCTTCCAGGCCAGAAACATCCAGTCCGCTGACTTCACCCAACCGAGCCACCCAAGGCCGGAAAGTTTCGCGATTTATCTCCAAAGCCTTGTCGGGACGAAAGCTTGGCAACACTGCGACTGGGAAATCGGTCAGCTTGCTGATTTGTTTGTGGTATTCGAGATGGTCTGTCGGATCATCCGTGGTGCACACCACAGTTACCTTCGAGTTCACAATCAGATCACGTGCGCCAAAGCCTTTTCCCTGCAGCTTTTGGTTTACCTTTTCCCAGATCACTGGTGCGTTCTGTTCATTCAGCAGCTCAAAGACACCAAAAAAGCGTTGAAGCTCCAAATGCGTCCAATGGTACAGCGGATTGCCGATTAGTGTAGGTACGGTTTTGGCCCAAGCCATAAACTTGTCATAATCTTCGCCATCCCCCGTAATCAGGCGTTCCTCAACCCCATTGGCCCGCATAAGTCTCCACTTGTAATGGTCTCCGTACAACCAAGCTTCCGTAATATTCTTGAACGCTTTATTTTCATAAATTTCTTGTGGACTTAAATGACAATGATAGTCAATAATCGGCATATCCTTGGCGTACTGATGATACAAGATTTCAGCCGTTGGATTGCTCAACAAAAAGTTTTCGTCTAAAAACGCTTTAGTCATTACTTTCTCATCCCTTCTATAATCGTGTTTCTCAACAAATTGTTAACGTTAACAAAAATGCTTGTACTGTACTCGTTTTCAATAATAGCATTCTCCACCACATAGCAGATCTCGTGATTAGGCAAGATGATATAGCTGTAATACGATACCTGCACATCATTTCAAGCCAGATTACTTCACTTTAAATTTAATGTTTACGTTAACAACAATTACATTGTAACCGCTATCCTTTGTAGACGAAAGTGATTTTTATCATGTGAGCGAATAAAAAAAATGGCCTACTGCCATTTGGAGCAGATCTGTTCTATATTTTCCCGATAGCTGATACCAAAAGAAAATTCTACAATTTTTAATTTTCCCCGATAAATCAAACTTTGAAAACGTTTTATGTGTTTTTCTCTTTTTTTCAGAAAATTTCTTTCTTGAAAATACCAGTTATTGCATTATAATTGTAATATACATCCATTGTTTTACATTGAAAGTATTTCATTGGTTTATTTCAAAGATGAAAAGAAGAGGTGGTAGCATTGAGTACCAAAGTTCAAGCTGTTCAAACTAAAACTAAAACCAAATCCGATACAAAAGGAGCCGACCTTGTTGTCGATTGTTTGATCAAGCAAGGGGTTACGCATATTTTTGGCATTCCAGGTGCCAAGATCGATTCTGTTTTTGATGTTCTTCAAGATCGGGGTCCAGAATTGATCATATGCCGTCATGAACAAAATGCCGCCTTTATGGCAGCAGCGGTCGGTCGTTTAACAGGTAAACCGGGCGTATGCATTGTTACTTCCGGTCCAGGCGCGTCTAACTTGGCGACAGGACTTGTCACCGCTAATGCAGAGAGTGATCCTGTCGTCGCCATTGCTGGTGCAGTCCCAAGATCAGAACGCCTGAAACGCACGCATCAATCTATGGATAACGCCGGACTTTTCGAACCCATCACCAAGTACAGTGTAGAAGTAGAACATCCTGATAGTGTACCGGAAGCAATTACTAATGCATTTCGGATTGCGACCTCAGCCCAGCCTGGAGCCACATTTGTCAGTCTGCCGCAGGACGTGTTGACTTCGTCATCCGAAGTAACCGCCATTGAGAAGGTTTCCCTTCCCCAGCTTGGAACCGCACCCGCCGAGCTCATCAAACAAGTTGCAGGCCAAATCAAAAAAGCCAAGCTGCCCGTACTCCTTCTCGGTATGAAAGCCAGCACACCCGAAGCTACAGCAGCCATCCGTGCACTGATTCGAAACACGGATTTGCCTGTGGTTGAAACCTTTCAGGCCGCTGGAGCCATTTCCCGGGAGCTGGAAAGCCACTATTTTGGGAGAGTCGGTCTGTTCCATAATCAGCCGGGTGACATGCTTCTTGGAGCGGCAGATCTGGTACTGACGATTGGCTATGATCCTATTGAATATGATCCAAAAAACTGGAATATTCCTGCGAACCGAACCCTTATTCATCTGGATGATCATCAAGCAGATATTGATCATGATTATCAACCTGATCACGAGCTTATCGGGAATATAGCCCTGATTGTGAGTGGCCTTGCAGAAGAATTGCCTACCTTAAAGCTACCTAAAGCCTCCTGCGACCAATTAAATCGTCTTCGTCATGATCTAAACGAGCAAGAAGCTGTTCCTGTACACAGTCACGATTATCTGATTCATCCATTACAATTTATTCGTACACTGCGCAGCCTGATCGACGATAATGTCACTGTCACCTGTGATGTTGGTTCACACTACATTTGGATGGCACGATATTTCCGTTCGTATGAACCGCGGCGCCTTCTATTCAGCAACGGAATGCAGACGTTGGGCGTAGCACTGCCTTGGGGGATTGCTGCCACACTCGTCAACCCCGGTCAAAAAGTCGTTTCTATTTCTGGAGACGGAGGATTTCTGTTTTCATCCATGGAGCTCGAAACCGCTGTACGTCTTAACTCTCCGCTAGTGCATATCGTATGGAGAGATGGTACCTATGACATGGTCGCATTTCAACAACAGATTAAATATGGCAGAACTTCCGGTGTAAAATTTGGAGATGTTGATGTAGTGAAATATGCTGAAAGCTTCGGGGCCACCGGATTACGCGTGCACTCTCCTGAAGAACTGGAAAGTGTATTGCAGCAGGCACTTCATACGGATGGTCCTGTGGTTGTTGATATCCCGATTAATTATCAAGATAATATCCAGTTGGGACGTAAACTGCTGCCAAATCAATTAAACTAACCTTTACCAAGACTTACTCGTGACGTTTTCGTGACAATTATGGAGCAAAACGTTATTTTTTATGATTTTTTTGAGTTATTCTCGTTATTTACTGAAAATTTACGTTTATTATTGAAAAAGAAAGAAAATAAATGCATACAATTACAAAAGGAAGTGTATTACCATGACCGTTGCAGGACTGGAAACCAAGCAAGAAACTGACCATGATATTTACCAAACGTCCACTATGCTCGCTCTATTAGATGGTCTTTATGACGGAGTTGTTGCCTTTGAGGAGTTGCAAAAGCACGGGGATTTTGGGATTGGTACCTTTGATCAACTGAATGGCGAGATGATCGCGTTCGATGGTGAATTCTATCACTTGCTTCCAGACGGTACGGCCCATCGCGTAAAACCGGAAGAAACCACACCTTTTTCCACCGTCACCTTTTTCCATGAAGATTTCACATATACTATTGACCGCCCCATGCATCGTGAAGAGCTGGAAGCTCTGCTGTTAAAGTTGTTTCCAAGCCGTAATCTGTTCTATGCCTTCCGTATGGATGGCACTTTTCGTGAAGTAAAGACACGTACCGTCCCTCACCAGGTGAAGCCTTACAAACCTTTTATCGAAGCGACCAAATCTCAGCCTACGTTCTCTTTTAACGACGCTTCTGGGGTGATTACAGGTTTTTGGACACCTGCCTATGCTCAAGGTATTGGGGTAGCCGGATTTCATCTGCATTTTATTAACGATGAACGCACTGGGGGTGGGCATGTCTTTGATTTTATCGTCGAAAAGTGCACCATCCGCATTTGTCAAAAATCCAATCTGCACCTGGTCCTGCCCGATACCCCGGATTACTTGAAGGCCAACCTGTCCAGAGAAAACCTGGAGAAGGAAATCGCCGTTACTGAAGGTGCGCAGTAATCGCAGCTATTTAACTCATCAATTTACAGACCCTATAGCCAAACAATAAACAGCAAAAGATCACAGTCAGGAAAGAGAATTACTGCTCTCTGACTGTGATCTTTTTATGTACGAGCGTATATATACGTTACTGCTTATGCTCTCACTCCGGTCCACCTATGTCTCGATCTGATCCAGTTTATCTGCATAATATTGAATGGCACGTGAGTACTCTTGTGTAGATAAATCCGAGGTCGTCTCAGCCACCTCCATTAGCAGCTCCTGCATGGCTTTCCCGAATTCCCCCAGATTATATAATACCATCACGTAAAATACCCGAAACGGTCTGTAATCCGGAAATTCGTCCATTCCTGTGTCCAAGCGGTCTGATACCACAATTCTGCATCATTTTGCTGCTGTTCTAATGCCTTCAAAAGAAGCTTTCGTGCTTCCTCTGCTTGCCCTGTTCGTCTAAGCTCGCCAGCTTGCGCCATGATATCGTTCATATTAATCCTCCACTTCTGACTCATGCCTATCTTTGAGATATATGTTACCCGACATTTGAATGCAATGTAAATGGAGTTTTTCCTAAGATTTAAAATCCAAAAAAACGACTCTCCTTACAGGAGAGCCGCTATATATCCGAAGTTACGGTTTATTTAACCTTCAATGATCCTGCAGTTAGTATTCCTGCTACACGCTGTGCGTCGAAAATACGCGAGAGCTCCTCTACTGCCGTCAAGTACAATAGACCGTTGCCTTCCAGCTTAGGAGAATTGCCAAGTGGAATCGTGCGTTTGATGAGTTGTGCATATAATTCCGGTTCGGTGAGATCACGCTCAAAGCTCGCACTTACCAGCTGCTTAATCAACGCCAATGCACCTGCTACGTGCGGAGTAGCCATCGAAGTTCCGCTAAAAGTCGCATATTTGCCGCCCGGAACGGTGGACAAAATATCTTCTCCGGGTGCAACCAAATCCACCTCATTATTAGAATTACTGAATTCTGAGGCGTGCCTGTCAAAATTGATAGCGCCTACGCTAATCACTTCATTATAGCAGCCGGGGTAGCCGAGCTCGTCCGTTCTGTCGTCACCGTCTCCCTCATTTCCAGCTGCACAGATGACCAAGATTTGGCTAGCTACAGCCTTTTTTACTGCTTCATGCAGCTCTGGCACATCTTCAGGACCGCCAAGTGACATCGATATGATATCTGCCTTTTGCTCAATCGCATAATAGATGCCTTGAATAATCCAGTCATATTGACCGGAGCCCTGCTTGTTTAGCACTTTGATGATGAGCAGGTCTGCCTCTGGAGCAACACCCACGACACCATCCGCATTTTCTGCTGCCGCAATGGTTCCTGCCACATGCGTGCCATGACCGTTATAATCCTTGAAAATTTCCGGATCACCTTGATCATCATCCGTGAAATTCCGTCCGCCAATAATGCGCGCCTTCAAATCAGGATGGTCCGAATCACAGCCCGTGTCCAGCACCGCCACCTTCACGCCTTGGCCTCGAGTCTGGTTCCATACCGCAGGAGCCTGAATCAGCTCTACACCTCGCGGTATTTCATTCACTTGTTGCTCCTGCTTGATCACTTGGTAAGGAATGATATGCACTTTACGTTCCATCCTATTCCCTCCTTCATGGATTCAATCGGAAACCACCCGTCTTTGAAACTATGAAACTTTGAAAACCTCTACTACATTCGAGGTTACTATATTCTAGCAATTTTTGAAAACTTTGAACATCCCCATTTTGCTTATTTTTGTAAAAAAACAGACATCCCCCAATTCACTTGGAGAATGTCTGTTGTAGGTTCTCTATCAGCCTTAGACGGATTCCGCCTGAAGTTCAGCCTTGGATAACAGCGATTTGTGCTGCCATTTCCGGCCCTTCCAGCGTAAATAGTGGAAAATGCCTCGTACCCACTCATCGCAGGCATGTGCAATCCACACACCCAGCACTCCATATCCCATATGAATGCCCAGCACATATGCTAACGGGATTTTAATCCCCCACATTGAAATTATGGCCATCATTAACGGGAACTGAACATCTCCCGCTGCTCGCAAGGAGTTAATGACAACATGATTAAACACTCGGCCCGGCTCCAGCAATATACAGAAAAGCAAAATCGCTGCCCCTAATTGAATGATCGCCGGCTCATCTGTAAAGATCGCCATCACTTCATATCGGAAAAAGGATACTACCACGATTACAGCAATCGTAATGATCAAAGACCATTTCAGGCTCCGTAAAAGTTGATGATAGGCCTTTTCCTTGTCTCCTGCTCCAATCAGGCGGGCAACAATAATTTCCGTCCCCTCCCCTACAGCCATTCCAAATACCATAAAAAAGTACACAATTGTATTCGAATAAAAATGGGTTGCGATTGCCGTTGTACCCATAAAGCTGACAAACCGGGTCACCATCATTTGGCTAAGCTGATAAGACAACCATTCCAGCCCGGCAGGAATACCAATCTTCAGAATGGCTACCAGCTTACTCCATTGTAGCTGTACATAATACCGGATGCGAATCGGCGCACTTACACGCTTGTACAGCAGTAGAAAAATCCAGACACATGCTACAACACGGCTAATAACCGTTGAAATCGCTGCTCCCGCCACTCCCATCTGCGGCAGACCAAACCAGCCATAAATGAGCAATGCATTTCCTGCAATATGTAAAATATTCATACCAATGCCCACGATCATCGTATCTTTAGTAAAACCATGCGATCGAATAACCGGACCTGCGGTTAGCATGAGCGCTTCCAGAAACAGCGAACCCCCTGCCAGCATCATATAAATCTCTGCATTTTCCTTAATCGTCGGAGTAATATGGTAAAAGGATAGCAAAAAATCCCGACTGACAATAAACATCAAGCTCAATGCCAGACCAAACACCAGATTAAAGGTTAGTGCCGAAGCCGTAACACGGCTTGCATCCACATGCTTTTGCGCCCCCAATAGCTGAGCAATGATCACACCTACACCAAGACCAAGCAGATTGAAAAGTATAATCGTAAATTCAATCAACTGTCTGGACACACCCACAGCCGATACAACCTCATCAGAAACATGGCTTAGCATGAACGTATCCACGCTACCCATCAAAATGTGAAACAACATCTCTATAAAGATCGGCCAAGTGATTGCAAAAACCGTCATCGTTTTAATGACTTGCGCTTGCTTGGAAGCGTTTTCCTGAGACAGTGACATCCTTTCGTATTCCTCCTAAATGCGAACCCAATCATTACTTACTTATTACTTATATCATTTATATCGATAACAATTACTCATTCAAAAAAAGTCATATGCTTTTTCATTTTATAATATTCCAGGCGGTCCCGCAATTGTCCTGTGTGGAATTCATACTTATGTCCGTCTGGATCTGTAAAATAGACTGGCCTTTTGTCCTGTTCATTCCGTTCTCGTCCGGACAAAATGATGACATTAAAAGTTCTCAGCTTGATAAGCGTGGTATTCAACATGATTCGATTGTCCATTGCAGAACGTCCTTCTTGTGGTTTTCGTTCAGGTAGACCTCGTTAAAATAATAATTTCTTATCAAAAAAAGACTATAACATCATCAAGATTGATGTTATAGTCCTTTTTTTAAAACTGGTCAAGAAAAAAACATCTTGGTTTTCATAGTTAAATTCTAGACTACCGCTCTTTAATTCAGCTAACGTTTCCTAAGCCTAAAGTATGGGCTTCTCAGACAATGAGCTTCATAAACTTAGTTGACCTACCTTGTAGTTCTGATAAATATGAGATTCAAAGAATAGAAACTGAAAAGGAAGCAAAGAATTCAGGAAAAATTTTAGTGGATAATGGTTTGAATACGGCTTCTTTCCACCATTTCTTCTCCATTTGCTTTCCTCTCCTTATTTAGCGTTTTTTAAGAATTCAAGCTCTTTGACAATACCGGGAAATAATTTATCTAGGTTGTAAAATGCCAGCAATACAATTTGCAGGGCAGCCAAGATAATTGGAACGTAGATAAACATGAAATGAATAGACGCTAGCGCTGTGGCACTGATTGTAGCTTGTCCACCAGCATATCCTCCCAATGCCAGTCCCCAACCGATGAGTGCCGCTCCGAAACCGCCTCCCGCTTTTGTGCCGAAACTACCCGCACTGTACACCAGTCCTTCGGTGCGCATCCCTGTCTTCCATTCGCCATACTCAATGGTATCTGACAACATGGCAAAGAAGGTTCCGAGAATAGCGGCATGTCCAAGCGCTTTAATAACGAGTCCCAGGCAGACCGCCATAAGACTTGCGGGACTGACGGCAATAACAAGCGATCCCACAATCAGGAGGATACTTCCGATAATGGATGAATTTCGTTTCCCGATCCGCTTGACGACGGGTGGCAATAACAGATAACCAAGCAGGGAAGGAAGGAGTAAGGATATGCCGAGCACCCCAATCAGATTGGCGTCTTTTAACACATAACGTGCGTAGTAAATATTCATACCTGTGCCCAGTGAGTTATTTATGAAATAGACCACAGCAAACCCAAGAATCAATTTCCAATACTTATTACGCATCAGCGCTCCAAAAGCACGTCCAAACGGAATTGGCTTCTGTACAACAGATGGAGTAACCCTTTCTTTGGTACTGAAGAAGGTAACGAGAAATAAGAAGGTTCCGAGCAAACCAAACAGAATAAAGGTGAAAATCCACCCCTTTTGACCGCCGCCGAACGACTTCACTAACGGAAGGGTGAAATAATTAATTAACAAGGCACCAATATTCGCCAGAGACATACGAAAAATATTAAGAAGAGAGCGCTGGTAAGAATCCTGCGTTATCATGGAATTAAGCACACCATAAGGGACATTAATGCTGGAATAGATAATGTTCATCAGCAGATAGGTAACGTAAATGTATAGAATAGTGATCGTCATATTTCCACTTGGAACCGTGAACAAGAGAATTCCAGACAACGCAAATGGCCCGGACATCCACAGTAACCAAGGACGGGCTTTCCCGTGTCTGCTCTTCGTTTTATCGATCAAAGCCCCAATCGCGACATCAATAAACGCATCCAGTACACGCGCAACTAGCATTAAAGTACCAATGACCCCGGCGCTGATCCCGATTACATCTGTGTAAAAGTAGGACAGAAAAGTCATTGCGGCGGCAAACAGCAACTGGCTGGCAAAATCACCGAATCCATAACCCATCTTTTCTTTCAGCGTAATATTTGAATCGGTTTGCTTTGAAGCCTCATTTCCCATTACAACAATATCGCTCGAACTTCTCATGCTCATGCTCCTTTTCCCTTGTTATTCTCTACAATCCCAAGCCATAAGGAAAACGTTTTCTTGATAATCAAAAAAACAAGCCGAAATACCTTGAATTCAGCTAGTTATTTGGTAAAAACAATCATTTATCTCCAGAAAATACTAGAAAACGTTTTCCGGGGTTGATTATACTCCCCCTATAAACCAAGGTCAAGCGCTTTCTTTGCTCTGGAATCTTTGTTAAACTCAATAAACTGATATAATAAATTCAATTGACTTTGAGAACCTTTTTCTAAATAAATACTTGCTTGAAAGTCGGTGTGTACAATGAAAATGACTATAAAAGATGTGGCTCGAATGGCCAACGTCTCCATTTCAACGGTTTCCAGAGTGATCAATAACAGCCAGACGGTGAACAGTGAAATACGCAAACGAGTTCTAGATGTCCTTGAAGCCACTCAATTCCGTCCAAATGCCATAGCGCGGACACTGGTAAAGAATAATACATCTCTGATTGGAGTACTTCTGCCCGAGATTAAAAACAATGTCTTTGATAACATGGTTGAAGGCATCAATCAAGTAGCGCATCTATACGGCTTCGATGTCATAATCGCCTTGTCAGGGGGGGACGCGGACTCTGAAATACACTATTACAATATGTTCCGTGAAATGCAGGCGAGCGGAATTATCATATCGGTAGACGGAATCCGGGATGCGCTATACGCGCTCATTGAAGCGGCGGGAATTCCCTGCATCCTTGTCGGACGGGATTTTCGAGACAAATCCATTCCTTCCGTACATGTTGACAACATAACGGCTGCTTTTGAAGCGGTAACTTATCTAATTCAGCAGGGACATCAGGATATCGCGATGCTGCGGGGAGCTGCGGGAGATATTTCAGTGGGCAGTCAGCGTTTTTTGGGCTATGAACAGGCATTGAAGGCCGCTCACCTGCCAGTACGTCCTGAACGTGTGTTGGAAAGCGGCTTTTCAGTTGAAGACGGCGTAACCTCTATGAGAAAACTTTATCATTCAGGCCCATTGCCCAGTGCGGTGTTCTGCGCGACGGACCGAATTGCCATAGGCGCTATGAACTTTCTGACCGAGAATGGGGTGAAAATACCTGAACAGGTCTCTTTCTTGGGATTTGACGACATTGATATGGCTACAATAATCCGGCCTAAATTGTCAACTGTCCGATATTCAGCATCCGAACTGGGCATGGTCGCCGCCCGCAATCTCATTAAGCTTATTAAAGGAGAGGAATTGGCGGCTGTCCACTGGTCCATATCGCATCAGTTAGAAATTCGGGACAGCAGTGTAAAACATGGGGTATCCTAATCTTTGCATGTTCCTACGCGGTTGCTGGAAGTGCTTCACCGGCTAGGATGGATTTTGTCAGCTCCGACGCTGAATAATGGAAACGTTCTCTTGCAAAGTTTTTCCCAAAAGAGCTTACTACATTCCCATGATTATAATAATAATTATATGGGGGGCTTTTTTTACCGGCGGCCTGATTGTAAGTCAAACTTGGTTAACTTCGGAGGCCTCAGAAGCACCTGAATTTGCTAATAGCTTGTTTGTCTCCTTTGCAAATTTAGGTGTCACGATTGGCACCACCTTAGGCGGATGGTTTCTATCACAGATGGGAACACACCTGATTACCTGGAGTGGAGTATTATTTCTGTGCTTGCATCTATCTGCATTGGGTTAAAAATCAAGTTTTTTGATGTACCGAAAAGAAAATATGATCCTTCCTTGTATGCTTTTATCCCTCTTCCTTACAGCGAATCCTGTTCAGCCAATAGGCCCACGCTTCTGTATATTGATCGAGATCTTCCGGATGATGACGAATGCAGGTGGCTATACGAAAATATAGTCCCAGTAACACTTCCCTGTTTAGCTCGTATTCCCCTGTCATCTCCGGCTCAAGCTTCTCTAAGGAAGGCAAAATGGTATCGATGGTCAGCCTATCCGGTGAAGAACAAAAGGCGTATATCAGATCATATAGGGGTTCTCCCACCACGGGATCAGGATCAATAATACCCGTCAATGTGCCATTTTCGTTAAACACAAAATTATGTACTCCACAGTCGCCATGAAGCAAATATTTAATATTCCGTTGCGGCGATCCAGCCACAAGGGTATGAACGAAACGATGATCCTCACGGGGTAAAATGTCTTGTATGATCTTTCCAGATTCCTTCGTTCTGTGCAGCAGAAAATCTTTCCATTCCACAAACGGGTGGTCCGGATAACCATAATGACGTTCCTCACCAAAAGGCTTATAGTACGAGATCACCTCCGTCGCCAGATGAAGCAACAAATTGCTTTTGTTTCGTCCATGATACTGTGTGAGCCCTGACCTGAACGTGTATACCAAATAACGGTGCAACGGATCTACATAAACCAAACGCGATAGTTTCTCAATCTGTACATAGGTATGTAAAAACTCCGCCTCGGCTTTTACAATCGCATGATCATTTTGCTTAATCACATATCGAGGCCTGGTACCATCCATGACAACAACCACTTCGCTCGAAGTACCGCCGGTCAGCGGTTTGAGATTTTGCATATGGCCTTCAAGCACGCCTGCTGCATAAAGCTCATTCAGGATTAGTTGAACGTCCATTTCACGCCTCCCTCCGTGCGTCTGATCCACAATGCGGCTGGCGATTTTTTGGATAATTTCATTAAGATAATCCCACACGTTCGCCAGCCGCTCTTCTTTTAAAAATAAATCTTTTCATGCTCCGTATAGATTTCAAGCGCCCGCTCCATCTTACGCACATAGGCCTCATCCTGACTAGAACATAGAAATGTAATGTGTCCCGCCTGCGATGGACTGGATTTTGGCGAAGGTTCCAGCAAATTACGCTCAGACAACACCTGTTTCAACCGTCTAACTGTTCCCTGGCTCCCGTCAATTAACTGAATATGAGAAGGCAGTAGTTCCCTTAGAATTTCCTTATAAAAAGGATAATGAGTACATCCCAATACCACCGTACCATATATGTCGAGATTGAACGAAGACAACTCACGGTTAAAATATGCGGACATTTCTGCCCGGTCAAAATTCAACTGTTCGCAATAATGTACTAGCTCCGGCAGAGGTAGTGAGTCCACGCTCCCATGATCGTCAACTCTAGATACGAGTGCTGCATAACAAGATTGTTTCAACGTCAATGGTGTGGCTAACACCAGAACTCTTTTACCATTAGCCCGGTTCATCTCGACCGCTGGCTTCACAGCTGGCTCCATACCAATAATCGGAATAGGATATTCCTTCCTTAGCTCCGCAACCGCGATACTTGTAGCCGTATTGCAGGCAATCACCAGTGCCTTAACATCTTCGTTTAGAATCGTTTGCACTGAAGCCTTGACATAACCAAGCACCTCTTGGGGAGTTTTCGTCCCGTAAGGCACATGAAGGGTATCCGCCATGTATACAAAATTTTCGTTTGGCAAACGTCTTAGTGCCTCGGACAATACTGTAATTCCACCCAATCCTGAATCAAAAAAACCTATCTTCAAGCTACTCACCTTTTTTCATTCAACTATGGTGCCAAATCTTGCTGGCACCATGTTCATTTCCTTCTTCGCCTACTTAAACTATTCTCTTCATTAGACTTTACATTTAAATTTTACCGCAAAACTGATATTTTGCAAAAGAAACACTTGAATTTTACAGTGTAAAAAATAAAGTAGCTTTTCAAAGTAAATTTAATATAAAAGCGTTGACAGATATTATCTTTATATTGTAATATTACATGGTAACTTACTAACTTAACTTACTTATTCAACTTACTTAGGGGGAAATAAATTATGTCTAAAGTATTATTTGTCAAAGCTAATGATCGTACAGCTGAAGAATCTGCAACAGTTAAATTGTATAACGCATTCGTGGAAAGCTACAAATCTTCCCACCCATCTGATGAAATCACTGAGCTGGACCTGTTCTCCGTCGAGCTTCCTTATTTGAACGCTAACATGATCAACGGCACGTTCAAATCCGCTAGAGGCATGGAGCTGAACGCAGAAGAAGCTCGCCTGGCAAACATCGCTAATGGCTACCTGGATCAATTCCTGGCAGCAGACAAAGTCGTATTTGCTTTCCCGCTCTGGAACATGACGATTCCAGCTGTACTGCATACGTACATTGACTACCTGAACCAAGCTGGTAAAACATTCAAATACACTGCTGAGGGTCCTGTGGGTCTTGTAACTGAAACTAAAGTAGCCCTGTTGAATGCAAGAGGCGGCGTTTATTCCGAAGGACCAGCTGCTGCAGCTGAAATGTCCTTGAACTTCATGAGTAACATTTTAACCTTCTTCGGCGTGAAAGACATCGTGAAGGTTGTACTGGAAGGACATAACCAAGCTCCAGATCAAGCACAAGAAATCGTTGCTTCTGCTGTACAACGTGCAGTAGACACAGCAAAATCGTTCTAATCATATATTATGAAGGGAAGAGGATATCCGCGCCCTATATGGGCTGGATATCCTCTTTTTTGTTATAAAATATAAAAACACGTGCTCCCCTGATCTGTAATCAAGTGAAGCACGTGTTTGTGATATGAGATTACGATTACTTCTATTTTAAGGAATGAATTGCTGCACGATTTTTACAACTTTACCGTCACGAAGCGTAACATGGTATGGAAATTGACTGAGGTCCAGAACGTCCTTTTTTGCAAAATCCTTCTCAAACTGTGTCAGCGGAATCGATTCGTTCCATTGTACGTCTGTATCTTCTATGTTACCCGTGTGATCATAAATCTGCACCTCTACCGAAGCATCTGGTGCAACCTGATACACGTCATTTTGCACGGAATTGTTTACGATGTAGTAGCCATCCGGCGCTCCATCCAATCCTGTATTTCCTTCATGCTCCACAAATGCTTTGTCTGCCGCCGCGCCTTCATACCATTCAATCGGGTCTGCCGACAAATAAATTTGTCCGTCACGAATCTCCATTTGGTTTATATATACGGTCTCCTGATTTTCAGCAGCTGCGACAGGCGTGTAGCCTTGCGCTGTTGCTCCTGCCGTCGTAATCAGCATCATCATTAAAGCCAATACGGTCCATTTCGAAGCTAGTTTCATCATGTCTGATCTCTCCTTGCCGTTTGGGTATGTACACGGTGTCTGTAAGCTTCATTACCCTTGTGTACTTATCATAAACGTTGCACGGTTAAAAAGTGTATCAGATACATAAAAAAGAAGTTACGATTTTTTAAGACTTGGTCTTAAAACTTGATAACATGTCCTATTTATCTTTGCTATCTTAATAACCCGACCTGACGTGCCTGTTCTTCGGTGAGAATAAACTCCTCATTTTGCCATACTTCGTCCTCTTTGGTTACAGCAAACATCCCCATGATCTCTGTCCATATTCCTTTGTCGACGGCTTCCTTTTGTGTAATGATAATTTTCATGAGAATTCCTCCTCCTGTAGAAATACATGCAATCCAACGCTGTCGATTTGTGTGGCCCACTACGCGAACAGATGGTAGGTCAAATATAATACTTTTATTTAAAGCCTCTACCTCTTATATGGAACTCGCAATGCTTGTCCTAGATTTACATTATCGGAGTGCTTGAGGGCTTCTTGTCCCGCTTATAACATATGTACCCTTTTCCTACCGATATTATTCGTATCTTATTTGTAACCTTAAAATTTTAGTTTATTTTCGTAGTTAGTGACTTCTTTAGAAATGACTAAGCCCTAAAATAAAAACGGCTGTAGGTTATCCTACGAGCCGTTTTCACTAACAATTTTACTATGCTTGGTTAATCTATTAGTACCATCAACATATACATATTCAATGGCTGTCAAAGCATTAAAGCAGCGGAGCGTTCGCCTTTGCCCCTGGATTTCTACCCTTGAACATACAAACAAGAAATCTGGGGGCATTTCCTAATTTTTATACAGAAAAGTAAAAAGGCTGTACGCATACTGGCTTGGACACGGTTACTTGTTGCCCGGTGTAGGTCAAGCGTCCACTTGCCTTGTCCACTTTGAACGTAACGATGTTATTGGTGTCGCGGTTGGCCACGAGCATATGGTTACCATTTGGAGTCAATGCAAAATGGCGTGGATGCTCTCCTTCGGCAGATACATGCTCCACCAAGCTCAGCTTGCCAGTTGCTCCGTCTACAGCGTATACCACAATGCTGTCATGCCCACGGTTGGAACCGTACAGATAAGCTCCATCCTCCGAAATTGCAACTTCAGCAGTTGTGTTTTCACCTGTAAAGTCAGACGGCAATGTCGGTACGCTCTCAAGCTCAGTGAGCTTACCAGCCTCTGCATCATATGCAAAAGAAGTAATGGAAGAATCCACTTCGTTAATGACAAAAGCAAATTTACCATTTGGGTGGAACGTCAAATGACGTGGACCTGCACCTGCATGGGTTTTCGTTTCACCATGAAGCACCAGTTGTCCTTTGCTGTCATCAATGGTATAAACACGGATCAGATCCAGACCGAGATCTTGTACGAACAGGAAGCGACCATCTGGACTAAAGAAACTGGAATGTGGATGTGGACGATCCTGACGTTCAGGGTGCGCTCCTTTGCCCTCGTGCTGTTTAACATCCAGCAACTCACCAATACGTCCGTCCTCAGTCAGAGACACCAGTCCCACCATACCTCCGTGGTAGCTGACTACAATAAGGTAACGATCAGATGGATCACGCTGAATGTGGCAAGTTGTTGCACCCACGTTTTCCGCACGATTCAGCAATGTAAATGTTCCTTTAACTGGATCAATTTCGAAAGCAGAAGCTTCGCCTACTTTTGCTCCTGCAGCAGAAGTCGTCTCCCCAATGGAATACAGCTTCCGATTTTTGACGTCCACATTCAGGAATGTAGGATTTTTCAAGCCGGAGAACTCATCCTGTAGTGTAAGTGCTCCTGTCTGTTCATTAAAAGTATACGAATAAACTCCGTTACCTTCCAATTCGGCGTAAGAGCCTGCGAATACGAGCAATTTTTGTTGCGCTGTCATGGTTGTGTCCTCCTTGGATTAAAAAAATGATGGGCAATTAGAATGATTGCTCCTGTTACAGATATCGCTTTAAGAGGCGCGCTCCACCACGGGCTCTGTGGACAACGTCACATTTCCCGCTACAGCACGCGAGATCATGCATGAGGTTTCTGCCTGCTCTGCCAGTCGCAATGCTTGTTCGATCTGCGATTCTGTCGCATCGGCGGCCAATTGAACCTGCGGACGATGCACAATTCGGCGATATGTAAAAATATTGTTCGTTACATCGACAATCCCTTCGGATTTCAGCGCCAGTGACGCCACCGGGAGACTCGCGCGCTCCATCATCGCCGCCAAAGTAATCAAATAGCAGGTAGCGGCGGCACCGAGCAGCATTTCATCTGGATTGGTGCCCACACCAGGGCCTCCCATCTCGGCCGGGATCGAAATTGCAGTCCGCAACTGTCCAGCCTCAATACGACCGTCACTGTTGCGCCCCCCGTTCCAGTCTGCCTTGAGCAGAAAGGTATGCTCCATTTCAGGTCACTCCTCTCTCTTATATTATGAATCTTCACACAGGTGAATGTAAAGGTTAGTCAATCTCTTGATTTTTGGTTTCCGTACCCAGCAACCATACAGCCGCTGCTCCGATCAAGATAGCTACGAAGAAAATCACAAAGATAGATGGTAACGCTACGCCCTGTCCTACGAGTATACCGACTGCAAAAGGCCCGATAACGCCTCCAATACGACCAAACGCAGCCGCCATACCCACACCGGTTGAACGGACGGATGTCGGGTACAATTCTGGTGTATAGGCGTACATGGCTCCCCATGCACCGAGATTAAAAAAGGACAAGCAGATACCAGCAGCTAGCAGCATTCCCGCCGTTTCCGAGGTGCCAAACCAAATGGCAGACACGGCTGTGAGCAGCAAGTAGATGATCAGTACGAATTTGCGGCCCAGCTTTTCAATTAGATAGGCGGCGGTAAAGTAACCTGGGAGTTGGGCAAGCGTCATGATCAGCACATACTCAAAGCTTTTAACCAGTTCGAAGCCTTTCATAAACATAATGCTAGGCAGCCACAGGAACATGCCGTAGTATGAAAATACAACTGTGAACCATAAAATCCACAGCATCAGCGTAGACTTGCGATTAGGTCCCGACCAAATCGAAGCCAATCGTGCACGCAGCGGAAGTTTAACGCTTTGCAGCTTGTAACGCGGTGAATCATCAATAGCTCTACGCAGATAAAGAGCGTACAGCGCAGGTACTGCGCCGAGAATAAATGCCATTTGCCAACCATACTTTGGAATAACAAAATAAGCAATAAGAGCCGAAAGGATCCAGCCTGCCGCCCAGAAGCTTTCCAGCAGCACAACCGCTCTCCCTCGTTCTTTCACAGGCACTGATTCTGACACCAGCGTCGAAGCAACCGGCAATTCCCCGCCCAAGCCTGCACCAGCAATAAAACGCAGCACCAGCAGCATTCCGAGGCCTGTCGCCAAAGCTGATAAGCCGCTGGCAATAGAAAAGATCAACAATGTCCACACTAAAATGGCGCGTCTGCCGTAACGATCAGCCAAAATCCCCGCCATAGCGGCTCCGAACACCATTCCTATCGAATTCATTGCAGTCAGCAGTCCAATTTGCTCAGATCCCAGATGCCACTCCTTTGCCAACGCTGCGACTATAAATGAAAGCAGCCCCACATCCATAGCATCAAACAACCAGCTAAGCCCTGCGCTAAACAGCAATTTTCTTTTTTTGGCTGGTGGTAATGAAGTTAATTCACTCATGATTTGCTCTCCCTTAAAAATATATCGTATGTAGACGTATATTCAGGTGTCTTGTCACCTGTAGCCTAGCATCTATTGTACCGTAAGCTTCCTTAATCTGCGAGCTTTTTAACACAGAAAAAAACGGAAGATTGCCTACGGCAATTCTCCCGCCTTCTGGAACCTGCCACTTACCGGTTTTGGACCAGACCGATGATCGTCACCATGAGCACCAGCAGCTGGATGAGTGTATCGTTACTCATTCCAATCGCCTCCATCCCATATGAGATACTCCTTCGGCCGTTTCCCCTCTCCCCGGATCATGACGCTTGTTCCCCAATACATACCTATGCAGGTGGCGGGAAGCTTATGATCAATAATGGATGAAAATCTTCATACGTTTAAGGTTTAATCCAGGACCACTGCAAATCCATTTCCTGAATACATTCACGGTTATCATGTTCATCATTGGCCACCAGTGGGGTCACTGGATAGATGCTCATGTCGCCTTGCTCATACGTGCGCAGTAGAGGCAACAGCTCATCTATGTTCTGGACAGACGGATCTAGCCATGAATCTATATGATCAGCTTCCAAAATAGCTGGCATACGGGTATCGAATTCACGTATATCCGTATTGGCCTGAACGGTCATCATCGTACAGGTGCGTAAAGGCTCCTTACGACTATCCTGCCATACTTCATATAGCCCCGCGACCGCAAACATCTTCTGTTCCGGCAGTACCACCCGTACAGCACACATGCGTTTACCCAATTTTCTCCAGTAATAAAATCCATTGCATGGAATGATACAGCGCCGGGTTTCGGCCATCTTGCGATAACTCGGATTTACCCGAACCGTATTCAAATCTGCATTGACACAATCCTTGCCCCAGTAGGGAATAAATCCCCAGCGAAATTCATCAAGTACCCGTTCTCCATCCTGATGCAGCACAATTGGTACATGCTGAGTGGGACTCATGTTATAGCGTGTTTTGTAATAATACAGCACCCGTTGTATACCAAAGTGATCCCTTACCTCATCCAAATCAGCCGATAACGAAAACCTTTTGCACATTTGCTATTCATCCTTCCGCCTTTTTCACCTATTGTGCGGATATACAAGGAAAAATATGCATATACAGGTTTTGCTAAAATCCAATAAACGCCAAAACACATAGCAATATCCCCGCAGTTGTGAAGCTACTACGGGGATAGATACTAGCTTATATTGTTATTACTTCTTTTCTACCGCGTGACCGCCAAATTCATTGCGCAGCGCAGCAACCACTTTCCCGTTGAACGTGTCCGCATCAAGAGAACGATAGCGCATCAGCAGGGACAAAGCAATGACTGGAGTTGCAGCTTGAATGTCCAACGCTTCTTCAACCGTCCATTTTCCTTCACCAGAAGAGTGCATAACCCCACGAATTTCGTCCAGGTTTGCATCTTTGGAAAATGCACGTTCAGTCAAGCCCATCAGCCAAGAGCGAATAACAGAACCGTTGTTCCACACACGCGCTACTTGTTCATAATCAAAGTCAAAGCTGCTTTTTTCTAGCACTTCAAATCCTTCACCGATGGAAGCCATCATGCCGTATTCCACACCGTTATGAACCATTTTCAGAAAATGTCCGCTTCCGGATTTACCTGCATACAGATATCCATTTTCCACTGCTGTGTCGCGGAAAACAGGCTCAACAACCGCCCAAGCTTCCGGATCGCCACCGATCATGTAACAAGCGCCATTGCGTGCGCCTTCCATCCCGCCTGAGGTTCCGGCATCCATGAAGCTGATACCATATTCTTTTAGACGGGCATGACGAGCAATTGACTCTTTGTAATGGGAATTACCACCTTCAATAATGATGTCCCCTTTGGACAACATCGGTTGAAGCTGATCCAGCACAGAATCAACAATTTGGTGAGGAACCATAATCCATAATACTCTAGGGGATTGAGTTGTCTGTACAAGCTCTTCCAATGTAGAAGCACCTTTAGCTCCATAATCCTTCATTTCTTGAATTGCGGCCGCATTGACGTCGTAAGCGACAAGTTCATGCTTATGATCGATCAAATTTTTTCCGAGATTCAAGCCCATTTTTCCCAAACCAATTAATCCTACTTGCATAGTAAAGGCCTCCTGCCGTAGCAAACATATTTTGTATATACTTTCTTATAAGTGTTAAGAACGAACGACTGCTTTCTCAGAGCTTTCGGACTTTTCGTCCAACCACCATGTAAAGCCTTGCTCCTCTAACAATTGATCTGAAGCTTCTGGACCGTAAGAGCCTGCTGCATACGTGTGAAGTGGAACCTCACCACGAGCAAAAGCTTCCAGTACAGGTTGAACCCACACCCATGAAAGCTCAACTTCGTTCCAATGAGCAAAAAAGGTGGAATCGCCGCGCAACGAATCAAAGATGAGGCGCTCATAGGCTTCTGGTACATCCTTGGCCTCGGAATGATAATTCATCAGAACCGTTTCCAGTTGACCAGCGTTTAGCGGGTCTCTGCTATTCAGACGCAGCGTTACCTTTTCATCCGGGTTAACATGGATGATCAGCAAGTTCGGGTCAGTCGGTTGCCCTTGAGCGGCATAAGGATCTGTGCTGTCCTTTTTGAATTCCACGACGATACGAGTAGATTTTTCTTTCATACGTTTGCCGGTACGAATATAGAACGGCACACCAGACCATTGTTCGTTGTCAATCCATAGGCGAGCTGAAATGAACGTATCATTTTGTGAATCTGGACCGATGTCCGGCTCTTCTTTATAGGAAGGAACTGCTTTTCCGTTGATCTCACCGTTGGTATACTGTCCTCTTACCACGTTGGAAGCAATGTCGGAAGGATCAAGCGCACGAAGCGCGTCCATAACCTTACTTTTTTCATCCCGCACCTGGTCAGCCGTGACATGTCCCGGCTTGTTCATAGCCGTCATCATCAACACCTGCAGCATGTGATTTTGTACCATATCACGAATAGCGCCGGAATGATCATAGTATCCCGCTCGCTCCTCCACCCCTACAGTCTCGGAAGCGGTAATTTGCACATTGGCGATGTATTGATTGTTCCATACCCCTTGAAGCAATGGATTAGCAAATTTTAAGGCTTCCAGGTTTTGTACCATGGGCTTACCTAAGTAATGGTCAATACGATAAATCTCATCCTCAGCAAAGGTTCTGCTTAGCCGATCATTCAGCTCACGTGCTGATTCCAGATCGTGCCCAAATGGTTTTTCGATAATGAGCCGTTTCCAACCCTTTGTTTCAGCTAAACCACTTTCTCGAATATTGAGGGCAATCACATCAAAAAATTCCGGTGCCACCGATAAGTAAAACATGCGGTTCCCCGGAATTCCCAAGTCATTTTCACGTTGCTCAGCAAGCTGTAGCAGCTTTTTATAATCTTCCGGGTGGTTGACGTTCAATGCGCTATAACGGAAAGCACTTAAGAACTGATCCATCTGTGCACGGTCTTCATTCACGTGTCTGGAAAAATCCTTAATGGATTGCTCTACATTACTTTGAAATTGCTCGTCCGCCACTTCACGACGCCCCATCCCAATTACAGAAAAGGAAGCCGGAATTTTACCTTCTACAAACAAATTATACAAGGCAGGGTAAATTTTGCGTTTCGCCAAATCCCCTGTCGCTCCAAATAAGACAAATGTCATTGAATCCATGAAATATTCCTTCTTCCCATTATAAAGATGAGGTTATTAAAAGTTACCTGAGGAATTAACGTAACCCATAATACACCCAAAATAAGGGGCAAGTCAATCAAATTTTAGCGAAATCGTGAACATTCGATATATCCTGTAATGATAACGTTTTCTGTGGTATGATTGACGAAAGGAAAGAGAAAAAACTGTTAAATATGTCACAGTTGATACAAAGCGTTATAGTTACTATTGGTATACAGAGTTACTTTTAGTATACTGTTTAAAACAACAATGAAATTGAGGGGATTCAGATGAGCGACGACAGGCAGCCTAAGCTTTTGTGCGGTAAGGTGGAACAGTCCTTTCAGATCATCAGCAAAAAATGGACCGCTCTCATCATTCATACTTTGATGGAACATCCCAAACGATTTAGTGAAATTCACGTCTCCATACCTGATCTTAGCAAACGCATGCTGAACGAACGCATCAAGGAACTAGAGCTTTCCGGCCTGATCCTTCGCAATGTCATCACAGAGCGGCCTGTGCGTACTGAGTATTCGCTGACACGCAAGGGTAAAGAGCTAGGTGATGCATTGAATGGTGTGGAGAGCTGGGCCGAGAGATGGCTTTAACCGCTAACAGGAGGTCATCATACATGGTCTCCTGTTATTGTGTTACCCCATGTGGATCATAATACAAACTATAGTACGAAATTAATGGGACAACCGCGTAGCAGCTCATGATTTCAGAATGAGCCAAGGAAGGATGAAAACGATGGCATTTGGCATTACTCGCCAGGAACTTATGGCCTGGAAAAGAAAGGTCAGTCGTGGTGAAATTGCTTTTCTGACACATTACTGGCTGGATGATCGCTTTCCAGGCATTACAACTGTCACCAAGGTAGGATGTTCTGATTTGGACAAGCTGCGCTTATGGTGCAACCAAAACGGATTAGACCCCCAATATATTCATCAGCGTCAGCCCTATCCGCATTTTGATCTCATCGGTAACAAACAAGCGGAAATTTTACGTAAGTATGGCATTAGCGATCAATTTAAACGCTTTGAACTTCAACTCCCAACGAGTACACGCCCATCGTTCTAAACCGCAGCTCTCAGAGCTGCGGTACTTTTGTTTTCATACCAGTTAATACCTTGTGTATCCAAATCGCTGACATAGCCCCTTCTCCCATCGCCACAGTCGCTTGCTCGGCATGAGCTCCTAAGTCCCCGGCTACCCATACATTTTCCACATTTGTCATTTTGCTGCGAGGATGAGTTTCAATATGCTTATTGTGCAGCAGATGTACACCCAGTTGCTCTGCCAGCTCTGAATGAACATGATTGCTGCCAAAAGCTAAAAAGCCCCGCTCTGCTCGAACCACTTGTCCATCAGCCAGCCGCACTCCTTCAAAACAGCCCGGTTCTCCGGTTATAATCTCAGAAATGGCTTCTTCCTTATAGCCAATCCCTTTTTCCCGCAGCTTCACAATCAGCTCGTCCGGCACCTCTGAACGCTCATGATTGACATAAACAAGTTGATCGGTGCGCGCTGATAAAATCAGTGCCATGGAAGCTCCTGCTTTGCCAGCCCCCATGACGACCGTACTGCGATCCTGAACCTCATAACCGTCACAATCCGGGCACACATATACACTGTTGCCCAAGCAAGCTTGTAACCCATCCAGTTTTGGAAAACGATCCGTTAGCCCTGTCGCCAACAGCAGCGTCTTTGACGAATACATGGAGCCTTCCTCCACTTGAATGTCAAAAAGCTCATCCCTTTTGACGGCTTTGACCGCCTTTTCTTCAACAAACTCAGTTCCTAGTTTCGTAGCCTCGCTACGTCCACGCCGTCGCAGCTCTTCACCAGAAATTCCGTCAGGAAAGCCCAAAATATTATGATACTGGTGGCACAGCGTAGATCGACCATAGCCCGAATCTATCACTAGAACTCGATGACTGCTGTATCTCCCCAATTGAATCGCTGCTTGCAATCCGGCAATTCCCCCACCAACAATAATGCAATCATAGTTCATCATTTTTCCTCCTTTGAATGCGCGTTATCCTAGACATCTGCATAAAACCGCAATAACACCAATGTAAACTTCTCATCCAATTTTAAACATAATATCACCCACTAACGGATGAATTAACCCCTGTGTCCGTCCATATCAAAGCCTATATGCCTTAAAAATGGAATGACAAAAAGCACTGTGGATACCCACAGTGCTTTACCAGGCCGAGCCTGAATCGTCATTTTATCGTGAAAATTATAATTATTTAAATGTTTTTACTCGTTCTTCAACAGGCTGGAATTCTTTTTCACCTGGTTGGAATGTCGGTTTACCAAATGGCATTTCAGCAATCAGTTTCCAATGCTCAGGAATGTTCCATTCGTTTTTCACTTTTTCATCAATCAATGGGTTGTAATGCTGAAGGGATGCCCCCAGTCCTTCTTGCTCCAGAGCCGTCCATACTACCAATTGCAACATACCATTAGATTGGTTGGACCAGATTGGGAAATTGTCCGCATAGGCTTCAAATTGTTGTTGCAGACCAGCCACCACGTTATTGTCTTCAAAGAACAAGACTGTTCCGTATCCGCTGCGGAAACCGTTCATTTTCTCGGCAGTAGACTTGAATTGCTCCTCATTGCCTACAACCTCACGCAAAATATCTTCTGTAATATTCCACAGTTTATCATGATGCTCTCCGAGCAACACTACAGCACGTGAAGTTTGGGAGTTGAAAGAGGTAGGTGTATACTTAACAGCTTCCTCTACAATCTCTTGAATCCGTTGGTCAGAAATAACCTGTTCTTTGCTAATACCATAATAGGAGCGTCTGTCTTTCAGAGCTGTGAAGAAGTCTTTAGCCATTTTTTTGTTACCTCCTGAGAAAAATTAATTACTTTTCGTAACTTAATATACATTACATATATCTTAAAGTCAAGAGATTTCTTTCTAAATATCACCAGTTAGTTGATGATTATACGCCACCATTGTATTTTTTCTCACTGGAAGAGGTGTGCTTGGTTGCATCCTTGTCTCTCTCCTCCTGTCTTTCCATCTTCAAATCCTCTACAGGAATGGCGTCTACCGTCTGCTCGATCTCAAAACGGTCGAAAAAGCTTTCCTGCTCTGTCGGATACTGCTCTGCATGATCTCGATTGATCGACTGTTTCTGATGTTTAGACTCCGTTGTTCCTTTCCCCGTCTGTCCTTTCTGCTGATTATGATCGTGCAGGTTATCTTCAAATGGGGCCATTTTACTTCCCTCCCTATCGGATTGGTGTCCACAGTATACTTTTACCTTTCACATCGGGGATTAAACGCAAAAAAGAGAAAATCTCTGCAAAGATTTTCTCTACTCATGTACTTATAGATGGTTGATTGAATTATTCCGAACTGGATTGACCTGTACACTCATGAAAAAGATGAGGTTCCAGCTTCTCTCCCGTTACGAGCTTCTGCACCAGTTGAGTCCCCGAGTCAGGGGTCATTTGACCATACCAGTCCCCTTGAGGATATACGATCACAACCGCAGCATCATGACAACGCCCATTACAGCGAGTTCTGGTCGTGTGAATATATGCTTCTGCATTTTGTTTACGAATTTCATCCCGAATTGCCTGTGTAACTTCTTCACCCTCATGTCGCATACATGTGCCTCCATTGCAGATCAACACATGATGCTTCATTGGTTCTAATTCAAAAATAGCCATAGCTTCCCCTTTAATCAACAGTTGTTGGTTTTAAATCAATGTTTATCTGGATAAAGAACAAGCTGTGCTTCCATCTGATCAGCTTCAATCGTCAGCACGATAAATGAATATTCGTCTTCGCCACGTTTGTCCGTCGGAGACCCCGGATTAAGGACAAGCTGACCGTCAATCGTTTTGACCACCGGAATATGCGAATGTCCATAAATCAGACAATCCAGCGTTTCTCCCTTAAACGTATTCAATGCGATATTTTCTGTCGTTCCTCGCCAGCCGTGACCGTGAACCATACCGATCCGCTTGCCTTCAACTTCAACGATTCGCTGATAGCCTAAACGCTCCACGATGTCCATTCCATCATTGTTTCCGGCAATGCCTTGCACAGGCGCAAACTCAGCTAGACGTTCATATACGAACCAATCCGTCCAGTCTCCGGCATGGAGAATGAGGTCACTGCCTTTTAACTCCTGTACAAGCCGACTAGGCAACGTTTTGCTTCTATGCGGCATATGAGTGTCTGAAAGTACGATGATTTTCATATCAATTTCTCCTTACCAGCGTCTTTACACAGATGAACTTTGTTGCCCCACGCGCTGCTGAAGTGCCTGCTCCAGATCTCGCAGCGTAACGGTCTCGAAAAACGCCTGTATTTTCTGCTCTGCCACGGTATATAAACCATCCAACAATGCGTCTATGTTCCTGCCTACCTCACAATTATGATTGCTATCGGTATGGATGGCGAACAACGGACCTTCATCCTTGGTCGCCTCATAGATCATTTTCAGATTGATGTTTGAACTGGACATACTTAGACGAAAGCCGCGTGCTCCAGGCGACGAATCCACCAAACCCGCTTGCTTGAGTCGGCTCATAATCCTTCTCACAACTACCGGGTTTGTATTGATGCTGGAAGCAATAAGTGACGATGTCATTCGCTCCGGTGCCCCTTCAGCCAGAAGAAGCAGACAATGGATACTAACGGAAAAATGGGTACTCATGTTAACCACCTTTATGTGTGTGCCTCATTAAATGTTTGGTAAAATGCATGTTTCCATCATACCACAATAGAGGCACTAACACAGTGCTTACTGCACCTTACTCCGGAAAATAGTCATTTTCAGGACGTACTCGCACTTTTAATTGGCGTACACTATATTCCAACTGCTTAACGATATCCTCCAGTTGACGACGGTCAAGTCCATTAAGGTCGGCGGCAGGTTTAGGTGCATTTTTCAAATCACGTATGGTTGCCTGCTGCTCCTGCCACTTGTCCATCAGGTCGGCTATATTCGCATAAAAGCGTTCGTAATCCTTAATCACTTCATCCAGAAAGGCATCCACCTCGTCCGGATCATAGCCGCGCATTTTATTCTTAAACTGTTTCTCATGAATGGAGAGCGCGTCCAGCTGAATGCCCAGTTGCTTAAACAACTGCTTTTGCTTATCCAGACGACGCTTCATATGTTCATCCATCGGTTATTCCCTCCTTAACACACTATTCTTTTTATATCACATTCTAGGCTGGGAATAAAAGTCTCTGCTGATTGCCCAGCCCTATGAACGGGTATAAAAGAGCATACGTGTCACTTATCCAGACCACGAAGGGGAGAGATGATCATGAACCACTTGAACGATTCGCAGCTTGCAGAGCTGAAACATATGTTGTTGGAGCAGAAAAAGGATTTAGAAAAGCATTTTGAACAAAACGGTCAGGAAAACGCTCCATTGGGAGAAACACTGACAGATTCTACAGGTGAGCTCTCGTCCTATGACAACCACCCTGCTGATATAGGGACAGAAACCTTTGAACGGTCCCGTGATCTGGCGATTAATGATTCGCTGCAAGACGAGCTGGAGCAGGTCAATGCAGCCCTTCAACGGATGAAGGATGGGACGTACGGGATATGTGTGGAGAGCGGGGAAGAAATTCCTTTTGAACGTTTGCAAGCCATTCCATATACAGCCTATACCGTCGAGCACACGCCAACTCGAGAATTATCGAATGGCCGCCCGGTAGAGGAACAGGTCATGACTCCGCCACCCAAGGGTGCAGGTGAGGTTCGCCAACGAAATGCAGGACGATTTGATGATGCGGGCGCATGGGACGCCGTAGAAAAATACGGTACATCGAACTCGCCTGCAACTGCCGCCAAGCGTGATGTCACCGATTATGATGAAAATATGTAATGCTATACGCTTATGTATTCGTTCATCTAAAAAAGCAGCTTGTCCTTTGGACAGGCTGCTTTTTATGCCTTACGGGAATACGGTGATCCCGTTTATCCAATTTCTATCCGTTTTCGACTGCGAGCTGACTCAATACAAGCGTCGATCACCTTCATATTGCTCACCGCATCTTCTGGCTCATACGGCAACGGGACACCGTCAAGCACCGCTTTAGCAAAAGCATCCGCTTGTAGTTCAAAGGAATTAAAACCTTTCAGACGTTCCTCACGCGTAACCGAACCGACGTGGACGAAAATTTGCGGTACTACAGACGTTCTTTCCCAACCGAACATTTTGGGCATCGCAATCGTACCCTTGCTACCGAGAATTTCCATGTTGGAACGGTTGGCTGCCCACATGCCACAATCGAAAGTAAGGTTGACTCCACCCGGAAATTCCAGCAAGCCGGAAGCCATCATATCGACGTTGTCATGCTCCGGGGAAAATAAGGCATGTACCGTCACTGCCTCCGGCTCCCGGTCCAAATACATACGAGCGGCTGATATCGGATAGACGCCCACATCATATAGCGAGCCGCCGCCCATGTTTTTATTAAAGCGCACATTATCTGCCTGATCGGTATTGTTAAACGTAAACGTGCAATGGATGCCGCGAATGTCACCAATTTCCCCACTATTGATAATTTCCTTAATTCTTCGATGTTTGGGATGATAGCGATACATAAAAGCCTCTGCAAAGATCACTCCTGCACGTTGACACGCTTCAATCATGCGTCTTGTCCCAGCCGAGCTAAGAGAAGATGGTTTTTCACACAAAACGTGCTTCCCAGCCTCCGCTGCCCGAATGGTCCACTCTTCATGCAGATGGTTTGGCAACGGAATGTACACCGCTCCGATTTCGGGATCAGCCAACAGTTCATCATAGCTTCCATAACTTTTTGGAATATCGAACTCCCGGGCGGCCTCAGCGGCTTTATCCGCATTACGACTAGCAATCCCAAGCACTTCTCCGCGTTCAGATTGCTGAATCGCAGGAATTACAGCGATTTGGGCGATCTCCGCAGTGCCTAAAATTCCCCATTTCAGCTTTCTACCCATCATTCTCATCCTTTCGTGGTTAGGAATAGTTGTCTTGTTCCGCTTTATGCAGCATACCTAAGCAACGGTCCAAATCAGCTTTGACCTGCTTCTTGTACAATCGGGCTTTCTCCTCCCCATCATCTGTAAAGTGATAGAGTACAATCTCCTGAAAATCCACGCGCGGGTCTGTTCCTTTCAATCGCTTGGTACGGTAAAAAACGCCTTCCTGTACCAGCTCATGCAGCGCCCGGTAAACTTCGCTCTGAGGCGGAACATATCCAAACCCACTAAACTCATCCTTCATCGATTCGAGCATCTGATATCCATAACCGCGATGCCTCTCCACCATTGTGATCAGATAAATTTTGATAAAAGCCCGCTGGGATATCATAAACGCCATTTCACAGCCTCCTCCACACCTTATTCATACACCTTACCTTCCATTATAAACCACTCTGCGTCCATAGACTATTTCCTTTGATGATATGAGAGCTTATGAGAACTCTCCATCCCTTGTGACCTGTTTTAAGATGGCGAGAGATATAGAATGAGGCGATATAGAGTAGTGTGCGAAGTGCTGAGAAATGAGTTTATGGTTTACTATTATGAACTTTTCATATGTTGAAATAATATAATATCAGTTAAAAAAGTATCCCTTGGCCTTATTTCTTGGCTTTGGGATACTCTTGTGAACATATGTGATTGGATTATCAAATCAAGCTTGCTTTTGTACGGCTGGCGGACTCCCAGTCGGGCGAGGACGAACCCGAAGCCCCACGATCCATTTGCCCAGAGGCAAACGTGCCAGCAGCCATGTTCCGGCAACGGAAAAGATCATACAGAGAACGAATGAAGCCAGCATACGAAGAACGTGGCTCCAGTCTGCAAACAACGTCTCGTCAAAATAATAGGTCACACGCAGCATAAAGGCATGCATGAGATACGCTCCATAGGACAACGTTCCGATGGCCGTCAGCATACTCGCCGCACGTCCCCCCTTATGAGCAATCCACGTCGCTACCCGATAAGCTACAAAAATAGACGCGACGCAATATACAGCCATGACCGGACGCAGCAGAGACAAATAGTTAAAGGAAAGAACTGTACCTTGCGGTGTCTGGAACTGACCGATCATCTCATACAGCAAGTAGCCAGTAATTACGATAAACAACGGCCAGTATATCATTTGTGCTTTGGTTACCCATGCATTCCAACGCTTGACGTTCATCCCGGCTGCCGCTCCCAGCACAAAATAAAAGAAAAAGTAGATCACATTCCGGTCAGCATACAGGGTAAACCAAGAGGTAATGACCGGAAGCTGGAGCTTATCCATCGCTTGGTATACGGGTCCAACGGCGAACATGAGCAAAATATATAGCACGCCGAATACAGCCAATGCAGCGGGTCGCCATGTTGATGGCAGTAGCGCAGACAAACGACGGACAGCATAACGAAACACAGGAAATAACACATAACATTGAATAATCATTACGATGTACCACAGATGATAGCTACTTTTCCCGTTCAACAGCTTCTGGAAAAAATCCAGCGGGTGAATATATCCTCCACTTTGAGCAAGCTGATTTCCCAATTCGTATAAAAGAGACCATATGATATAAGGAACGATGATGTCCAGGAATCTTTTACGTAAAAACGTTCCGTACTTTAAGGCTCCATCATAATTGTAAAATAGCACCATTCCAGTGATAAATACAAACACAGGAACTGCAAATTTGGAACACAGCAGTAAAAGTGTCATCAATACCCCGTCCTGGACGCGCGCCCCCTGCGCAACCGCATAGTGTGCGACGGAATGCTGAAGAACAACGGCCGCAAAAGCCAGCCCTCTCAGCAAAGCGACTTCGGAAATTCTCTCTTTTTGACTCATGCCACTCTCCTGTTACATCTAGCAATTTATAAATCCAGGATTTTTTCAAAATCCTCAATCTATTATAACGACAATTCTGTAAAAATATATAGAAGGTTAAACGTGCCAACGGCAAGCTTAGCATCATTTATCTCAGATTTATTCTATGATCCACAAATATGTAAAAACAGCAGTCCTCCCTCTCGGGGAGACTGCTGCTGTAGAAACAACCCATATACAAAGGAGATAGGAAAGCCTGTTAAATCACGTTCTCAACTAGCCGTTAGGTTTTTACAGGTTCCTTCTCGTATCTGTGTATGCATCTGTACGCGGCGTGTCTGCCAACGTATCATCATACGTTCTGTAACGATCCGCATTCAGCGAACGGTTGGTGCGGAAAATATCATAAACATCCCTGTTATGGTCAGCGGAGTCCACCAGCACTAAAATCTTGCCCTGATCGACGTAAGTCTCGTATTGACGTGCATCATCTTCCGGAATACCCAGCCCGACCAGTCCACCGACCAAGCCACCTGCTCCCGCTCCGACAGCTGCTCCGGTAAGGGTAGCCGCGATAGGTCCAGCAGCGAGGATTGGTCCGATACCTGGAATAGCCAAGGCCCCGATGCCCGCCAGCAACCCAGCAACGCCGCCTACAACGCCGCCGGTAGCCGCACCGGTCGCTACACCCTCCGGTGCTTTGGTGCCTGTCTCTTCACTAATCGTCCTCAACTCGTCACGGTCACGGGTGATCACAGAAATTTCACTGCTTGGGATTCCTTTGCTCTGCAATTGTCCTATCGCACGAGATGCTTCCTGCTCTGTATCAAAAACACCAACAATCTTCTTTTCATTATAATCGTTTAAGTTATTAGCCATGATAGTTGCCTCCCAATATTTTAGTGTTGAGTGGTTCGTTTTTCATTACCCCGCTATTATGACGTTTAAACGATTTTACAAAAATTCAAAAAGTCGATTAGCATAAAACAGCTTCTATTTAACGCTTTGGCTTTGCTCTGTTGGTCGCCACAGCTTCCAGTGGATCATCCGGCCAATAATGCTTGGGATATCTGCCTTTCAGGTCCTTTTTGACTTCAAAATAAGCCTCGCTCCAGAAGCTGGACAAGTCGGATGTCACTTGGACAGGTCGCTGGGCAGGTGACAGTAAATGCAATACAATGGGCACACGTCCGCGTCCAATACGAGGCGTATCCCTCATACCGAACAATTCTTGTAGTCGTACGGCCAGCGCTGGTGCCTCAGGATTCGAATAATCGACAGGAATGCGGGAACCGCTGGGTACACGGATATGCGTCGGCGCTTCCTGATCAAGCTGCTGCCGCTGTTCCCAGTCCAGCCTGCCAAGCAGCAATGCAGCACTGTCCAGCCGTTGCAGATCGGATACGTTTTTGGCTCCTAGAGCAAAAGGCAACAGCCACGATTCCAGTGAATCCAGCAATGCCAATTCCGTGCAGTCCGGCCAGTCTTCAGGCGCTGAGAAGTGCATAAAAATCAAACGAGCCTGCAACTGGAGGGTTTGCCGATTCCATGACAACAGCTTCAGACCGCGTTCACGGACACCCTGCATCAAGGCGGCAGCAACTTCCTCTGCCGGAGGTCGCTCATAGGACGTTTCCTTTAAGACGAGTGAGCCCAGTCGCAGTACCTTGCGGGCTCTCACTGCTGAGGCGGAGCTATCCCAGTATACGCTGGCTTGTTCCAGCAACAAATCGCTGCAATGCTGGGTCAGCTCTTGCAGTTCAACCGGTGCCGCCAACTGAATGGCACCATCTGCTCCCTCGTCGTCCACTTCGGCGGCGACGAGATAGGATGAACGCGACATCCACTCCACTTGTCGGAGTCGCGCGCCCCGGCCGCCGCTAAGCAAAAAGCGGCCGTCCCCTCGGCCCTGCGCGATCCGATCCGGATACGCAAAGGCCAATAGCAGCCCGCAAGCCGCGGAGCCGTCAGGCTCGTCCTGCGCTGCGACTACTGTCGGCAGCGAGGCTAGCAACTGCCGGCTCTCTTGCACGATACGGCGAATCACCGTATCGTCTGCCGTCCGCAGCAGGCTGTGCGTGCTGCGGGCATGGGTCGCCTCGCGCAGGGCATCCAGCCGCGGGCGCAAATCCGTTCCGCCATGGGCGCGGAACGGGTCCCGCTCTTGCAGCAGCGCAGCCAGACGGCTGGCAATCAGGGCCAGGCCAAGGGCTGCTGCACGCAACAGCATGTGCCCGAGGCGTGGGTGCGTGCTCAGGGCGGACACCTCGCGCCCATGCGCGGTGATGACGCCTGTAGTGCCATCGGCTGCTTCATCCAGACAGCCGAGCTGGTGCAGCAGACCTGTGGCCTGGCCGTACGCGGCCTCAGGCGGGGCATCCAGCCAGGCCAGCTCGGCGGGCTCGCGCACGCCCCAGGCCGCCAGCTCCAGCGCGAGCGGGGCCAGATCCGCCGCCGCGATCTCCGGGCGGCTGGCTTCGGGGAGCGCTGCATGCTCCTGCGCGCTCCACATCCGGTAGCATACGCCCGGCTGGAGACGCCCCGCCCGTCCGCGCCGCTGGTCGGCGGAGGCCTTGGACACCTTGACGGTAGTCAAACGGCTCATGCCAGTTCGCGCGGAAAACAACGATTCCCGCGACAGTCCGCTATCGATCACCACCGTGATCCCGGCGATGGTCAAGCTGGACTCGGCAATCGAGGTGGCCAATACCACTTTTCGACTGCCCGAAGCCGATGGTCGTATTGCCTCATCCTGCTGCTCCAGCTTCATGCTGCCGTACAGCGGAATTACTTTGACGTGTGCTGGTAAATGCTTTGAAGCCAATTCTCGTTCCGTTCTATGAATTTCTCTGGCCCCTGGTAAAAACACCAGCAGATCGCCTTCATGAGCATGAAGCGCCTTTTCTACTGTCTCAGCCGTAAAGGACTCTAATGAGGTTGACGAAGGCTTGGACATATGGAAGGTTTCTACCGGAAATACGGTGCCTGGACATTTCAGTAATGGCGCATCCCCTAATAGTCTACATACAGGCTCTGCCTCCAAGGTGGCAGACATGATCAATATCTTCAAATCCGGTCGCAGCAGCGCCTGGCTTTGCAGGGCAAGTGCCAATCCCAAGTCTGCATGCAGGCTGCGCTCATGAAACTCATCAAACATAATCAGCCCGACTCCCTCCAACGCCTGATCATGTTGCAACATCCGGGTGAGTACGCCTTCCGTAACCACCTCAATCCGCGTGTTTGGCCCTACTTTTGTATCCATGCGAACCCGGTAGCCCACCGTCTTTCCGGTGGGCTCTCCCAGCGTTTTTGCCATTTGTGCTGCTGCTGCACGTGCTGCCAAACGCCTCGGCTCCAGCATAATTATCTTTTGCCCTACCAGCCACGGCTCATGCAGTAGCTCCAGCGGTGTTACCGTCGTTTTCCCCGCTCCCGGCTGTGCAATCAGTACCGCCGCCGAATGAGATTGCAGTGTATGTTTAAGCTCGGGGATCACTTGCATAATAGGCAGTTGTTTATCTGTCAATGAAATCTCTCCAATGATACGCTTGATGCGTAGAATCTAAGTTTTAGTTCTTTTATTATTGTGAATTTTTCATTACCTGTAATTATTGAATAGAAAAGGTTAAGCTGCCCTCTGGAACTTCTCCTCGGTCTGTCATACATAATTCTTCTAAATCTATTATACAGATATTTAAATTTCCCGTCTGATCATCGCGGCTATGTATGCTTCGTCTTTAGCTTCTATACCTATCGGGATGCACTCACGGCAAGATCGTTTTATAATATAGTTGATATGGATTGCTGAAGGACGGAACACAGAATCGAGGTCACTTTCGTATGGAATTACAGGCCCAACCCATCAGAGGGCGATTTGCCCCAACACCATCGGGATGGATACACTTAGGAAATGCTCGTACCGCCTTATTATCCTGGCTGCACGTTCGTTCCCTGGGCGGAACCTATATTTTGCGCATGGAAGATATTGATATGACGCGAGCTCGCAGCCAGTTGGCGCAAGGGATAATGGAAGATTTGCGCTGGATCGGTCTGAACTGGGACGAAGGACCCGACGTAGGCGGTGCCTACGGTCCCTACACTCAAAGCCAGCGGCTGGATCGCTTCCAATCTGCATTGGAGAAGCTACAGGGGCATGATTTGCTATATCCTTGTTTTTGCAGTCGGGCTGACATTCTGGCTGCCTCTCATGCTCCACATGGACTGTCTGGTGAAGGACCCGCATATTCAGGGGCATGTCGTAATCTTAGCTCTCAAGATGCCGTAG
Source organism: Paenibacillus sp. 1182 (assembly GCF_017833915.1). Taxonomy (NCBI): domain Bacteria; kingdom Bacillati; phylum Bacillota; class Bacilli; order Caryophanales; family Paenibacillaceae; genus Paenibacillus; species Paenibacillus sp. 1182. The sequence continues at coordinate 385,313 of NZ_JAFICR010000003.1, read as the reverse complement.
CCAAAGCACAGCATAAACTCCCTTCACTTCGCTTTAAAGTACCGCAAAGTCCAGATGCCGTTATTTCGTTTCATGATCAGGTAGCAGGTCATGTGACCTTCGGTGCGGCAGAAGGCGGCGATTTTATCGTTAAACGAGCGGACGGCATGTTTTCCTATCAGCTGGCTGTCGTTGTCGATGATGCGGATATGCATATGACCGACGTACTCCGCGGGTATGATCTTCTCGATTCAACGCCCCGTCAGCTATTGCTGTACCAAGCTTTGGGCTTGCAGCCGCCACGTTTCGCACACGTTCCCCTTGTCCTAGGCCCTGATGGACGAAGGCTGGCCAAACGACATGGTGGCGTAGCACTCCGAGCCATGCGTCGACAAGGGGTCTCACCGGAAGCAGTCATTGGCTGGCTCGCCTATTTTTCAGGGCTGCTGGATTCACCCGAGCCTGTGAAGGCAGTAGATTTAATCGATGACTTTCATTTAGACAAACTGCCCAAAGAATCCGTCATCCTGACGAAGCAATGCCTCACGAGATTATCTGCACTGCAACAGTAATGAGGTAAAGCGTAGAAATTAAAGTGTACGGGCAAGGGCCTTCCGCCCTTCGCTCCTCTTGTTTCTATTCCTCCAGTCGCTTACGCATAGCGGACTCATATTCATAAAATACAGACGACGTATTCAGCCCTCTTTCCTCCAGCAGCATACGGAGACGAAGTGATTTTTCAGTCAGCCTGCGACTGATCCGCTCTTGCTCTCCCGCCTCATGACAAGCGTGAAGCAAATCACGTAGCTGGACACATTCCTTTTGCAGCTGAAGCTCTTCCGGTAAAATGCCTGCATTCTTCAACAGCTTGTACGACATCCGCAGCTCCTCTGGAACATGTGACAAATCCTCGATCACCAGTGGCTTGCCCTCTCCCGGTAAATGATCAAATTCCCCTTTGGCCATCGCCTCCGCAATCTTCTGCTCTGCCATTCTGGAGAACATTCCCATCGACCCTTTCCACTCCTTGTATTAAGCATCCTATGTATAATCTATATTAAATAAACCCGGAGTTCTTTGCCACTGTAGCTTACATATCATTAGGATGTCTTGTATCCATAAAAGAGAAAGGGAGTTATTCTTCGATCCCCAGCAATTGAGATACTTGTACTCTATATTTTTTGGCCTTACGTGTTCCATGAATGAGATTAGACAAGCGGCTAGCAGGAATATGGTAGGTATCACAAAATGTTCTCTGATCCATTTGCCTCTCGACTAGCTTTTCTTTGATTTTCCAGCCAAAAGGGGTTACAGGATTTCGTTTGTTCAACAACGTTATCACCTCTTCATAGTATAAGATTTAGGATTTAGGATTTTGATTGGGGTTTGGAGATTGGATTTCACGCTCTTCCTTTAGCAATATGGCATGAACTCATTTGTTAGGATTTCATTTTGTATATTTGGTATTGATTCAATAGTTCATCCAGTTTCATGGATTGTTCAATCACTTTGGGATGCGTTAAAAATCCGTATTTCTTCTGGACTTGGTACAGTCTTTTTCTGGCCCGTTCGACACGAAGTAAAGTCACACCTGGATTCATCAGCATGATTCCCCCTTCTGTGTCATATCTTAATGCAAAACGTAAATTTTTGGATTTTTTTAAAATACGCTTACCAAAAAAAAGTGCTTCTGGAATATTCCAGAGGCACTTTTTGTCGGTATATGTTTATTTTTAGTTGGTTTCAAGTTGTTCACAGGGTAGTTTCAATCAACAACACCACCCATTAACAAAAAAGTTTAGTGAATGTTAATTCTTATTTTACCTTTAAGCACCTCCAATAGTATCGTTAAGCTGAATAATATGGTGTTGGTTATAATCATGATTAGGTACAGCCACGATAAATAAAAAGCTAGCTGCGACGATCAGAAGAACCATTTTTCTTAACATTGTCTAACCACACCTTTTCAATGAAATTTAAAAACTGCGTCTTTGTTTCATGTGCTGCATTCATTCTGAAATGTAAGAATAATCCCATGCAGTTTATAAAATAAGTTTCATTATTTATTATATGTGACTTTAGCATTGCATACATCAAGTGTTTAAAACCATCGTTATACCTCCCTTGATGCAAATAGTAATAAGCTAACTCGTATCCAAGACGTGCAAACTGTTCTGGTATCACTTGTTGGGTATACATATCAGATGACGGATTGTGTTGGGCAAATAAGTCAATTTTCTTTTTAAACCTTCGAAGTATATGATCTACATCTATACTATACTGGTTTGCCGCCGACATAACATTCAACACTTTTGTAACCATTTCTTTTTCAGAAGCATCTGGCGATGCAGCAATATATTCAACATAATTGTTTAGTACACTTATATCTCCAGATAATAGTTTATAGGTGTAGATATTACCTTCTGCCCAATCTTGAAACTGTTTAATCCAATGCAGAGTATCCTCGTCAGTCTCTTTGACCCAATCTAAATTAGCATAGGCGTATGTATATTCTAATGCCTGCTCATAATCGCCTTTGGCCTCATATACACTGGCACACAGTAAATCAGAATATGTAATGTACACAAATAATGGACGGCTCAGCCTCTTTTCAATTTCCGCAGGCTTTCGTTTTTTCTGCTGATGCTCTAATGTATATTGGATTTCCGCTTTATCTCTCATTTTTCGAGCAGTCACATCAAGCCGATCCCATAAACGCAAAGAACGATACACATTCGCCAAATCTTTTAGCGCATCAAGTTGGTCTATTTCATCCAGGCGTTCCACGAAGGGTTCAAATAGCGTTGCTGCCTTGAGATTACGGCTTTGGTCGTCTCCAACTTGAATCGAGAATATACGATATTGGCAGGTGGCCAAGCGTTCAGAATGCTGATATTTCTCCACTTCTGCGACATTCTCATAGAGAGGCAGCGCAGCAGCATGTCGTCCCTGTTCAAATAATGCTTCTGCAACATCAAATAGCCTGGACGCATACAGCGGATTATCCATGATATGCCCTACCATTCGACGGATTGCATCCAGCTTGTCCAGTTCTGCACAACGATACAATAATGGCTCGATTCGCCTAAAATTCGGGGAAAGATCAATGATGTAATTTTCTATGTATAGGTCATAAAAATAGCCTTCTGGCAAATCCATAGCCACAGTAATTCGGTCCAGCTGCTGTACGGAAACAGGACGATGCTGAGTAATCCAATTACTAAGCGTTCTTTGATGTACCCCTGAATATTCGGCAAATTGACTCAACGTCATATCATTTTGTTTTAGATAATACTCAAACTCCGCTGAAATCGTAGGTGTATGCTTCAAGTCATAACCACCCTTCACATAAAAATTCCATTATTTTAAAAATCACCCTCTATTCTTCTCCATAATTAACCATCTGTCAATATATTATGCAACTAATGTTCATAACGAAAATTCAGCATAACTTACACATATTGAGACATATTGGACGAACGACATCCTGAAATGATTGGATGGTTCCAAGTAAAAGGTTTCACAATGTTGACATGACTATAGCATTTCCCTATGTGCATTCTCACCAGTAAATGATATAGAGATCCCATGCAGAAACTCTGTTGGACCTTTTAATTACATGAAAAATCCCCTGATGTTGATGCAATCAAGGGATACATAGGTCATTTCTCTCGCTTTGATAATGCAAAGTTGATTATTTCTCCAGTCACAATTCCTGTCAAAATTGCATAGATTCCCATAGCGCTCATCTTATACCCCAAAGCGTAAAATAAGCCTATACCTATTGCGTAGCTCAATAAAATCGCTGCATAACGCCTTAGAAACTTACTCATGAAAATGCTCATAAGCAACTCCCCGGTTAATTTTATACTTCAATTATTGTAAAAGTTTGGTATCAATTATCAACACAAATTCCGTAATTGTTTCTCCTAGCTGTGAATATCCTTCCGACCGCATTCTCTAACTTTGTGCCTCTTCATTCTAGACAGATTGCATTGCTGATATCGAGTATTTGCGCGTCATTGCGAACCACACATACTTTCGTCCCATGATCAGCGCGGCTAATTTCCATCACATATGCTTTTTTCAGCCCTTTGTTGACCACAAGCAATCATTAAATATTCAAAAGTAAATCTATAATGTTGATAGAGTGCATTAAAGTTGAAAAAAGTGGAGTTTAAAATTATGACTATATAGATGATACGGTTTCAAAATACTCTCTCTGTATATGTCAATCAAGATTTCGGTGTTAATTGAGATATCTTCTGCTCATCATTCTTAGTTAAAGAACCCTTCTTTAAAATTGATTTTTTTGTTTCTGAGTAAGTATAGAGTACTGCTTGTGGAGAATCGTCACCTTTACTCACAAAGTCAAAACTTTTCCCATCTTTATGCCAAACTATAGATGAAATCAATGTAAAGTCCTTATCGGACACATGCATATAGCTCTTACGCTCAACATTGTATAGTCCGATATAACTTGAACCTAGATCACCGATTCCAAACGCAATCTTTTTTCCATCAGGCGACCAGTTATAGGCATCAATCTTTTCGCTCCCGGCTCCGTCACTATTCATCTCAAACATGTTTACAATAGTTTGAGTCCCATCGGATAAATTAATTAAAATAAGTCTACTCCCCTCGTGATCGCTTACATGAAGAGCTACCTGGTTGCTTTTAGATAAGGAAAGTGAGTTAACTCTCAAAGGTCGTGGGTTGAGCTTAACGAGTTGCTCTCCACGCTTACCTTTTATTTTCATAGAATTCACAACTTCATTGGCTTCGGCGGCTTCTTCCCCTTTAGCGTTAGTTAATTTTGCTGTAAAAGTAACGTCTTTATTTTTCCATACAATCTGTTTCCCCGAAACTACAACCTTAGATTTGTCTTGGTTATTATCATACTGAGAATAATCTAAGGTATTCACCTTTTTAACAGTTGCTCTAGATGTTTCTACAGTTGCTTTTTCGTCTACTTTTTTTACACCTTCCTTTGTGCTGTTTACCCCGGTATTATTCACTTCGGTCTGAGGTAGTTGATGATTTGAGCTTGCCTTACCACTACACCCTGAAATCACTAACATCACTATCGCACCTACAGACATAATCTGCACGAATTTCATAGTTTCCTCCTTACAATACAATGTGTCGTTATCCCTGCGTTCCCTTTTATAGTTGTTCTTCTTCTGGAATAGAGAAAAACATTTGCTTCGCCTGATCTTCAGTCGCTTCCCCCAGACGAGTTTTTTTGCCAGCTTTATCAATAGTCCCGAACGTGGTGCCACCCGGAACGCTATAATTATAATAAACTACGCCCTTTTGGATCGTTGGCATTTTGCCGCTTTGTTCAACAATTTTGTTGGTGAGGAACGGCAGGCTTGCATTTTTAGCTTCCTGTTGCAGGTTCAGCCTTGCAGACCAGAGCAGTTCTACATGTGTGTCAATGATACGATAGTAATTCACACTGTCCATGTGTTGTTCAAAAAATTCACTGGATTGGTTTTTTGGGAAGTAGCGAATATAAGCCATACTATCCCCTTCTTTACCTGACAGTACATTAACTTTGGCAATACGTGGAAGACTGTATGCACCATGACGAGCTACAGAAATATCGCTAGATTGGATTTCTTTCAGCATCTCTTCTGTCGGCTTAGCTACGTAAACTGTACGATCTGGGGCATCCCAGTACACTTGAGAACCGGACGCATCTGCAATGAAACGCAGCGGTACCATAACACGACCATTTTTCATTGCAGAAGAGGTAGACAGCGTTACTTTTTTATCACCTACCATTGTCTCTTTTTTACCAGCCACCAGTGTTGATTTTGTTCCGTTATTATCTACAGTTACCGTTTTAGAAGTATTGTTCCAGTTGATCGTTACACCAGGAATCGATCTTATCATATTCAATGCTACTAATGTGGAACCATTCTGAACATAGGGGTCTACATCCCCTGGCATGGGTACGTTATTCACTTGCACAATAATGGACTTGGAGGCTGCTCCAGAAACACCGCTAGCAAGCATACTAAAAGATATTGTTGATGCAAAAGCCGCTTTGAAAAATGTATTCATAATTATATTCACCTCAATAGTGTCTTCTTGTCAGCATTTCAAACTAAATTGAGCTTAGTAGTATTAATACATCGATTCAGTATTAGCTAGTGTTTTCTCGTCTCATTAGGAATAGGTTGGATAATATCTGTATAGGATTTCGCCTTTGCAGTGAGATCTTTTTGTTGACCTTTATCATCTTTGTATACAGCTTTGATATTCCCATGCTCATCATTAAACATCAAGATATCAGTCACCCATCCGACGTAATTATAACTTGGTTTTTGGCCAGCACTAGACACAATATCAGACATACCATTTCCTTGCGTAAATTGCCAAACTGCTTTGGCTACTCCATTTTTAACTTCGACTACCGTATTACCAACTCTGTTTAAATACATATATCTGGATGAATCCCCTCTCGGGAAAACGTAAGTATAGCTTAGATTAGCCCCCGGTTTTTCTAGAGAAGAAAGCGATTTGTAAGAGAATTGAATCGGCAACGATATAGCAGCCTGACGGGCTGCTTGTAAATCTTCTGCCTGTAAGCTCTCTTGGTCTACCTTATAATTACCGTCTTGAATAAATAAAATAGACCGAATCTTCTCATAGTTTGCCTTGTAGCCAAAGTTCTCCGACACAAAACGAATAGGTACCAATATCCTTCCTTGAGTCATTTGGACAGGAACGTCTACCTGAACTGCTTGGTTATTTTTAAATGCTTCTTTTTTGTTGGCTGTCAGCTTAATTTGATCTGTGCCTTTTGTGATGAAAGCAGATTGACTTTTACTATCCCATTGATAGGTTACCCCCAGTGAAGCAAGCGTGCGTATAGGGACCAAAACACGCCCGTCCTTAATAATAGGTGAAACATCGGTTGCTATAAACTTCCCATTCACATTCACCGCGTTAACGGATATCGGATTGGCAGCATCAGCAATCGCCCAGGATTGAAACATAAGTACGAAGAAAAACACAAACACAATAACCTTTTTCAAGATAAATTACCTCCTTTTTCAATAAGCACCCTTACATAAGACGTATGAAATAATTCGAAAGTTTCTAATCTATACCAAAAAATTCATATGTTTTGAGATGATGAGCGAAATGTAGCGTTCATGGTGTTTTTTGCCCTCCCTAATCCCTTTTCAAGGTCCTTCATTCGCTCCGTGGGTCTTGCCACCTTAGAGCCAGTAGCAATGAGCCTGCTTCCCTGTCTTATCCTGCCTACTCTCCTGCTCACCGATCTGGAAGCCAGCCGCTTGCTACAGTATCCAGGCTGGTTCAAACCAGCCTTTAGGGTTACAACCGGCCATTAAAAAAGAACGCTCTTGGATTCCTCCAAAAACGCCTTTTCTAAACAATGACCTTTTCCGAAATTACTTTCCTTTACGAATTATGCTCATTTTTGTAAACTTGCACGCAAAAACTGTATAATAATTGTATAACTGTAAACTAGGTGAGGGGAGAGAACGATGCTAAAAAATCCTTATTATTTAACTTTTGTTCTTTTGGTATGGCTCATAGCTAGTCTAGTTTTGCGAATTTCATATAATTATCCGAACACTCTTTATAACTGGTTGTTAGCATCATTAATAATCCGTTTAATTGTACGCGCTATTCATGCAACATATCAGAAAAATGGGAAGACCAGTAGGATAACTGATTGGGTTGTAGAATTATTTATGCTTCTCATTTCATTCGGAGTTATCATATCCATATTTTCAACTAAAGACTTTTTATGGTCAGATCAATTAATTTTTCTGCTTGCAGAGCTATATTTACTTATTGGTGTGTGCGTTAATCTTATCAAAATCAGAAAAAAGGGGTGCTCCTAGATTTCTCTAGCCCCCTACTAATTGTTTTTTTTAGCCTATCGACTTCCTGAAGCTCGGATCAGAAAACTTAAAAGGAAAGCATAGATAAAGGACGTCCCTTATTGCTCAGAACGTCCAAAATGAAGTGAAAAATCTATTTTATTTGATCTTTCCTTACTTCGCCGGAAATAGGTACAATAATATCTGCTAATCCTGTAGTATTTTTAGGCAAAGCTTGCGTTACTGGCTTCTCGGTCCCCACTTTACCATATGTGACACTATGATCCACACGTTCTTGTAAAAAATAATATTGTGTTTTGTCTTCCGATGGACGCTTTCCTTTTTCTTTCATTTTCTTCCTCGAATCTTCTTCTACACCTTCCCAAACTATATGTTTAACATCATCCTTAATTTCATAGTAAGTATATAAATTCCCAACAACATAATAATATCTCAATGCTTCTCCTTCAGGAAAGATATACTGATAATAAACACCCTCCTCGGTATTATGAAGCGCATTTTCATCCTTAGAAGGAAGATTTACAGCGATTTTACGTGCCGCCACCAAATCCGTACCTTGATACAACTTCTTATATTTTTCTGCTTGGTCAGCACTCCGAATAATGACAGTATTTTTGTCCGCTTTCCATTTTACCTCTGCTTTAAAGGCTTCGCTGATGAAGCGCAATGGTACAACTACGCGATTCTTGTTTAATTGAGCAGGCACATCCAAAGTAAGTGTTTTTTCTCCATAAAAAGCTTCTTTTTTGCCGATCGTAAGTACAAGTTTTTCTTTTACCCCAGGAGCATTGACAGTCACCGTCTTCTTGTCCGCGTTCCAGACTAGATTAAGCTTTAGCGGCTTTAAGGAAGCTAAAGAAACCATAGTCCTTCCTGCAACGGAAACAGGTGGAGCATCTGAATTAGCGACCTCACTATTGATCACCAATTGAATGGATGGTGCAGCAGAAAGCGGAATAGCAAATGTTAAAAGCATACCTAAAGTAAGCATAGATGAAAGAAAGATTTTTTTCATACCCAACTAACCTCCAATAATTTGTAATTCACTAAAAATCCATTGCTGCTTATAATTTGAATTCATAAGCAAAATAAAGAACATCCCTTGCTAAGGACGTCCTTAATAAACTGGTTCAGTTACTATTGTTTTCTCGTCTCATTAGGAATAGGTTGGATAACATCTTTATAGGATTCAGCTTTTACAGTGAAATCTTTCTGTTGACCTTTATCATCTTTGTATATAATCTTGAAATTTCCATCTCTATCATTACCCATTGTAATGTCTGTTACCCATCCGACGTAATTATAACTTGGTCTTTGGCCAGCACTAGATACAATATCATCCAGACCATTTCCTTCTGTAAATTGCCAAACTGCTTTGGCTATTCCATTTTTTATTTCGACTACCGTGTGTCCAACATTGTTTGAATACATGTATCTGGACGAATCCCCTCTCGGGAAGGCGTAACCATAGTCTTTATTAGCACTGGGTTTTTCTAATGAAGAAAGCGATTTGAAGGAGGATTGAACCGGCAACGATATAGCAGCCTGACGAGCGGTTTGTAAATCTTCTGCCTGTAAGTTCTCTTGGTCTACCTTATAATTACCGTCTTGAATAAATAGAATAGACCGAAGCTTCTCATAGCTTGCCTTATAGCCAAAATTCTCCGACACAAAACGAATAGGAACTAATATCCTTCCCTGAGTTACTTGGACAGGAACATCTACCTGAACCGTTTTGTTATTTTTAAATGCTTCTTTTTTGTTGGCCGTCAACTTAATTTGATCTTTGCCTTTTGTGATGAGAGCAGATTGGCTTTTACTATCCCATTGATAGGTTACCCCCAGTGAAGCAAGCGTGCGTATAGGGACCAAAACACGCCCGTCCTTAATAATAGGTGAAACATCAGTTGCTATAAACTTTCCATTCACATTCACCGCGTTAACGGATATCGGATTGGCAGCATCAGCAATCGCCCAGGATTGAAACATAAGTACGAAGAAAAACACAAACACAATAACCTTTTTCAAGATAAATTACCTCCTTTTTCAATAAGCACCCTTACATAAGACGTATGAAATAATTCGAAAGTTTCTAATCTATACCAAAAAATTCATATGTTTTGAGATGATGAGCGAAATGTAGCGTTCATGGTGTTTTTTGCCCTCCCTAATCCCTTTTCAAGGTCCTTCGCTCCGTGGGTTGCGTTAAGCGAGCGCCAGGAAAGTAGAGCGCCTTGGCCGGACGCTTTCTCCCGGCGTAGGCGCTCTAGTTATCGGCGTGAGTAGCGGCCCAGCGGTGCGTACTGGCTCTTAGGTGGCCGCTCTTGCCGCCTTAGAGCCAGTAGCATGAGCCTGTTTCCCCCACTCTTGTCCTGCTCGCTCCCTTACTTGCCGATCAGCGAGTCTATTTTTTACAGATATCCCGGCTGGTTAAAACCAGCATTTAGGGTTTCAACAGGCTCATAAAAAAAGACTCTTCCGGTTTCACAGAAACGTCCTTAATAATCTTCAACCCACAAAGATACATATATAAATAATACGTAAGCTAAAAGGAAGAACCCAATCACACTAAAAAGGATAATCCAGATAAAACGTTTTTTTAATGGAGACAGGATTTCCCCGCATCGTCTTAGGATTCTCTGACGGGTAGGCAACAACTCATATTCTAATTTCTTTATAACATGTTCTGCTTCTTCCTCATCTCTAACTAAAAGTTCACTCCATAATTGCTCATAGCGTTCTTGAATTTCTTCTTTTTTAGAACTATTCTCTAGAAAAGCCATTTAGTACCTCCATAATAATCCATTTATGTATAAAAGATTTGAAAAATGTACAGCGCCATTTTCCGAAGTCTTCTATTTTCCAACCTTACACATTGCCCACGTAACATAAAGAAAAACACAGGTTCCTTTTTGTTGGACCCGTGTTTTATCGTTTATTAAATTAGTTGTGGTCGATGGATAAGGCCCCGCTTATGGTATTAGCACTGTTATATGTGATACCAAAGAAATAATTTTATTTTTATTTAAATTGTAAATGCGTACAAAAATGCGCTCACCTGTTTTAAAAGTGGAACTGGACACAGCGTTATTACTGCCTAATTCATATACAGTAATGGTATAGATTCCCTAATGTGGGTAATCCTCCATTCACAGTTCCTCTAATTTTAATTTCTCCTGAGCTGTTTGTAGGGAAATAGTAGTTAGTATAAATAGTGTCTCTTACACCTGAAAATTCAGCAATATAAGTACCTTGGCTGTTAATGTTCCAGAACAAGGTTGGGTACGTAATGCTGAATAACCCTAAGCTGCTTGAAGTGCTTATTTTCTTAGGATCAAGAGCAAACGTCTTATCTGTTGCTGGATCTAATATTTCGACTTTAGCATCACTCGTTGTTTCTATAACTGGTTTATTCATATTATCTACAATACCAATTTTATCTACCGCTTTTTCGTTACTTCCAGTTCCTACTGGCAGAACTTCGACAGAAGGAGTCGCCTGATCTTTAGTTATTTGCTAGCGGCAGGAACCGAAGCGGCGGATACAGAAGCACCTAAAGCAGCAACCATTGTAAGTGTAGCAAGCATAGTAAACCATGTTTTCTACATTTGTAATTCCCTCCATCCTTTAATTTTTATTCTATTGATGTATAATCTTTGTATGCAAATAGTTACTAATCTTTTTTTGTAATTTACAACTATTTTTTTATATTTTTCGGAATATCCATGTTAATTATACAGGTAACTTGATATTTTTTCCAACATACTCAATTAATCAATAGCGAATATACCGGAATTGAATATATAGCACTTGTTTTTGTTAAATGCGCAATTTAGGAAGATTCACCTTCCCCATGACAACTTGATTTTTCAACAATTATAATCTCGTATATTTTTTCAGGGGGGAATTTACATGGGCTTTTTGATCTTCGTACCACAGTTTCTAATCCAGGTGTTTACCATAGTCGTCGCTTTAGTGATATACGATAGATTTTTCAAAAGAAGATAATCAATCAGTAACATAGTAGAATACATAATCACGTAAAAAAGAGCGATTTTTATCGTTCTTTAACATTCATTTATATGTATTCAGTTGATTATCCTGTCCGTCGCTCCCTGATCTCATCAGAAAAGTTATGTACCAGCTTCCCTTGGTATATCAACGTTTTTAACTGATTATGTGATAATGAGGGGATATTTCGCACCCATGTTTCGTTTATCGCGTTTTACTTAACAGTATCAAGCCCCCATACACTTTAGCTGTGACGAAGTTTACTGCCTGGCTAGCAGGGTCCACAGCCCAAAATACATCAAAGTAACCCCCTCTGCTATTATCCGCATAAACAATGGTAGCACCTTTTACAGTGCTTACTCCCCAACCTGGTATACCCAAAAACGAAAAAATACCGGTAAAGGTTCCTCCGGATATTGCGAATTCTCCCTGTACTTCATTTGGCGTTGCTACTGTACTGCTGATAACAAGCATTAGCATAACGGATGCCATCCAGGCTGATACAAATTCCTCATTTTACCACCTACCACCTAATAATATGATATAATTGTAACAACAATACATAGAGTACATATATATCACTATTGGCACACTTTTTTTAGAAGGAGTTTTCAATTTTGAAGAATATCGCAACAATCTTGGTCGTTGGATTTTTTACTGGAATATTGACTATATATATACTTAATGGAAAGGTAGAACTAAATGGTTTATTAGTTTGCTTTTTAAGCGCAGGTATAGTAGCACTAGGCTTCTTGGCTGTACATTTAATAAAAAAGTGCGTAAAAAAATGAACACACTCTAAAATGAGTCCGGATCTCATGGACTCATTTTCATTCACACACTACAGCGTTATCGCATATTGTTTTAGCTGGCATATGTATAAAACCCAACATTTTGTGCACATGTCTGCCCCTCCCACGATCGCAAAAACGGCCGTTTTCGGCCTTATCCTTCGGCGGCTCATGGACGTTTACTTCTCCAAAAGCTTCAGCACGTTGTCCCAATCACTCGGCAGTCGGATTTTTGCCTATTCTGCCGGCATTTCTTCGTCTTCAAATTGACTCAAAATGAACTTTCCCTTCTGTATCAATGATGACCATAAACAACCAACCCATGCCCTATTTTTTGACTGTAAAGAAGCCATTATTGCATTTCGAATGCAATGTAAGAATATCTAAAAAATAAAATACAGGCGCCATTTCTGGCGCCTGTATTGTCTTCCTACCAAGGCGTTTCCGTTTTGTGTTCAATCACTTTCAATACTTTGGGTTCCAGAATCCGTTTCAATAGTTCCAGCGTACGATCGTCATCAGTAGCTGCACCATGCGGATCGGCTTGGATTTGTTTTTTTGCCTGCGTACTTGCGATTACGTCCATGACTTGTTGTTTGGAAATCTTTTTAGATGCTGCGATCTCGACGACAGATGCCCCCTTTGCCAATTCTTGTTTCAAGTCTGCTGGACTCATGTGAAGTAAAGAAAAGAGCTCTTCATCGTTTAAAAAGGCATCCGCAGTATAGTCAGGCTTGCCGTTAGTCATGAAAAAGCCTTCCACGGATGGAGCAGGGCCGCCTCCGATCAGAGAAACGCTGATCGTATTCCCTTGAACGAATGCCTGATAAAACGGCGTTGTTGATCCCTTTTCGGTGTAGTTCAATATAAATGTTTTTTGGTCCGGGTTCTGCATCGGCTCCATGTTACATTCGTACTTACTGGAGCTGCCGTACAGTTTGTTAATGAGGTCATCTACTTTCGATTTGATTTCTTGATCGGTTAAGGAGATGACCGGCTTCTCCTGAGGCTCCCAATTCTCTTGGTTCACTTGTTCGATTTCACCCGTGATACCGTTCAAATCAAGTCGGACCTTTTTGCCGTGAGCTCCCTTTTCCTGCAGCACGATGCTTGTTTGAATGGCTTTCCCCTGACTTGTATTCGCGGGGTCTCCTCCAATCTGGCTGGCGTCGATAATTTCAAACGACTTGGTTTCCGGATAAGAGCGATACAACTTTTCAAGCGCTGCTTGGCCAACCGCATCCATCTTGACTTGTTGGGCTGTCATCGGTGTCCTCGTAATCATTTCAATCAGGGGAGGGGCCGCGAATGCCGCGGTTGGAATCATAATTACTGCAGCAACAATGCCGCCGATCAATCGTTTTTTCATCGTTTTTTTGCTCCTTTGCCGTTGTACGTATTGAGAATAGGATTGTTCGATTCGTTTGGAAACAGCCGGGGGACATTCCATGGTCTCTGCCTCTTGGTGCAGGTACTCGCTGACTTGACTTTCAATAGGCATTGTTCTTTTCCATCCTTTCCAACGGGAGATTTCCCAATTGTTTTCGAAGCGACTGCAGGCCGGCATGATATCTGGACTTGACTGTACCCAGCGGAATATCGAGTAATGTCGCAATCTCCTCCAGCGTATAATCGTGATAAAAGCGGAGGATGATCACCGTTCGCTGTTTATCGGTCAGCTTGTGCATGGCCCTCGATATCTCGGGGTCTGTCCCATCCGTCCTCAACGTGGGCTGATCCCAATGATACTCTTCCCGAGAAAAGACACGGATGCGTTCGAAAATTCGGAATCTCCTCCAGCTTTTCACCCGGAATCTTTGCACTTGTCGGATGACCAAGCCGTGCAGCCAGAAGTGGAAAGGACGATTCGGATCGTAGTTGGGAAGCGAGGTCCACATTTGCATGTAGATCTCATTCATAATATCTTCGCGATCCTGCGGATGATCCACCAGAAAAGAGACGGTCCGGTAGACATCCTTGTAGGTGGCATCATACAACGTATGAAACGCCTGCTGATCTCCTTCGATCATTTTTGTGAGCACGTGGTACATAGATTCACTTTGCATTCAGAGGGCCCTCCTGAGTAAGCAGCTTACACCCTATATTGTCGCTCGATGGAAAAAAGGTTCGGTTTTTTATGTTTTCGGTTGGGAGCCTATGGATTGTAAGAAGGCGAGCAGCGGCATGAAAGCGTGGAAGACATGTTGTTCTTCCGTCAGACTGCACGGTGAGCTCAAGGAATTAGGCCTTTGCAGGAGCTATCTGATCAAACCCAATAAAGATGAGTTCTGAACAATAAAGTTGAGTTCTAACTGAAAAAAATACAATAAAGTTGTGTTCTCAAAATTAAAGAGACCCGACGGTAGGTTACATCATAAGAACTCTTTTAGAGCAATAAGGGTAATTGATAATTAATTCAAAACTCAATATTATTGTATATGCTCGAATGAAAATGATGATTTTGTGAGACCAAGAACTCTACTTTATTGTCCATAGAGGGTTACAGAAGAAAACACCATTTTTTTTTACTCTAGGATCTCCAAAAGAAAAAGTGATCGATGTTATGGGTACTTCAACGTCAATCATAGAAACTCATGGTCTATAGCAATAATGAGGTTATACTATAAATCTTAGTTATTGACTGACAGGTTACTTAATCAATTTAGGAGTGGCAATAATGGTGAAACAAAACTTAGAATATATCTCTCAATTGATCTATGACACATACAATATTCCTCTTTTTATTTTCAAGAATAAAAGTCATCGTATTACTAGAAGTGGAAAACAGCTAAGACATCCTCTTTTTGATTCAATAGAAACATTTATAAACAGGCTCATTCAACCTGGCGATCAACAAAACGTTCCTTTGATTAGAATAACAAACTATCTAGAAACGCTCATTGTATTTCATTCATCTTCCACAGAAACGATAATAATCGGACCTTTCACTTCCTTTGAGGTTACCGAGAACACCGTAAATGGTATTATGCATGATCATCAAATATCCTCTAGTTATCAGCAAGAGTTATGCCATTATTACAGTCAATTAGAGCTGTTAAACCAAAAACAAATTGTATCGCTTTGTTCACTCACGTATTTTTTAATCTACCAAGAGCCTATGGATGAAGAAATAGTGAGATCTCAATTAATGAATTTTAACGAAATTGAACCCACTCATATTGAACAAGCAATACGGCATCTTCGTCTGGAAACGTCTTTTCATTTAGACCATAAAACTGAGCAGAAAATATGGCAATATGTGAAAGAAGGCAAGAAGGAAAAGCTGTTACAGCATTTAGAATCAATTGAAATGGAGGGATTGAGTCAACTTTCGAAAAAAAGCCACCTTCGTAACATTAAAAATCAAATCATCATTTATATTGCACTTGCGACGAGGGCAGCTATTGAAGGCGGTCTTTATCCTGAAATTGCCTATACAATGAGCGATATTAGCATTCAAAAAGTTGAAGAAACGTTTGACCTACAAAAAGTTTTATTAATTGGTGATAACTTATTATTTTCATTAGTTGACCGTATGAATGAAAATAGGGAAAGTGCACATTCTAAGGCTGTGAATACTTGTAAAAACTATATATTCAATCATATATTTGAACAAATTTCGATAAAGGATTTAGCAGACCTCGTCCATTTAAATCCAGTTTATTTATCGCAGCTCTTTAAAAAAGAAACAAACAAACATATTGGAAAATATATCCAAGAAGAAAAAATAAAAGAGGCACAAAAATTATTGATCCAAACGGACTATTCTGTAGCCGACATTTGTATGTTGCTTCATTTCAATAACCAAAGCCACTTTTCAAGCCTATTTAAAAAATTTACGGGTGTAACACCAAATCAGTACCGAAAAAATATACTCAATCATTAATTGATTGTTCACGAAAAAAACTGCTAATCCATGCAGATTAGCAGTTTTTTCTTATTAGATGCGTCTATCTCTCTATTAACCTATACCTATTAATAGCATAGATCGCAATATGCACCATCTATTTCATTTAAGGTATTAAGCGTTAATAATGACACCGCCATCTACATTGATTGTTTGTCCCGTAATGTGTCTAGAGTCTTCACTCGCTAAAAACAGTACGACAGGTGCAATATCCTCGTAAGGCGTGCCAAACCTTCTTATAGCAGTTTGTGAGAAACCTAAATAAAGTGGATCTCGTTGGCCTTCAGGCATTTGGTCCAAATATGCTTGAATCGCATCTGTAATGGCACCTGGGTTTACGACATTTACATTAATATTGTCAGGTCCCCATTCACGCGCAGCTACTCTCGAAAGACCACGAATTGCTTCTTTAATCGCTGCATATGCTGCATAGCCTTCTTGTCCTTCATTCCCACTTCCAGAGCCAAAGTTAATGATTTTACCACCATTTTCTTTCAGGTATGGATAGCAAAGTTTCATAAAGTCCCATGTTGTAACAAGACCCGTCTGGTAGCTTCGTTCTAGAGTCTCCCGCGTATGATCTAAGAACGAATGAGGTGGCTCAATCGCCATCGCTAAATTTACTAAAATATCTACAGTTTGATATTGTGCAACCGTATCGGAAATAAATGCTGTTGACTCTTTAAGATCAGTAGCATCAAATGCTTTTGCAAATACATCTGCACCTTTGCTTTTACATAATTCAGTAGTTTCGTTAAGCCCTTCTGCATTGATATCACATAATGCCAGTTTAGCACCTTCTTCTGCAAAACGAAGTGCAATATATTTACCTAATCCGCCACCTGCCCCAGTAATAACAGCAACTTTTCCAACTATTTTGTTCATAATGTCTTCTCCTTCTTTGCTAACAATTGCTTTAAAATCGATGAAGTAGCCTGTTAGTCAATAACAAAGATTTGTAGTACGGTTTCATTTTAAGCAAATTTTTTAGTGTAAAATATGCATTTTTAAAGATTTTTATAAGGATTTATAGGATGTTTACTTTTTGTTATTTCAAAATATTTAATTTATTTTATCAGGGTTACGTAAGACAATTGAAAGTGCAATTCGTAATGGAAAAGTAAAATCCAGTTTGGAAACAATCAATAATACTCCTGTTTTTAAAATCTTATTTTTGTGCTTAACGATGTAAATGCAATACCTAGAGTCATCCCTTATACCACAATCGGGCGCATTTGTGGAGTAACGCAGGATGAGTACTATTTTTTCTAATGAATAAATTTAAAATTATGGAATTTAGTACACAACTTTATTGTATGTACACACTATCAGCACCAAATATTAAGTTGGCTATAATTTTGTATATAAATCTGTTTGAGTGTAATGGACATGGCCGCAACCAATTTTAGAACTGAAAAATTACTAAAGGAGCTGGAGGCTCTTTTCCAAAATTGATTGAGTCACTTGCAGAGTAAATGGGATCAGAACACCAGACCACTTCAACCTTGAAGTGGTCTTTTTTATATAGAGAATAAGCTCTACAGGAATGTTTAGCGCAACAAGGCAGCTGATCCATGAGTCTGTGGTCAGCCAATCTATGGATGGAAACTTTTTCAAGTTCACCCGCGTCTAACATACGAATAAAGATTGCTGGTATGCATTCGGAAAGAACGCTGCCGTCATGAGAACAGGAGTGGATACTATGAAAAAGCTTCTATGCACATTCGCCGTCATCGGTGCATTATCCGTCGGTACAACCGCATTCGCCACCGTGGATATTGGCATTACGGTGAGGAGCAAGCCGATCGCGACCGACAGTCCCCCCATCTACGATCAGGGACGGGTGCTCGTGCCGATCCGAGCTGTCTCCGAAGCACTGGGCGCTGCCGTCGATTGGGATGCGAAAACGGACACCGTGGTCGTCCGAAAATGGTCGCAGACGATTAAGCTGACCGTCGGGAAGAAGACGGCCGCGACCGAGACGTTTGGGAATAACTCGTCCTCGTCGGGTCCGATTTCGCTCGACGTGCCAGCGAAGGCCGTCCATAATCGCGTCTACGTGCCTCTGCGCTTCGTCTCCGAGCAGTACGGCTACAAGGTGGAATGGAAAAACAACACTGTCGCCATCGAGTCGCCACTCTCCGATAAGCAGCGGGACGCGCTCTATACCGGCGATCTGGCCGCAAGCAGGAATCTGGTCATGGAAGCGATGTTCTCTGGAACCCATTACGAGCATACGCCACTGCGGACGCTCCACGAATCCGAGGATTACAGCACCGCCTTCCTCTTTCCCGAAGGAGAGGCACTCCGCTTCTTCACCATCGAGGGCAATGAGACGGCGACCTATTACGAATACAAGGACGATTTCCTTGTCGCGACATGGCAGGCCCATTTTGACGGAAGCATTGGAGATAGCTTTCAACTGCTGCTGGAGGAAAAGCTGAAGGACCGTACGGGTCCGACGCCGAAAATCGACAAGCCGCTGGTATTCTATAGCAGAGGCATTGCCGGAGATTCCAGCACCGAGGAAAGCGGCCTGATCGGACTGGACGGGAAGGTCACCCGGATCGGCTTCGAGCATACAGTCGGCGGTTCCGTGACCGACTCGTCTGGAAAGCTAACCGTGACGCAGCCGGACGAGGTGCGCAAGGAGGTCGTTCCCATCCCGCAAAATTAACAGCCTCAACGGATGTTCAAGTCTATTGCTTCTATCAGGAGGCGCCAGTAGGCAAAAAGGGATGGGATAAGAT
Source organism: Paenibacillus sp. 1182 (assembly GCF_017833915.1). Classification (NCBI taxonomy): domain Bacteria; kingdom Bacillati; phylum Bacillota; class Bacilli; order Caryophanales; family Paenibacillaceae; genus Paenibacillus; species Paenibacillus sp. 1182. Next base: position 365,986 of record NZ_JAFICR010000003.1, on the reverse strand, counting down.
TATAAGTTCTTGTCCTTTTCGGGTACCGATTCATGTCTTGGGAAAGAACATGTATCACGATAAAAACAAAAATCCGCGAAATCCGCGAACCCGATACGTAATATGTTCTTTTCCTCCGACACATCCGTCAGGAGCATCGGAGAATTAACTGAATAGACCAGTGAATCTTGGCGTTTAACATGATTTTTTCGGATAAAAAATAAGTTGGGGCTACCGTGTGGCGCAGCCTCTTCGAAGTTAAACTAACGTTCTCCGTTAGCTTAGTCTTTTCTCAGGTTTTGAACAGGTTGTCCCCGTACTATGAATTTCTTAACATCTGTAGACTGGAATTGCTTAATAAAGCGGGTATTATCTCGTGAACGCGCACCGGATTTTGATGTTAGTCTTGTCTCTGCTCAATGCTCAAAAGGTCGACAATAGACTTGACATAGGAACGGGCGAGTCCACTTGTCATCGAGATGTGAACACCACCTGTTCCAAGCTTCTCTAAGAAGCCTTCGTTCATGACGACGCTTTCGACAGATGCATCATCCCATAAAATGGTTGCAACAATTCCCCTGCTCATTACTGTCTCAACCGGCCGGGACGCCAGCTGTGCGCCCTGAGCAACTAGGAAAAAATTAATGCTACTCTCTTACCTTGAACCAGCGCTCGAAGCGTTCGATGTTGGCCTGTAAATCAGCGCGGAATTGCTGTAACCCACCGATCTTCTGGTCAGCCTCTGCGAGATGCTACCGCAGGATAGAGAGGACTTTCTGCTTAGGTTGTACTCCACTAGGGTCAATGAAATAGAGATCAATAACGTCCCTTATTTCTTCCAGGCTGGCGGTTGATGTTGGTTTGCAGCATAGTACAGAATGTAATGACTGGGCTCCTTTCATGCTCATTGAAGGTGTAAAAGAGCCTTATACTTTTAAGCCACGCTTTGAGCCTGATCAAGAAGTACAAATGAAATTTTATGTCCCTTCTGACTACAAGATCGACAAGACTATAATGACGGATCATACATTAGAAGAGTTCGTTGGGCTACATCCTACATTGGTAAAGATTCAGAAGATAATATTCCTTGGCGAAACAGTCAAACCTATGATTATTGTTCTATGCCACGGAGTAAAGTTGTAGTGGATTACGTACATGGAGGAGAGGAAACAGATAATATATTTTTAGATTGAATTCCATGAGGGGCTGCTAGCCCCTCTCTTTTAAGGAGGATATTTTTATGGGAAAGATGTTGTTCAGAATTATGCTTATAGGTGCATTGTTTCTTTGTTTTTCTCTACCCTATATAGGAAAAATGTCAGCTCAGAGTATAACTCCAAACACTCCATTTTTGAAGATTAACAATTACTATGTCTTGTTCACAGCCCCCAAAGCACCTTATATTGATCAGAATAATCGCTATATGGTACCTTTGAGATCCATAAATGATTTGTTGGGAGGACAGACTACGTTTAACCCAACTTCTAATACGGCTACAATTAAGTTTGGAACACACAAGGTTGAGTTTAAAATGAACTCCACTGAGATTGTTACCGACTCGAGCTCGTCCGTGATGGATACCGTCCCTGTGCTTTATAAAAATGCGATGTTTGTCCCTTTAGGGGTACTTACTAAGCACTTAGACATACACCAGGAATGGGATCAGCAAAATAAACTGTATTCCCTCTCTGGGAAAGAATTAATGAAGACACCTTTGATGGAGAATGTAGAAGATTTGGATCATTTTAGAGAACAAGTGGATAATGAAAATGCATTCCAGTTGTTATCGTACAAATTGACCATGGGAGAAAAAATTCATCTGGCCATTACAGCTAAGAATATGACAGGGAAAAAGATTAGTGAGGGCATTGAAGATTTAAATACCACTTTTATTTTTTCTGACAATAGCACGGCCGGGGAAAATAGAAATCGTAAAAGGCCCAGTATAGATAAGGATGAAATTGTAACTCGCGAAGATGACATAGATTATGTGAAAACAATAGAGAATAATAAAATTATCAAACATGAACTGTCGTATATTCTCTTTAAGGGCAGAACTCTAAAGACTCACAAGTAAAAAAGTACTTTTACTTGTAGAGTGGAATGGGTCAATAGTAAAGCTGATCCTAGAAAGGATCAGCTTTACTATTAAATATTAGATTTGTGAGTTTCAAATTCCTTACGTTCATAAAAATACCCCAACCTACTCCATTGTCAATTAGGGACAAACTTGATAAATAGTGATTGCTTTCTCCGTTCCGAACGGCGTTTTACTTGACTGATTATTTATGTATTAGAAAGTTTATCAAGAGTATGTCTATATTTTCGACTGCCTTCTTTATTCTGGGGTGTTATCATGACGATCATCATTTTTATTCATATAATCCTCCTCGTGCAAATCTTCGTTTATAAAATAAAAATGCTGACTGTACTGAACCACGACTTGTTCTAAACCAAACCTTTTACCAGCCAACAAATTCGCAATCCACGCACTCATATAGAGTGCGACGACAGCGAAAATGAAGGAATTAATACCCTAATGATATCAATTCCATGCATTTCCGAAAAAAACGATGCCAAAAAAGCTTGAATCGACTATTGACTTCTAACGAAGAAAGCTAATTTAAAACCATTTCGACAAATTTCGAGGTGCGAAAGATCCAGGGTTTTTATGTGAGCTTCACATTTGCACCGTAACCAAGACATACACTCAGGATACCACAAAACATTTCTCTGTCCCAGACAATGCTCTATTTCTAAAACAATAACGACTCTGCCCCGTCAATGACAATTTGTGCGCCAGTAATGTGACGCGAATGATCTGAGGCCAAAAATGTTACCAAATCAGCTACCTGCTCGGGTTGACCCGGTCCATCTGCCAACGGTTGCCCTCCTTCAGGAAACTTGACGGGGATGGTAATTTGCTTTAACCCTTCCGACTTCTCCGTGGTTTCATCAATATTCGTCGAAATGGCACCCGGATAGATGACATTGACACGAATACGAAACTTAGCCAGCTCCAGTGCAGCCATTTTAGCAAAACCAGTTTGACCCGCCTTCGATGTGCTGTAGGCTGACATCCCAAAGCTGGTAAAGCGCTGATTTCCATTAATGGAACTGGTAATAATAATGCTGCCGCCACCGTTCTTTTTCAAATGTGGAATTGTATACTTCACCGTCAGGAAGGTACCGTCCAGATTCGTGGACAATGTTTGCCGCCAATCCTCAATGCTCAGATCCTCGATCGGTCCGACGACTCCGTTAATCCCCGCATTAGCAAAAATGATATGCAGACCGCCAAATAATTCAACCGCTTCCAGAACTGCTTTTTCCACACGCACCGGATCGGCAATGTCCACGTCAAATGCCCGCGCTGACCCTTCACGTATAGCATTAATTTCTCTTTCTGTCTCCAAAATACGCTCATTACTTACGTCAAAAAGAGCGACATTCGCTCCTTCTCTAGCCATTTGAATGGCCGTTGCCTTGCCAATGCCAGAACCAGCCCCCGTGATCAGAGCCGTTTTTCCTTCAAAGCGTGCGCCTCCTGCATATGTGTAGCTCATATGTATCGCTCCCTTTCAGTAATCTGTATAATCACAAGATTACCCAAAAGGATATACTTTATAATCACCATTTTTGCGCATTTTTTGCTATTCCTTTGCGATATTTAAGAAAAGTACGAATATTACGCGCATTAGCGCGTCTTTCCTTCTCCTCCTCGTTACATTCTATAAATATCTTAACGAATCGTAATGTTCTATGTATTCATCAAAAAAAGGACGTATACATCCATATCCATGGTTGTATAACGTCCTTTTGCTTATTCATTTACCACTGCAGCTCAATAAATGCAGCATCATCATCAAGTCCCCCGGTGTGGGATGCATCCAGCAATACCTGTATCTGCTCATCAGGGACAGGCTCGCGAATGGGGTCCAAATCGGATAAACCGTCCGTATATACCTGTAATCTCATCGGCATATCTGCGGATATGCTTCTTTCATACCAATGAGGCTTCCCTCCAATCGGCCCACGGCTTGTAGACCAGCGCTCCGCTGTAGAGAAGGTATGATCGAACAGCTCGCTGATTTCTTCGGCACCGTTCCATAGTCGCAAACGTGAATCCCCTTGCCAGGCAAGTCGGAGACGGCCACGGCTGCCACGCTTCGGCAGTTCGATTTTACCGCAAATATACATGGACTGGCTACCTTGACGACGTTTATCTTCCAATACCGAACGCATTAGGCCTGATTCGTGATCCAAAGGCTGCCGATCCAGTTCCTCTGCCGCTGTACCTGCCAAACGTTCAAGGTACACTCTCAATTGATCAGCAGACAGATCTTGTCCCCGTTCCATCCAATCCAGTAAAGAAGAACCCAGATAGCGGGCCGCAAAATCTCCTCGGTAACTGAGCCCGACACCATCACACAAGACAAAACAACAGACGGATTTATGAATACGTACTGCGGCGAAATCCTGTCCGCTTTCTCCCATACTGGCAGATTCGGCAGACCTTCCATAGCCATAACGACACATAAAACGACTGTGATGAGATGATAAAGGCTGATCGCCTGTCTGAGAGCTTATGTAAGCAAATTGCTGAGTCAGCCTTGCATTCATTCCCTTTTTTTTGCTCGCGGGGAGCAGGGACAGCGGTGGATTCATGCTTTTACCTCCTTACCGTACAGGCGTTGCGGCCGACATTTGAAACCCAATGGACACCAGCTCCGCACAGGTTCCGGGCAGCATCATAATGGCTCCTTCACCTAACTGATAATCTGCCTCAAATAGCATTTCCCGATAGCTTTCAGGCAGCACAGAAGACATATCACGCAATTTCACAGCATGTTCATCCTGCAACGGCGTATTATGTGTCAGACCTTTCCAGCGACGGGGGTCCTGAATAGGCGTTTCCAGCAACCTGTCGGATAAAAATATATTTTCCACCAGTACATTACCGTCCGGTACGCTCATGCTCATAATACGCTTCGCAATCGGTTCGGGATCATCACCTGTGGAAACTCCATCTGTCATATGACAGACCAAAGGTGCAGGACAGTCCTGCATCCCTGGTAATTCCGCTTGCAAAATACGCTCAGCTTGCAAGAAGGCCTTTGCTGAATCTGAAAACCGTTTGGGCGTCAAATCGGGCAACGAACCAATGGCCGCGATTTCATCAATTCCCTTGACACCATTCAGCAGGTCATACACGTCGTCACTATAAGCCAAAATCGCAATCCGATAGCGCGCTGTCAGCCGATTTCCTTTGGTTGATCGAAAAACCATCTGCCGGATCGCCAACGATATAGCTTCATATACAACGTCAATACGCCGCCGCCCCTCCATCAGCATGTTCATCGACGCGCTGATGTCAATCAGGTAAATGATCAGGGCGGGAGTGCGTTGTGAAGCCTGTATTGTATAATTCATGGTTTGTACATGCTCCCCTCAGTTACCTTCTATCTCCATCTGTTTCGTATCTATCATTCCGCCTATATATAAACATATGAAATATTAAATTTTAGGCAGTCTAAAATTCGTATCTCCTAAAAAATTATAAATAGAGGAGGCCCGATATCCTACTTCACCTACCGAACGATAATAAGAAGGATTACTATCATATAGTGATCTAAAACGCTTCGCAAAGCTCTTTGCCTTCGCAGCGCTGCCACCTTCCTGAGAGGCATACGCCTTGTTGTACAGGGAAATAAGCTGAAGAACGTTCTCCTTGTTTCGTGCATGCATGGACTCTTTTTGCTTTTGTTCCGCCTCGGCTGCTGCCTTACGAGCTGCCTCTTCCTGGGCGGCACGAGCTTCCTGCTCTTTTTTCAAAGCCAAGTATTTTTCATACTTTGCCTGTTGATCATACGCTTTTTGCTTCGCCAACTTGGCAGCCGCCTGCTTATTTTGTTCCTTTTGAGCGAGATAAGCTTCATATTTAACCTGTTGAGCGATAAGGGCTTGCTGTTTCTTCTGCTCTTCCTGTTGCTTTTGAGCAGCAAGTGCCTGTTGTTTGGTCTGCTGTTCCGCTTCCTGTCGTTGTTTCTCCGTCAGCAATTTTTGAGCCGCTTTCTGCTCGGCTGCCAGCTTTTCCTCGGCCGCCTTTGCAGCCTTCGCTGCCTCTTCCTGCTTGGCTGCCTCGATTTGCCGCTGATTGGACTGATCTGCAAGAATATTCACGGCTGGGATTCCAGCTGCCAATAGAACGACTGCGGCCGCAGTTGTCACGATAAACGCTTTGGAGCGATACCAGGCTTTTGTTTTTTCAGGTTGCTCTGGCGTCATGGGATTCAACTGCTCCTCTAGTCCTGTGATCGCAGCTGACACCTCCACATGCAAAGGACTGCCGTCTTCTACAAAATGATACAACGACCGGTATACTTCCAGCGCTGCAGCAGGTTTGTTTTGCTGCTCCAAATCACGTGCCTGTCGGAACAGCTTGTCCGTTACCCCACGCTCTCCTTGCTCCAGGGCGGCCTGATTTAGCAGTGCAGCCTGTTCAGTCTTGAGCGGTGCAGGCGCTGACAAAGAGGATGCAGCTTCACTGGAAAGGCCACCCACCGCTGCCGATTCTATTGTTTCTGTCGCAGCAGGTTCCGGTTCTATAGCCTCAACTGAAATTTCCTGCTCAGTAACCGCATTAAGTACAACCAGCCATTCGCCAAAAGTAGGGCAACTGCTTAAATCCTGACTATCCCAAGCACGGCTGAACAATTCTACCACCTTGCTGCCCCAACGAGATTCCAGCGATTTTCGTAAAATAAAATAACGTTCGCAAGGCGTCTGCATTTCATGCTGATCAAAATAACTTTCGCCCCACGCTTTGTCGACTACTACACGGTCAGACCAGCCTAACATTTCTCCTATAATGATTGCCCCTGCAAAACGGTCTGCATACGCACTCCACAACCCGCTGTGGACGGTACGATGGGCGGCATACCCTGGCGAACCTGCCAATAGAGCGTCTGGACGATCCATTTTAGTACTATACATTTGTTCCACGTCCACCAATTCCACAGCTGACGTGCCTTCAGGCAGTTCCACTTCAGAAAAAAACGGAAGCATCACATTCGGCGCCGATAAATCACAGTGCGCCAATCCTTTTTGCTCCATAGCTGAACCGATCCCTGCCAATGCTCTGGCTAAAGCCAGACTATCGGAAGCCTCAAGCTGACGCTGATCTGTGAGACAATCGAACCATGTCATACCGTGAACCCATGGCATCAGTACCGCATACAGCAAATCAGGCTGCTCGGCAATCAGACTTCCGTTTCTTTCTGGAGTGAGCACATCACGCTTGCATACCTGCAAACCGGGAATATCCCCGTATGCTTCCATATGCTCAGATTGATAAACCATAGCCGGGATGCGGAACTTCGGAAAAAACACCTTAAGGGCTTTTGCCTCATGTGGCGCTCCGTTTTTGGCATTTAGCTGGTATACAATTCCCTGACGCCCTGCTTGAGCATAGGCTAAACCGGGTGCAGCGGGATGTCGTCCAACCACATAAGCTGTGCCGTTTATGATCAATTCGTCTCCCGGATTCGGTTGAAAAGACATGAAACATCCCTCTCCTTACATCATTCAGTATGCTAGTTTTCCTCACCTTATTATATACATCTATGGATGGCAAGAAAACCGGGTATCCGAAGATCGCCCGGTTTTTCCTGAACATCCTGTGCCAAACCGTGAGGAATGGCTCACATATTGCTTCTTAATAGAGTGGTATATGATAAGTTAATGCCTATCAGGCAAGACAACTTATTTCGTTTGGTCAACCGTGCGGAATTTGTTAGCGATAGCTGTCAATTCTTGACTGATGCTGTTCAAAGTCGTTACGAAAGCTTGCATTTGTTTGCTAGCTTCCTGAAACTCTTGGAAGAAGCGTTGTTTAGTCATACCTTCCCATTGACCTTCCATACCTGAGATGGACTGTGTCAAACTGGAAACGATCTGCTGGCTTTGCTCACCACTTTGTTTAAATTGGTTAGCCACCTGATCAACCTGTTCTGGGGTAATTAAAATGCGTCCTGCCATTTTTTGAGTCCTCCTTGATGATAAATAATGTTTTTGTTTATCTGGTTCAAATTGTACTATGGCTATTTAATTCCCTACAAAAGGCAAAGGACCTAATTGTAACAATCCCACTTTTTAACTATAAAACAGCACCTAACAGTATAATATTAACAAAAAAACACCTAATAAGTCCCATAAAGCCGGGAATTGTGGAACGAGCTCAAGTAATTTTGCAATCGATCCAGATTGTCCCGGAACGCGATCCCAACTAAGCGACAGGCTGATCTCTTACTGTAGACGGATCAGTAAAATACCAATCCTGCGGACTGCTAGAAGACGCCTGCATCAGAATATCCTGATGCAACGTTTCTACATCCGAAGACTGTACACCAGAAATGGCATGTACGACAGACTGCGGGTTAGAAATCAGGCTGCTTCCTTCCGAAGCTTGCCCAGGCAGAATAGACGGTGATTGCTGATTCGACCAATCGAGCATCGTGACGGGTCGTCCCAATGGTTGGCTGGCAAATGACAGTATCGTTTGATAGTTGTGGTCAACAGACTGAAACTGCTCTGCCTTTCGGTTCAGTTGTGTACCTGATGTATGGAGGTAAGCATGGATCTGTTCTGACATCCGCTTGGCCTGCATCCAATGATTCAAGATCGCCTCGCGTGCAGATACATCCCAATCCAGCGATTGTAACGCCTGCTCCAAACCTGCTGTTAACTGTTGAATTTGCTCCGCCGCATGCTGTAGCTGCCCGCTAAGCCCCCGAAGCACATCCGGTTCAACTCGAATGCGCATATCCATCACCCTTCTTCTGTCACTTCTTCATTCACTGCCGACTGTTTCAACCAATTTAATAATAAATCCACAAACTGATCTCTTGAAGCCATAGCTGCAATCAGCCAGTCCCCGTTACCACTAGAGCTCATCCGAAATATCCAGTTCATTGCAGGACACAGGACAAAGGCTGCCCGTTGTGATTCCCACTCCCTGCCGTTCCAAACCAGCAATTGCAGTTCTCCCTCAGCTACACGGGAACTCAAAGACTGAGCCAGTCTTGCAGACCCCTCTGCATCTCCGCTAGCCTCGGTCAGTTTACTGCTGATCAAAGACACACTTTCCCCTGCCGATTGCTCGTAAATTTTATTAAACGCCTGCTTGGAGAACATTAGTGCGGGGGATTCAGGCACAAGTCGATCTACCCAACCCATTTTATCAATCAATGTCTCGCAAGCCTTTTCCACATTACCCAGATCGTACAATCGATACTCATCGGGTTCATCAGCGGATTTCACGAGTTCCACTACACGCTCGTTCGTGCAATGGAGATAGCCTTCAAATTGCTTACCTCCCCGCACATAGCGTATACGGCAAGCCCTGTTGGATAATCCCGCGATAGCGACTCTTGAAAAAACAGTAGGAGGCATTGCTAGCTCTTTGCCCTTATCTACCCGCTTTAGATAACCCTTTTCCAAAAGAGTAGCTTTTACTTGCTCCCACTCTTCCGCCAACTCCTCTGCTAGATAGCCCTTAAACGGATCTTCCACCCCAAGCAGTCGGTCAGAACCCAATACGCCTGCCAGAAAAAACAGTTCCTTCGCCTTGAGGGTTATTAACTTCTGCTTGGAAGCTTGAAACGTTAACATTATGAGCCACCTCCCTTCAAACTACAACATGCCATCGGTCACGAATTTTCGTTATCCAATCCTCACAGCTCACTTGCTCTGAGAAGGGAATTGCCGCTTTTATCCTGGTAAATTTGCGCCGTACGTAGTACCCCTGCCCAGGTGGCAGGACTTTTAGTCCACCAGTAGCGGCGTTCGCCTCCGAATAAGGGATACGAAAGAACGATAGATCATTCGAATCTAGTGTTCCAAATAGCATACCGCTTTGGCTTGCCTTGACATCATTAAACCAGTCCACACCAAAGGTAGGAAAATCAGATGGCACACCCGAGAGCACGACATGCACATTGCGATCACGTCCCAACCGTACAATGGCGGAGAGCTGATCCTTTATCATAAAATCATTCAGTTGCTTGCTTAACATATCCGCATCATCAATGACCAGGAGCAATTCGGGATCATTCCCCTCCTTGTTCCGTTGTTGAACAATATCATACACTTGCTGTACCAGAGGTCCCATTTCTTCCTCACTTTCAGCAGCAGCCTTAACATGAGGAAGATGTCGTAATCTAGATAGTCCCCCGCCTCCATAGCGTGTATCGATCGTATAGACTTCCAATTGATCGGGTGATGTGTAATAAGCCAGCGATATAATCCAGCTCATTAGAAAGGAGGTTTTTCCACCCTCCATTGGACTACCCACAATAAAATTGGGCCCTTCTTTCAGATTCAGGAGAAAAGGCTCAAGATCGTCACTCTGTAGGCCTACAGGTACTTCGTAAGGTAGTGCGCCCGATGGTCCACTCGTCCGATCCCACTGCTGAAGCAGCTCCGATAGTGGAATCCGCTCAGGTAATGGTAGGATAGCTGGTGCGTGCTTGCCTTTCCATTCCTGCACAATGCCAGCAATATTGCGGCGTAGCCGTGCTGATCGCTCCGCCTCATCTTCTCCTGGTGAAGGCAGTGCCGTCTGGAACTCCAGCGGAGGAACATGCCCTTTAACCAGAGCGCGACCTGGAATTAACGGTCCTGGCGTTTTGGCTGGTCGCCCTACCGCATAGTAATAGTCACTCGGGTCGGACATTTCAAAAGAAACAGCATTCGGTATGTTACTGCGGAATTTCTCAAACACATCGGTAATCCGGTTCGCTGTAATGATAAACGTGATGCCTAGACTACCCCCTTCTCGCAAAAGAGATTCCAGCAGTTCATTTTCATCTGGATAAGCATTACGGAAATTAAGATATCCATCAATAACTACGACAATTTGCGGAATATCCTCGACAGCAGAACGTCGATAAGAGCTTATTGTTTTGACTCCAGCCTCGGAAAGCATTTCCTTGCGTACGGCCACCATCTTGAACAGATAACGGAACAATCGCTTGATCCGGTCATCCTCCTCAGCCATCATAACAGCCCCGATTTGGGGAAGTTCCCCAAAGTCGCGCATCGTTCGACCCATGTCAATGATATAACCGTTCCAATGATTCGCAGCAAATCGCTGAGCCGTGGACATCAGCAACGTATGCAAAAAGGTTGTTTTCCCCATGCCGGGCATGCCATACACAGCCCAATGACCATGATCTAGCGATGCATAAATTGGCTCCTGTCGCTGATTCGGCAAATCATCCACTAGACCAATAAGAGCCTTCAGCTCCAAAGGTGATGATGTACTATCTATTTCGGTGCATGCCGGCAAATTTGTTAAATCCAGCAATTCAGGCAGCGGCGGAAGCCACGGTCCCTGAAGCCGTTCGATCCCTGCCTTAGCAGCCTCATTCGCAATATAATCAATAAATACTTGAAGCTGTTTAGGGGCTTCTTCTCCTTTTAAGCCCGAGCTTGCCCGTTCGCCGCCCGTCAGTAGCGCTTCACGTTTTCCGTTCAGTCTCACTTCATGTACAGGTAGTGCAGAAGAAATATCGCTGTTGCCTATATACGGCGCACCGCTCCAAGCAAACTGCATCTCTTCAAATACTTCGTCACTACCCACTTGGAAATATCCTCGTCCCGGCTTCGTAATCCACGCGGCATTCGGTATTTTCAACATGTCACGGCTATCGCCTTCGCTTTGCACCCGTAAGCAGATGCGGAATCTGGAGTTACTCCAAATCTTGTCATCCACGACACCTGCGGGCTTTTGCGTCGCCAAAATCAAATGGACACCTAGTGTCCGCCCAATCGCAGCAATACTGATTAGCTCGTCCATAAACTCTGGCTGATCCCGCTTTAATTGTGCAAATTCATCAATAATAATAACCAGATGAGGCAGCGGTTGTTCCTGCCGCTGCCGGAGTAGTCTGTAATATTCATCAATATGCTGTAAATTGCCTGCATCGTTCAATATCTTCTGCCGACGAACCAGTTCTGCTTTAAGAGATATTTTGGCACGTTCAATCAAATTATTGTCCAAGTTCGTGATCGTACCCACAACATGCGGCAAGTTAACGAACGTGTTGGACATGCCTCCACCCTTGTAATCGATCAGCATAAAAGCAAGATCATGCGGATGAAACTCGGCAGCAAGCGAGGCTACAATGGACTGGATAACCTCACTCTTTCCTGAACCCGTTGTACCGGCGATCAAGCCATGGGGACCATGCCCTTGACGCTCTATCTTATCATGCAGGTTAATCATAATCTTCTTGCCGCCTGCTCGCACGCCCATTGGCACAGGTAAGGTATCAGGATGGCGGTTACGTCGCCACCGATCTGCCACATCCAGTTCTTCCACACTTGCTACGCTCATCATATCAAACAGAGGCAGCACAGCGGGAATATCAGAAGCAGAGGAACGCTTCAAGCGAATAGGAGCCATGTACCGCGCTAATGCATCGGCTTCCTCTTTTGACAAACGATCCGGTTTAAAACTTTGCTGTTCAACCTCCGCCGACTCTGATTTACGGGCATATACGCCCTGCTCTTTGGAAGCCTCCACAATCAGCTGACACTGCATCGGCAAAGCCTCTTTACGAGAAGCCAGCACAATCGTACACGCATCAATGGTTCGGCCGTCTTCCAATAACAACGGCAGTAACGGTTCTTCCTCAATCAGCTGGGTGTCAGATAAAACAACGACATAACAAGGGACTTCCATCCCTTTGCCTTGACGCTCATTACGATTATTTTTACGGCGGTTCAGTCTGGCAAACAGAAAATCTGCTAATTGATGTGCACTACTACTGCGGTCTGACATCATTCTCTGGATTCGGTCATCATCCCACACATGTGGAAGCCAGCGCATCCAGGTCCATTCACTTTCCTCTCGCTCGTCATAGAAGGAAGCAATTTTCACTTCATCTGGCGAGTGACGAACCGTCACTTGTGCCAAAATGACTCTTAACGCAGCAAGGGTATGTTCCCGATCGCCGACCAATCCAACCACTTTGGATTGAAACAGCGGTAATGCAATGGAAGCAGCGTCTACCAGACGAAATTCTTCTTCCAGTTCATCCGCAGCTCCCAACAAAGGATCTCGGTCATAACCGTCTGGGCGTGGAATTTGCAATTTTATATGAAAGGGAACTTGTCCAGTTCCAATACGCACCTGCAAAAAGTCCTCATCCTCCGGTGATCGTTCCCAAAGTGAACTGTTGCGGTTTTTGACAATTTGAGTGCATATTTGCGGGTCACCGTGAATTTCATATAGTGTGCGAATTTGCTCCTCGCGTTTCATTTCAAGTTCTTCACGATGCTTTTGGAGCTGTTCCCGGTACATGCGGTCCCGTTCCTCTAGCTTGCGCTTGTATTCCTTCTTATTATTTAGATAGACAAAAAAAGGAATCGTATAAGATGTAAGCATCATGACCACAGTGACCATTTGGAACATCAAATAGTTACTGTTACCCATCTTGCCTGTTTTGCTCATATATACGTAAAAGCCTATAGTCACCAACGTCATCATTAACGGAATAAGTATAGATATAATAGAAAAAGACGGCTTGCTCGGCTCAGCCGGAGGCCGTAAAATCTCCAGCTTCTCCTCTCGGAGCGCCGGCCTTAATCTCGGGGATCGCTGGTATAATGCATTCAAGACAAAAGTCCCCCTTTTCGCTTACTATTTCATTTTACCAAGGTTTCATATAATTTCATGTGTGTATTTACCCATTTTTTTCATTTTGAAACAGAGAACGCCTTCCATACACAGGCGCTTCGTCCTGAGTTGTCGAAAAAGCGCGCTGAATACGCACAGTACAGCCTTCCCGCAAGCCGGATCCTGTAAGTAGCTGGTTATCTCCCACCCTGAACCAGAGCCCTTCCGGGAACTTTGCTTCCATAATATATTGCATGCCTTCCGCCGGAGGCTCGCCGAAAATGCGCACACCCAGCATCAGCTTTAAATGTTCCACCGAGTATTCATCAGCTACCTCGATGTCAAACCACTCTGTTTCCTGTCGTCCTGAAAGCACGGTCAGGATCATCTGTCATCCCTCCCGATCCTTAATATATAGCAAAGTTCACGCAAAAAGCCTATTTCCACGGAAATATGGCTATCGTAACTGTAGCATCCGACTATTAGACTGTCAATTTGTTACAAAATACCCACTCCAAAAATAAAATAGTGACTTTGGTCATATTTTCTCATATTAGTAGAGTCATTGGTATCAATAATATGTATTGGATCGGTTCTAATATGGGTATATACGTCATTTTGTCGATTAGTTAGAACTAAATTCGATTGTTACCTAGATTGTTGTGAACACTTTGTAAATTTTTCAGACCTTTATGTTTTTATAAGGTGTTTTTAAGGTAATTTTAAGAAACGGGCACTACAATTAAGCCATGAAATAACTCAGGCGAGGTGATTTTTGTGAGAACATTAATTACATTTCAAAACAAACGTATTCCCGTATACTTCAATCAAGAAAATAAGCAACCAGTACAAAAAACATTAAAACTTCTAAGTAACACTTTGGAGAATAAAATCTCCAGCGGCAAGCGTGCCCTTCAAAAATGCCTTAACTCTTTGATCAGTATAGAGATTGTCGGTTGTGAAGCCATCCTGCATAGTGTTAGTGAAAATGATTCATTGGCATTGTCCCTCTATTAAGAGGGACTTTTTTTTGTCCACTTTAGACACACAAAAAAGAGAGGGACATTTCAGCACCCTCTCCATATCAGCAGCTTTAAAACATGATACATGTGACTTACCGCAGCTTATGGATTGATCAGACTTTATTTAAAGTATTCTGCGATAACCTTTTTTACCGCCTCGTTCCTTATTCTGCGCCTTCTCAATCCGTATTCTAAACAGTTCTAGTAAATTAGCGCGTGTATGCTCTTCCCGGCAGTTGTCCAGCTTTTTTAAGATAAAACGGTCAATGGACATATGACTCAGGCTCCTTTACAGCAAGCTGCCCCTGCTTTTCAAGGGGATGATCAGGCTATCCATTTTTAACCATTCTGCCTGTTGTTTAAACAGGTACGTTCCTTATAGGATAAAGCAGGCGGGATTACATACCCTTTAATAAGGGTAAATACATAAAGTTTCGATAATTTTATCACGTTAAGCCTGGAAGCTATGGACAAGGAGCGAACAAAAACCATGAGTAAACACATGATTACCAAAATAGTCTGCAACCTTTTATTCGCATTCTTAATTCTAACGATGCTGGCTGCATGCAGCAGGGAAAAAGCTTCAACCCGGAGTATAGCCCAACATGAAGCTGAAGCACGTGCCTACACCGTAACGGGTAATCCCAACCAAGGTGCATCATCCCTTGATGAACGAGCTGCCAATCATACACCTGTCCATCAGCAAGGCAGCAGCTATGTCGAAATATCAGGTGGCGTCAGCATTGATAAAAATACCGTGAAGGTTACAGGACATTCCAACCTCCCGGCCGGAGCACGGATCAAAGGGAATCTTGCGGTCAAAAACTCCCTGTTAACTGGGTACACGGATGAGACAACCGTTCAAAAGGACGGAAGTTTTGTACTCCAGGTACAACGCCCCGGAATACAGGGCAGTATGGATCTGACTGTTCTGTTCCGTCCAGATGACCAAGACAATGAAATACGAAATCTGTATGGCAGCGGTGGCAACAAATTGGAAGGTCCTTATGTATATCAATACGAAGAAAACAAACAGCTTCTGTATGAAGTTCGGATTGGGGCTGAATTTGATCCTGAACAAGAACGCAATACCCCTTTAGTTAAGCCCGTCTGGAACAAACCTAAGGACTACGGCAGCCCTCAAGTGTGGATTAAGCCTGATGTGAAGCAAGAGGGTAACTATTATCATGTATATGCGCGCAGCAATTTGCTGGAAGGGTCGGACGTCAAACTCAAGATTGATTTTCCGGGACGATGGCAGTTTGGCTACGATGATCAAACCAAAGTTATGCCTGACGGCTCCTTCAGCATGAGGGTCAAAAAGCCGAGCCTTGCCAACCGCTACATCATAGTCATAAGTTTCGAACCAAACGAAGATATGTGGACCAACGCCAAACAGGCGTATGGTACACAAGGAGAACGTCTTTCGGGACCGTTAGTCAAATCTGCAGACGAAAAAGAGGGCTCCAAACAGATTGAAGCCCGTATCCCTATCCAACCCAAATCGTAACTAAACGCAGCATCTAACTTAAAGTTACGGCCGTTCGCCATGAAATACGCTTCACAGATACAGTCTATGACGCGGTTTCCACGTATGAGTAGATACAGAGTCTCATGTCGTCTAGCCGCTACGGCTGTATCGTGACTGGCGTGCCTATACTTACCCTCTCCTGAAGCTCAAGCACATCCTTATTCTGCATTCGAATGCAGCCATGTGACACCATCTTGCCAATGGACCATGGCTCATTGGTGCCGTGAATGCCATAATGCGGCTTGGACAGCCCCATCCAGAACGCTCCGAAAGGTCCGCCCGGATTAGGTTGTTTGTTAATAATCGTAAATTGCCCATGCGGTGTCTGTGTAGCCAGCTTGCCAATACCGACTGGATAATTAAGAACAATCTGATCTCCATCCTTCAAATATAAACGACGATCCGATAAATCCACCACAATGCTGTAGTTCGGCATATATTCACCCCTTTATACCATATGCCGACTACAACATAGATTTTCGTATATTTTTACATTTGATACTTCACTGCAGTTCGGCTCACCACTCCACATCACGTCGCCAGCCACTTCGCTGATCCCTAGCCAGCCACTTCGCTGATCCCTACGCCCCGGGGTTGTGCTTGAACGACTATCTTTCCTGCGCCGGTCTGCTTCCTTACGCGCCTGATATTCCAGTTCCCGCTGCATTTTGCGATAATTGTTCACTCTGGATTCCGACAATTCCCCTCTCTCTATAGCTTCCTCCACTGCACATCCAGCTTCGCCCTTATGCTTGCAATCTGCAAAACGGCACTGCTGCGCCGTTTCCATAATATCCGTGAAGGTATGAGCGACACCCATGGAATCATCCCATAGATTAAGCTCGCGCATACCAGGTGTATCCAGCAAAACGGCTTGCTTTGCGATAGGAAAAAGCTGTCGGTGAGTGGTTGTGTGCCTGCCCCGACTGTCTTCCTCCCTCACATCCTGTGTCAGTTGAACCTCAGACTCGGAGAGCCAGTTTACTATCGTGGATTTGCCACTACCGGAAGAGCCTGTCAAAGCAACTGTAGAGCCAGGCTGAAGAAACGTCTCCAGTTGCTCTCTGCCTTCATTCTGCAAAGCAGAAATAACGATAACAGGTACACCAGGGGCAACTCCCTCCGCTTCAGCAACCCGTTGTTCGACATCTTCACAAAGGTCACTCTTACTCAAAACGACAACCGGGTTTACCCCGCTGTTCCAAGCCATAATTAAATACCGTTCCAGTCTGCGCATATTAAAATCATGATTCAGCGCATTAACAAGGAACAGCGTATCCACATTGGTAGCGATCAGCTGCTCCCTCGTCTCAAAGCCCGCTGCCTGTCTAGATATTCGACTTTTCCGCGGCAAGACGGCATGAATTACTGCATCCGACACTTCATCTGGCGTAGTGATTGCTAGCCAGTCCCCTACAGCAGGCATTTCCGCCGGATCGACAACAGCATGTCGTAGCTTACCTGAAGACACTCCCCAGCGTTCTCCATCCATTGTGATAAGCTTCACCTTTTGTCCGTAATCGGCAATCAAGCGAGCAGGACGTACCTGTGTATTTCCTGTGCGTTCCTCAAAGCCTTGCTTCCATTGGTCCCAAAAAACGTTCCAGTAATCAGACCAACCGTATTCATGTATACTCATTGTTTTCCTCCTGAATTCATTGTTCATTTTTGATCGTAATGTTATTTGATAGGTGTACATTTTCTCCCCGCATGCGAACAACGCGAAAAATCCGCAGGGGTTTCCCTGCGGAGGGTATACGATTCAGGTCGATGCGATCCGTTCGTTCACTTAAGCAAGCAGTCTCTCACAGACCACTCCCCAGAACCAACAACTGGATAACAAGACGCCTAACCATAAAAAATCCGCAGGGAATCACTCCCTGCGGATTTTGTTGGTTCTACTGTCCAACCAACTGCTAAGCCAAGACTATAGATCTATACAGTCTTTAACTGTGCATTGTCCGTGCGGGAGACAAGTCATTCTGCTGCTGAACCCATCCATTCATGTTCGTACGCATATAACATCGCCTCCTCCTAAAATTTCCTTTATCATACAAGTCCATCAATTGTCTGTCAAGGCAGCTACGAAACTTTTTTGAAATCTTTGTCAAGTTTCGTTTAGCGTACCTGATCCCAGCGCGTCCACATCTCACGCGGGTTCAATTCGTACATTTCCCGTTCCCTGTACATAAACTGATGCATAATCAGCTCACGCCGAATCGTTGCAAAATCCTCATGGTATTGCTTGATCCACTCGTTTAATTCACGTTCAGGATACATGCGGCCTGGCTCCAGCTTTTCTGCCAGCATCTGAAGTACGATCAATTTTTTCTTATACTGCGCAGGGATTTGGCGCAACTTGCCGTCCTTGGAAAAAAAATTGCGTAAGACCGATGCCTCCAGCGTTTCATTCAACTCTGACATCTCTTCCTCCCCCTCTCCTTTTTCGAAAATAAATCGCACCGTCGCCTCGGCATGCTGCCGGATCAATTCTGGATTCAGTGTAAAATACACCGTGTTTTTATCACGTCGTTCCTTAATCAACCCAGTCTCACGAAGTTTGGAAGCATGATGCGTAACAGTCGGTTGGGACAAATTCAGCTTTTTCGCCAAAGCTTGGCCATGCATCTCCCCACAGGACAAAAGAAGTAGTATCCGCATTCGCGTTGGATCAGCAAGTGCTTTATGATAATTGACCATTTTATCCAGTTGCATCGTTATTGCACCTCTTTTCACTAGTACATACTTGCTATGCAAACGAATTCAATCACATAAATTAGATATATATCTAATTATATGTTCACTAAATGTGGCTGTCAATCTTCACCGTCTGTCATCTTTTCTGAAAACGGCTGGATATTGTGTTCGCATTGCGGTAGGATTATTATTTGAAAACTTCTCACATACTGAGCGATTTGCTTCAATCCTGAGATCCGTTTTTAATCGTCAAAATAATGTTAACCCTACAAAACTGGCGTAATAAACCAATACAACTGGAGGTTCAACCAAATGCACGACGTAATCATTATCGGTGGCGGACCCTGCGGACTATCTGCTGCAATCGAATGCAGCCGCAGAGGTTTGCAAACTGTCATTATTGAAAAAAGCAACATCGTTCACTCCATTTTTCTGTATCCGACGAACATGCAGTTTTTTAGCACCGCTGAACTACTTGAAATCGGTGATATTCCATTCAGTACCCCTAATGACAAACCTTTTCGTCATGAAGCACTGGCGTACTATCGTAAGGTAGCTACACATTATAACTTGAACATTCAGCATTATGAGGAGGCCCAGTCTATTCATCGCCAGGATGACGGTACATTTACTGTACATACCCTGAGCAAAGGAGAAATAACCAAAACGTATTCGTCACGCTATGTCGTTGTGGCTACAGGATATTTTGATCATCCGAACTATTTGGGCATTCCCGGGGAACAATTGGATAAAGTCACTCACTATTTCAGCGAAGCCCATCCCTACACAGGAACCCGGGTTGCAGTTATCGGTGGCAGTAACTCTGCGGTAGATGCTGCGATGGAATTAGTGCGGGTCGGAGCTACGATTGATATGGTATATCGTCGAAGCGAGTTGTCCCAATACATCAAGCCGTGGGTTCGTCCACTGTTTGACAGTATGGTACAAAAAGGGAAGATCACGCTGCATTTAGGCGCACGCATTACCGAAATTCATCCAGACCATGTCGTAGTCACTCCGCTGGACACTGAAGCATTCCGACTCGAAAATGATTTTGTACTGGCACTGACTGGATTTCACCCGGAACGAAAACTACTGGAGTCTGTCGGCGTTCATATGGCTGAAGATCTGGACAAACCAGAATTTAATCCTGCCACGATGGAAACGAACATCCCAGGTATATATGTCGCGGGGGTCATCGCTTCAGGCAGCAATGCCAATGAAGTGTTTATTGAAACAGGCCGCTGGCACGGGCGTCAAATCGCGGAGCATATCCAAAGCTAAATAAACGAAGGAGAACATCTGTATGGATTACAGCTCACTTATCTTACTGGTATTGGCTGGTCTTGGGATTGTTAGTGGCAACTCTACCGTGACTATTGCCATGGTTGTATTACTGCTGCTGCGGGTAACCAGCTTTCATTCTGCTTTCCCCTGGCTCGAAAAGTATGGCCTGACGATCGGAATTATTATTTTGACGATTGGGGTCATGACCCCGCTAGCCAGCGGTAAAATCAGCATCAATCAGGTGATGGAGTCCTTCCTGCACTGGAAATCACTGCTCGCGATTGGTATCGGAATTCTGGTAGCCTACCTTGGCGGCCGCGGAGTAACTTTGATGTCTGGACAGCCCATTATTGTGACAGGTCTACTGATTGGGACCGTCATTGGCGTTGCCTTCTTTAAAGGAGTTCCTGTTGGACCTCTAATTGCTGCCGGATTGCTTTCCTTGTTAATTGGCCGCAGCTAAATTCGTACAACAAATATAGGAATAAATGATAGCAATCTGCATGTCGGGCTGAATTCAGTCCCGCTTTGTGGTATACTCATATCGCATAATTTGGTAAATGCAGGAGGCTTGACCGATGTCTCGACAATTTGTAACGGAAGCTGTAATGGTGGCTATATATGGCCAACTTCTTACATCTCCCGCCCCTGTGGAATATATGGTGCCTTACACATCACTGCTAGAGCTATACGAATTCCAGGATAGCACAGAGCCGCTCATGGATAATCCTATGGACGATCAACATGTGAAGCGGAAGGTAAGCGAGTTGATCAGTTATTTTGAGGAACCGTTGAATCAGAAAAAAATTCGGCGTGCGCTTCAGATGCCTTGGGCCAAGAGCTTGCCTATTCTATTCGATGCCAATACATCACTCATTATCATTAATGCTGTTGATACAGCACATTACGGAGAATATTTTGATCCAATTGAGACTGAACTGGTGTTAACAGCTCAGCGTGAATCATTACCCATTCTGACGGATCAATTGGACTGGATCCACCGCATTATCGAAGCTTCCGTACCTGTACATGTGTACGACATTGATGATTTTGATTTTGCACTCGATGGCCCGATACTTAACAACCCTTAACATACGACATACCCGCCTTAACCACAAAAAAGCGGCGGAGTATCGTGTTACAGGTTCATCTCCTGTAACACGATACTCCGCCGCTTTTCATGTCCAAGAACAATTATTTGCACGCTATGATTGACAGTGGAGTACTAAGCTTGTCCATCCTCAACATAGGTATAAATAATGTCATCATGTTCCTCCAAATACTTAACTTCCAGATGATGGCCCTTGAGATACCAGTAATCCTGGTCCTCCATATAAAACGTAATGCCAGCCGCTTCATGCTGTAATACGGGGTGCTGCGGAGGCTCTACGGCAATTCCCAGAGAAAAGCCTGGATGCAACCCACCGCCAGAGCTATAGCGAACAAAAAAACGGATCGAATCTCCACGTTTCAAACCAAGCTCCTTAATGTACCACTGTGCCGCAGGTTCAGTTACCTGTATGCTCATACGCTATTCTCATCTCCTTATACAATGACGTCTGCTAACTATATCATAGCATTTTTTAGAATGACCACCAACCGTCCTAACCCAGCCAGCTTCTTGGAAAGCCATATACATTTTTTTGAAAAAGGTTTGACAATTCGCAAAAAAGGGTGTTAAGATTCAACCATACGAGAACCATTTTGAAATTTATTACCAATTTGAACGATTACTCATGTTAGAATGAATCCATTTTGAGGAAGAAAGGAGTGTTACCGGTGCTAAAATTTCCTATTGCATTTTACCCACATCTACAAACACAACAACTTCATACCGGAGCATCTCCCCTGTCGCATCCTTCAGAATTGGGCCATTCATGTTGTATGGTTTAATACGAGTGGCTGCCTGCGTTTGAGCAGTTTTTCAGTGGTGAGTGTGCTGAAAATACCTGCGCGCCATATGATATTGAGATTTAAGGCATATCGTCTGCGGACGGTATGCCTTTTTTTCGCCTGTTGTCGGATCATACTTGTGGCAGCAAGCCCTGTTGTTTCTTCAAAATGGTACACAACTCTCGAATGAACTTGTCATGAAAGGATGGGATTCCTCTTGTTTTCAGTACTTAAAAATTTAAGCTGGTTTTTTAAAAGAGAACGAAGCCGATACTCCATTGGACTGTTTTTGCTGATAGCTGTTGGGGTACTGGAGCTTGCTCCACCTCGGCTGCTAGGTAGTGCCATTGATGAAATTGTGCGCGGTTCGATTTCCTGGTCCTCACTTTGGCATTATATTTTGTACATCATAGGCATTCTAGCCGTCATTTACTACATTACGTACATATGGATGCACAAGCTGTTTGGTGGTGCCAATCTGGTGGAGCGCTTACTGCGCACACGCTTTATGAATCATCTGCTGCGGATGACCCCTCCATTTTTTGAACGTAATCGCACTGGCGATCTGATGGCTCGTGCTACGAACGACCTTCGCTCCGTAGCAAGTACAGCGGGCTTCGGCATGCTGACACTGACAGACTCTACGGTCTATCTGAGCGTGGTATTAGTTGCCATGGGCACCCTAATCAGTTGGAAGCTGACACTGGCAGCTATCCTGCCCCTACCTTTTATTGCACTGGCTATGAGCATTTACGGTAAAGCCGTTCATGAGCGTTACACACTGGCACAAGATGCATTTGGTGATATGAACGATCAGGTGTTGGAATCCGTGGCTGGTATCCGGGTCATTCGCGCCTATGTGCAAGAGCGAATGGACGAAAAGCGTTTCGCTGATATTACTGACGATGTATTTCGTAAAAATCTGGCTGTCGCCCGGATGGATGCCCTCTTTGAACCAACAATCCGTTTATGTGTAGGACTTAGCTACGTCATTGGACTCGGGTATGGTATTTATCTGGTATTTCATAACGATATCACGCTAGGCGAATTGGTCTCCTTTAATATGTATCTAGGAATGATGATTTGGCCGATGTTTGCCATTGGAGAGCTGATTAACATTATGCAGCGCGGTAGCGCTTCACTGGACCGGGTCAATGAAACTCTCGATGTCCAGCCAGACGTTCAGGATGCCGCTCAACCTGTTCCAGTGGACCGCCTCGAATCCATCAGGATGAAAGACGTTACCTTCCGTTACCCTACCTCCACTATTGACAATCTGTCACATGTGAGTCTGGATCTCAAACGCGGAGAAACGCTAGGCGTCGTCGGTAGAACTGGCAGCGGAAAATCCACTCTGCTCAAACAGTTACTGCATGAATATCCGACGGGTAGCGGTGATATTTTAATCTCCGGCATACGTTTGGAGGACATTGCAGTAGAACAACTACACAGCTGGATCGGCTACGTGCCGCAAGAGCAAATTTTGTTTTCCAAATCAGTGCGCGAGAACATTCAATTCGGGAAACCTCATGCAGCTGATGACGACATTATGGAAGCAATCCGTACTGCTGCCTTCGATCAGGATTTAGGTACCCTGTCTGACGGGCTAGATACACTGGTCGGAGAAAAAGGTATCGCCCTGTCTGGCGGCCAGAAGCAGCGCGTTTCGCTGGCACGCGCCTTTATCGGTGACCCGGATATTCTATTGCTCGACGATGCACTGTCTGCAGTAGATGCCCGGACGGAAGCTAGAATTATTGACAATATCCGACGCAAGCGCTCAGGTAAAACGACTCTGATCTCCACCCACCGCCTCTCCGCTGTAGAACATGCAGACCGGATCGTCGTGTTGGAGCAAGGACGCATTATTGAGGAAGGAACCCACAGCGAGCTGCTTCAGACTGACGGATGGTACCGACAACAGTATGAACGGCAACAAGTGGAATCTGATCTGACCTCAGGGGAGGTATCCTAATGAAACCCAATATCGGCAAAAGGCTATTCCAGTACGCACTGACGAGCAAAGCAGGCTTTATCGCCGCTCTCATCGCTTTGGCTATCGGAGTAGCCGCCGAGCTGGCTGGTCCCTTCATCGCCAAAACGATGATCGACGACCATATGCTCGCTATTGAAAAACCATTTTATGAAACAACTCGTGTGGACGACGGCACTGTAAGCTATGCGGGAACCCACTTTAAGCGTGAAGATCGCTTTGAGTCCGGGGAGACTAAAGGTCGCGAAGCGAGAATTTTACAAGTTGGAAAATCTTTCGTATTTGTGGATGGCTCGGTTCAAGTGGCTGACGGTAATCGCTCCTTTACGAACGGAACGCTGACTGTGACACGTGGCTCCGACACCTTTCGCTATGAAGCCAAGGTTCTGACAGCTGATGAACTGTATAGCTTTTACAAACCGGAAATGCCCGGTATCTTTCAACTGATTGGTTGGTATTGCTTCTTCCTGGTTATTTCCATTTTTGCTGAATTCGGCAAAACATACTGGCTGCAATCCTCGGCGAACAAGGTCATTCAAAAGCTTCGGCTTGATTTCTACGCGCACATCCAGCGGTTGCCAGTTTACTTTTTTGATAACTTGCCCGCAGGTAAGGTCGTATCCCGTGTTACGAATGACACTGAGGCAGTCAAAGATTTGTTTGTGGCTGTGCTGTCAAATTTCACTTCAGGGATTGTAACGATGGCAGGAGTATATGTTGCACTTTTTTTACTGGACTTCAGACTGGGTCTTATCTCTCTGTTTATTGTACCGTTACTGATCTTGTGGATTGTATTGTATCGTAAGGTCGCCACCCGCTATAATACGATCATTCGGTCCAGACTCAGTGAGATTAATGCGATTATCAATGAATCG
Organism: Paenibacillus sp. 1182; assembly: GCF_017833915.1. NCBI lineage: Bacteria > Bacillati > Bacillota > Bacilli > Caryophanales > Paenibacillaceae > Paenibacillus > Paenibacillus sp. 1182. The sequence continues at coordinate 341,025 of NZ_JAFICR010000003.1, read as the reverse complement.
ATTCAAGGGATGTCCATTATTCGCGTATTCCGACACCAGAAACAAACGCAGCAAGAGTTTGAAGAACTGAATGATGACTACATGAAGCATCAGAATAAAATGCTGAATTTGAACGCCTTCACTTCGCACAATTTAGTCAACGTGTTGAGAAATCTCGCCTTTGCCGTCGTGTTGTGGTATTTCGGATCTGAGGCGCTTGGCACTACAGGTAGTGCTGTATCACTAGGCGTATTGTATGCCTTCGTCGATGTATTGGGACGACTGTTCCAACCTATGACGGGTATGGTCAACCAACTCGCTGTACTGGATACTTCCATCGTATCCTCAGGACGCGTATTTGAGTTGATGGACGAAACTGGAGAGCCAGTGACGGACGGCACGATGCCGCGCTACAAAGGCCAGGTAGAGTTTAACGACGTTTCCTTTGCTTACAAAAAGGATGATGTACTTAAACATATTTCCTTTACAGCACACCCCGGGCAAACAGTTGCCCTTGTTGGACATACCGGATCAGGCAAAAGTTCGATTATCAACCTGCTATTCCGGTTCTATGATCCGCAAAAAGGAACGATCACCATTGACGGAACGTCTGTCAAAGACATCCCTAAGCAGTGGCTTCGACATCATATGGGCATTGTTCTTCAAGATCCATATTTGTTCACAGGTACGGTAGCCTCCAATGTCAGTCTCGGAGACAGCCGAATCACGAGAGAACAGGTAAATAAAGCGCTGCATGACGTTGGAGCCGACAAATTGCTGGCCCATTTGCCGCAAGGATTCGATGAGCCCGTTATTGAAAAAGGCAGCACCTTATCAGCCGGACAACGCCAGCTTATTTCCTTCGCTCGTGCACTAGCCTTTGATCCCGCAATTTTAATCCTAGATGAAGCTACCGCCAATATTGACACCGAAACGGAGGCGCTCATCCAATCCGCTCTTGAGGTACTCAAGAAGGGACGTACAACCTTTATCATTGCTCACCGTTTGTCCACCATTCGCAGTGCGGACCAAATTTTGGTGCTGCATCGGGGTGAAATTGTTGAACGGGGTAGCCATGACGAACTTATGGCTCAAGGCGGTCGTTACTTCCAAATGTATCAGCTCCAGTCGGGAACAGTTGCAACAGAATCAGATTCATCCTCTGCTACACCTCCTGCGCAAAATGACTTACTTACTGGCAAAGTCAGCATTTAAAGCTTGAATAGCCCTATTCTTTAGGGCTAACGATGAACATTTGGCATCAAAAAAACCAGCAAGTCTCCCCTACACATTGGAGACTTGCTGGTTTTATTTTTATATAGGACATATGGCTTGTAATTTTATTTAGCTACAGACGTGCCTGTTCCTGTGGGTGGAAGCACTGTTCCATCTACTGCTTTGAGCGTAACCTGATACTTGCTGTCTACCAACGTACTTGTGTGGGTATCCGTAATGACCTGAATATTCATTTCCCCTGGCTTTGGACTAGTCAGCTTGTAGTAAATTACTGCATTTGTATCATCTACGTAGTCGATGTGATCCACTTCAATGCCGTAACCTGGATTAGGTGCCTGCAGACGGGTGATTGTCACTTTGTTCAGCTGGTCATTTGCCTTCTCTATACTCATACTAATATTGTTTTGTTGAACCGGATCTACAGGCTCAGCCGGATTTTCAGGAGTAGCTTCAACCGTTTTATGACTTTGTACAAATTCGGATGCGTTATAGACCATTTCTGCTGCCTCCATCCGCGTTACTTTACGATCCGGGTTAAAGTTGCTCTGTTCGTCCAATTTTGCAATTTTGGTCAGTAGCAGGAATTGAACTGCTGCGTTTGATTCCTGGTCTAGTTTATTGCCATCCGCTACATTAATTAACATACGGACAGTTGGATATTCACCCGTTGCACTCACTGCTTTATACAGAATATTAGCAAATTGTTCTCTTGTCATACGAGTGCTTGGATCAATATCTGGTGACAAAGGGATTTGGTGTTGGGCTGCAATCCGATAGGACTGAGCATACCATGCGGAAGCCGGAATGTTTGCAAAGGAACCCGTTGTAAAATCAGGCATTACCTGAAGATCCATGGCACGAACAACCAAGTGTACTCCTTGTGCATACGTGAGCGTTTGATCCGGTACAAATTTATCCTTGGTTATTCCTTGAATAATTCCTTTGTCCTGAAGTGAGTTTACGATCTTCTCCTGTTCAGCTCCCTTTATATCACGAAAAGCAGAGGCCGACGTTGCTACTGCCAATGAGCAGATGACAAGCAGGGCAGCTGTCACGCTTTTGTTCTTTTTCATGAGATACACCTCCATGTTTACTTTGCTTCTACACTTACCGACGCAATAAAAGCATCAAATGTTTCAAATATGCACAAATTGGTTGCAAGACAGTGGAATACCTGCGATTAGTGTAACCCGTCTAACTCTTTTCTGCTCACAATCTTTATACATACCCAAAAGTGCTTGTAACAGATTAATCTTTTACAGTATTCCTTTGGAAGAGCCAGGTATGGTAGCAGTCATCCCGCCAGCAAAAACTCGCTGCCCTTTGTTCGCTTTGCTTACATTCGATTCGGTGCTTTCAGACCAAGAAGTTGCAACGCGCATGCCAGAATATCCGCAGTTTGTTCCGCCAACTGAATACGCCACTGTCCACCATCGACAATCCTTTCCTTGGCGTAAAAACGGTTAAACGCCTGGGACGTATCCAATGCAAATCTCGCAATTACCGAAGGCTCCAGTTGGCGAACCGCACGTATCAGTTGTCCGTGATAGCGACCCAACTGCTTAAGCAGCGCCCAACCTGCGTCACCCAACATTTCATCCGATACGTCATTCAAATCACGAGAATGGCTATCTTGGACAAGATCGTTGTCGCTAGGATTAGTATTAACATCAACATCGGCGCGAGCATGGGCTTTCTCCAGAAGGCTGCGGATGCGCGCATGAGTATACTGTACATAAGGCCCGGTCTCGCCTTCGAAGGTCAGCGCCTCCTCCAACGAAAAGTCCACTTCATTCAGCCGGTTGTTTTTTAAATCACCAAAAATAATCGCCCCAATTCCAACGTTCTCCGCTATTGCCTGCTGTTCCTGTAAACCAGGGTTCTTCTGAGTAATGATGCCTTGAGCACGCGCTACAGCTTCATCCAGCACCTCCTCCAGCTTCACAACCTTGCCACGTCTTGTGGACATTTTCTTACCCGCAAACCGCATTAATCCAAACGGCACATGCTCACATTGCTCCGCCCATGCCTCCCCTGCATGCTTCAGCACCGCAAACACCTGCTGGAAATGCAACTTCTGTTCCCCACCAACAACGTACAGCAACCGATCAGCCTTCATCACTTCATGACGATAAATCGCTGTTGCCAGATCACGTGTCGGATAAATGGTGGTTCCATCCTTTTTCAGAATAAGACACGGAGGCAGTTCCTCGTCTTCCAGGCGAACTACGAGCGCCCCATCACTTTCCTCCAACAATCCTTTTGCTCTTAATTGATCAATAACTGCCTGCATCTTATCATTGTAAAAACTTTCTCCCAGCACATGGTCAAATGTAATGTTTAGACGCTGGTACATACGATCAAATTCACCCAGACTGATTTCAACAAAAAACTCCCATAGTTGTTGAGCCTCAGCATCCCCATGTTCCAAACGTCGGAACCACTCGCGCCCTTCATCCTCCAAAGTCGGATCATGATCGGCCTCCTGATGAAAACGCACATATAGCTTTAGCGATTCACCAATCGGATCATGTTGTAACTGCTCCTCATTTCCCCATCTTTTATAGGCCGCAATTTGCTTACCAAACTGTGTTCCCCAATCCCCAAGATGATTCACACTAATAGGTACATAACCTGTTTCACCAAGTATGCGATACAAGGCAGCACCGATAACCGTAGAGCGAAGATGACCGATACCAAACGGTTTGGCAATATTAGGCGAGGACATATCAATAACTACCCGCTGCCCGTTCCCGATATTAGGCCTGAGGAAATCAGCCTTGCTCAATTCAGCAAGCATAAGCGGAATATGAACCGATCGATCCAAGGTTATGTTTACATAGGCACCCGATGCTGAAGCGGTTAAACCTTCTTTATGGCCTACTAGTTCCGCCAATTCCAGTGCAATGTGCTGCGGAGACTTTCGAAACTTTTTAGCCAGCACAAAACACGGAAACGCCATATCTCCCCATTCAGGCTGCGGAGGCACCTCAAATAAAGATAAAATTTCTTTCTCCTCCAAGCCCGTATGGGCCAATATCGCTTGAGCAGCAATCCTCATTAACATGATGATCTCTCTCCTTCTTTTTATAGAATCTAACAAAAAAAGCCCCCGCCTCTTGAAATCATTCAAGAGACGAGAACTTCAATATCCCGCGGTACCACTCTTCGTAAATCGGTTGTGCAGCTAAAGCTAACTACACAAATCGCGATTTCACTCCAATGACTAATAACGGTGTCTGCCGGGCTGATCTACTAGAAGTTCTGCTCGTTGGATCAACCGTCTCCCGGGTGCGCTTCACATCGGATCTCATACCGGCTTCCACCTCTTCCGGCTCGCTGTAATGATATGGCTTCGCTGCTACTCTCCCGTTCCATGACGTTAATTCCAATCATTATACAAACCTATTCAGTAGAAAGCAACCTTTTATTTCCTCTTCAGGCACTAGTTCCATATATGTAATTATACTGCCACCAATTGGCGGCAGGCCTGAACGCAACGACGGCAGGCTTCTGCACAATGATTGCAATGATCATGGGAATGCTTGCTGCATTCAGCAGCACATACCTCACAGGCCTTGGCGCACAGCTCACAGATTTGCTCGGCAAAATCCGTTCCACGCTGCAGCATTTGGGCAGCAAATCCGCATATTTCTGCACATTCCCTACTCACTCGAATACATTCACGCAGCATAGCTAAATCATATTCCTTCAAACTCGCTACGTAACATACATTGCAAGCGTTCATACATTCCAGGCAAGCATCCACGCATTGTTGGTATGAATGATTCATATTACATTACCTCCCAGTTGTTGACCCTGCTGTACTATTACCCGCTGTCCCTTGAGGTTAATCATTTGATGTGCGCGCTTTCAATAATAAAACAAAACAATATAATCCCGACTTATGTAAGGAAGTGTACTATATTCCAGTGTGCAAATGCAAGGATATTAATCACATAGATTTTTAGCCCCTGTTTCTGACTTGCATACGCTCAGTCATTGCTCTATTGTAAAAAGTGTATGTCTAACCACCGATCAAGGAGTGAACATTTTAATGAATATGTCTTCTGTAGAGGAACACCGTCAGGAATCCCCCCAACAAGTGAATTGCATGGTCGTGACTGTCTCGGACACACGCACCGTGGAAACAGATACTGGGGGACGACTGCTCATGGATCTACTAGAAACCAATGGATATACAGTTGTTCGATATGTCATCGTCAAGGATGACTACGAAGGTATTCAGCAGTTAGTATCCGAAGCAGCGGCACAGGATGACATCGAGGCTGTTCTTTTGACAGGTGGTACCGGTATTTCTCCACGTGATACTACATATGAAGCTGTCTCTTCTCTACTGGATAAGGAACTACCTGGCTTTGGGGAAATCTTCCGTTATTTAAGCTTTGCTGAGGACATTGGTTCAGCAGCTATCTTAAGCCGGGCTGTAGCTGGCACTGTGGGCCAGACAGCTGTATTTTCTATGCCTGGCTCACGCGGAGCCGTTCGTTTGGCAATGGAACGCATTATTGTCCCTGAGCTACGACATGTGATGAGAGAAATTTATAAATAAGCTCCTATTTCCTACATGCTTCAACACAAAGAGGCACCCCATGCATTCATGAGGTGCCTCTTCCAACTATTCTTTTTCTTCAACTTCGGGCTGCATATAGCTGTCGATCAGCTTTTGCTTTAGCTCCCATACCTTCTCGCTCAGATTTACACGATAAATTTCAGGGTTCAGCTTCCGCAAATATTCTGGCCAGAACAGTTTCAACTGTGAAGTATGGTAGGCACGAATTTCATCCAGCTCGGGAAGCTCATATACCTTCTGTCCATTTATAAAAATAGGCTCAAGCATCGGCACGGCTTCGTAATTTTCTACATACTTCTTCATATACGGATGCAAAGGGTTAAACAGCTTCAGGCGCTTACCATTACGCGGACGCTCTTCATCCGGAAAAGAAATATAATCGGCTACAGCTCTCCCTTTCTTCTTATCCACAATGCGATATACATCCTTTTTGCCTGGTGTGGATACTTTTTCTGGATTCCCCGAGATCTTAATCGTCGGCAGCATTTCGCCATCTACTTCACGCTCAACCAGCTTGTACACCCCGCCAAGCGATGGTTGATCCGAAGCCGTAATAAGCTGTGTTCCTACACCCCATACATCAATACGTGCCCCTTGGGCTTTCAGGTTAAAAATCGTATTTTCATCCAAATCATTGGAAGCTACAATTTGTACGTAATCTAAGCCTTCAGCATCGAGCATTTCCCGCGCCTGAATGGATAGATAAGCCAAGTCACCGCTATCCAGACGAATTGCATTCATACGCTTGCCCTGACTCTCTAGCATTTTTGCTGTCCGAATCGCATGAGGAACACCGCTTTCCAGCGTATCAAAGGTGTCTACCAGCAGTGTAACCTGGTCTGGCAAAACCTTCGCATAGACGTCAAACGCCTCCTGCTCCGTCATAAAGGTCTGCACCCATGAATGGGCATGTGTCCCCTTCGTCGGGATTCCAAAATGTTCGCCTGCCAGCATATTAGAAGTCGCGTCAAAACCAGCCACATAAGCTGCTCGTGCTCCCCAAATCGCTGCATCTGCCTCCTGCGCACGCCGTGTTCCAAATTCGAGCAGTGTATCGTCACTTGCCACCTGCTTGATGCGCGATGCCTTTGTCGCAATGAGTGTCTGATAGTTCATAAAATTCAGCAATGCCGTTTCGACAAGCTGCGTTTCCATAATCGTTCCTTCAACACGTACCAGAGGCTCGTTGGGAAAAACAAGGGCCCCTTCTTTCATCGAATGGACCGTTCCACCAAACTCAAACTGGCGAAGCGCCTCCATGAACATGGGATCGTACTTCTCCTCCTGTTCAGACAGGTAGCGAATGTCCTCTTCTGTAAACCGCAAATTTGAAATATAATTCACAATGCGTTCCAGACCCGCGAACACGGCATATCCATTACCAAAAGGGAGTTTACGAAAATACGCCTCGAACACAGCTTTACGCTGGTGACTTCCGTTCACCCAGTGGGCGTACATCATATTAATCTGATATTTATCTGTATGTAATGCGAGGCTCGTTGACTGCATTGTAATCATCCTCTCTGACTGTCTCCAGGTTTGTGGCGCTACCGCCTCATCTGTCCAGATTCAGCAATATCCGGCTCCATTTTGTTATCGGACATTGGTGCACAATCGTTAAGTTATTTTACTTCTTCTGGCGTAAAACCGTATCCTCAGCCGATCGTACCGCGGCTCCAAGACTTCCCTCAAAATGACCCAAAGCCCAATCATGTCCAGCTTGATTAAAGCTCGCCACAGCGTCCTTGTATACAGTAATAGCAAAACCTTTGTTATAAGCATCTACAGCCGTATGCAGTACACATATATCCGTACATACACCAATCAGATGAACTTCCACAATACCACGTTCTCGCAGCCTGAGTTCCAGATCTGTGCCCGCAAAAGCACTATACCGTGTTTTATCCAACCAGTAGATAAGATCACTTTGTTGCTCATAGAGGCTATGAAGCTTGCCATACAAATGTCGTCCGTTGGTTCCACGTATATTATGCGGAGGAAACAGCTTGCTCTCTGGGTGATAAAGGTCGTTCTCCTCATGCAAATCCACAGCCATGACGACAAAGTCCCCTTGATCTACATATGCCTGCGTAATTGCTGCGATCCGTTCATCCAACTCAATCGCAGGTTGTCCTACAGGCAAACTACCATCCACAAAATCTTTCGTGTAATCAATCACAATTAGTGCCTGCATCGTACGGTCAGCTCCTTATCCTCAAAGTGAAATTGTACGTTCTATGCGTACCTATTACATTAGACGTTACGTGTAGATAGATAAACGCGGTACTCTGTCACTAAAACGGTACAACTGTGCCGGTCTTTGTGAATACTGGTTGGAACTGAGCGGTTTGCCGTTCTCATCACGCACCTCTTCCAGAATTCCCTGTCTGCTACGAGTCGATGTTATTTTGCGAATAAAGTTTGGCTCTTCGAAGTCCGGTACGACACTCTGTATCACCTGATATAATTCACCCAGTGTAAAATGTAGCGGTAAAAACTGCTTGGCGATCGTCGTCTGAAGCATCTGCAACTGAATTTTGCGATAAGCATCTACTATGATATCCCGGTGATCAAATGCCAGCTCCAATTCCTCCAACGCTTCGCGGATTGTGAATAGCCCCACCTCGGAAGCATCATCGGCCGCCTGACGCTGTTCCAACATCCATTCTTCTACCAGCGCAAAAAATGCATGCGATATGATCCAGCCGCGCGGATCACGTCCCGGTCCACTATATACACCCAAATACTCCAGATGCCCGCCGTCCACACCCGTTTCCTCTAACAGTTCCCGCTTGGCAGCTCCATACATGGATTCATCTTCCTGACAAAACCCTCCAGGCAACGCCCAGCGTCCTGCAAACGGCCAACTGCGGCGCTTGATGAGCATCACTTTCAGCTCCCGAATCGGCAATGTCTTTGTTACCGTCTTGCGCTCCCGCTTCGTTAAGGTAAACATAACGATATCCGCCGGAGCTCCATCTGGAGTGCGGTATTTCTTAATGTTATACGACGCCTTTTGCGCCTCTTCGTTTATACGATTGCTATCCATTGGCATCACCATATTATATCGTTTTGATAAATTCATTATGACATAATAAAAATTTTTGTCAAGCGTCAGGCCTTACCTGAATCACTTGCTTGTGTACGTAATACTCGGAAGGTTGCTGTAGATGTAGACCCAAGTGTGCCTTCACTATCCCTTACTTCCGCCTCAGTGGTTATAGTCCGACCTCCCTGATGAAGAATCCGCGCCCTAACCTCCAGTCGGCCTTGCCTCATGGCTGACAAGAAATGAACATTCAGGTTCGTCGTTACACATGGATCCATATTTCGTGAAGCCATACTGACCATCCCCATCGCCTGATCCATCAATGAAGTAAGCACACCCCCATGGACAATACCCATCACATTGGTATGCTCTTGTTTGGCTTCCAAAGCGATCTGTACCTCGTTTGCATCAGCTGCAATCAGCTCACACCCTAAATACTCCCAAAAAGTATTATTTTCGCCCTCTAGCATCTTACCGAACTTATCCATTCCCTTGCTTCCATCCCTTCTATGTTGTCCCATTTCTCTTGATGTCTTATAAATATATACGATGGCAAATTGCTTTCGAAAAAAAGGCGTGGAAGCTACGCCTCCACACCATAAATTTCATTCTAATCACTGCAATTCGACGAGGAAGTACTTTTTCCCTCTTCAACGTTCACCTTCTCAGCAACGGTATCACGAATCGCCATGATCACCATTTGCAGTAGCTCATTAATTTCCACCTGACTCTGCTGAAACTCCGTTACAATTGGAATACCATCAAGTTCTTCCTGTAGCTCCTGTAGCTCGGCCTCTATTTTGGCAATCATTTTTTGATTTTTTAAGGATTCAAATGCAACAATTTCCTTTTGCTTCTTTTTCATCGTTGCAATCAGTTGCTGAATGCGCCCATGATCCTGAATCTTTTCTTCTGCTTTCCGGAATACCTGTACTTCCTCACTGCTACCCAAAATACCTGCTAATTCTTTGGCTTTTGCCAATATCATTTCGCGATTGACCAAATGATCATGCTGGCGCGCCGCCGATTGAAGTTCTGTTTGTTGCAACCGCTCCTCTGTCATTGTCCATCGCTCCTTTTCTCACTTAGACGGCCCTGCACACAACCTTACTCAGACCGCATGCAACCCGCTAGAATATTCTTTTATCCGTTAACTGCTACAGCCGTTTCAACCAGATCACCTTTGATGTAAAAGGTCATAGGTTCCGTAATTTTCACTTGAACAAAGGAACCAATCAGGTCCTGAGAACCCTCAAAATGTACAAGCTTATTGGAACGGGTCCGACCGGCAAGCACTTTGCTGTCATTTTTGCTCTCGCCTTCCACCAACACTTCAACCACTTCGCCACGCAATCGACTATTAAAGCGAAGGCTGTTTTGGTTCACCGCAATGTTCAGACGCCGGAGACGCTCTTTTTTGACCGACATAGGCACATTATCTTCCATCGAAGCAGCTGGCGTACCTTCACGTGGTGAATAAATGAATGTGTAGGCAAAGTCATAGCCGACCTCGCGCACCAAAGATAGAGTATCTTCAAACTGCTCGTCTGTTTCGCCCGGGAAACCTACAATGATATCCGTTGTCAGAGAAACATGCGGAACAGCTGCTTTAATCTTCGCTGCCAGTTCCAGAACACGCTCACGGGTATATTTTCGGTTCATTTTCTTCAATATATCCGTATTACCGGATTGAACAGGCAGATGGATATGCTCCACCAAATTACCACCCTTACCGAGCACTTCTACCAAATGGTCATCAAAATCACGTGGATGTGATGTTGTAAAACGTACACGCGGGATATTGATTTTGCGCATATCATCCATCAGATCCCCGAATCTGTAATTCAAATCTTTCAAATCCTTACCATAAGCGTTAACATTCTGCCCCAGTAAGGTGATTTCTTTAAAACCTTGACGTGCCAAATCCCGTACTTCAGCGATAACATCCTCTGGACGACGGCTTCTTTCCTTACCACGTGTAAAGGGAACAATGCAATAGGTGCAAAATTTATCACAGCCGTACATAATGTTCACCCAAGCCCGCATACCCTCGCGCTTCTTCGGCAAGTTTTCGATAATGTCGCCTTCCTTAGACCACACTTCGACCACCATTTCTTTGCTAAAGAGTGCTTCCTTGACGAGCTGAGGCAGACGATGAATATTATGGGTACCAAAAATCATATCGACAAAACCGTGTTTTTGCATAATCCGGTTAACGATGTTCTCTTCCTGTGACATGCAGCCACACACGCCGAGCAGCAGTCCTGGCTTTTCTGTTTTGAGATGCTTGAGGTGACCCAGCTCGCCAAACACTTTATCCTCCGCATTTTCACGGATAGCACAAGTGTTTAGTAAAATGATGTCTGCTTCCTTCCGATCCTCGGTTGATTGGTAGCCCATTTGCTCCAGCAAACCTTTTATGGTTTCGGAATCATGCTCGTTCATTTGGCAACCAAATGTGTATACGATGTAATGCTTTCCCTCACCGATATGCTTTAGCTCATCCGGGACTGCGTTATCATATAATACCTGTACATCCTCTTTACCGCGTTGCTTTTCTTTTCTATGGTTCGGCTCCGCCATAATGTTGATTTCACGTCCGCGAATACGGATCTTTTTGCTATGCTCATCTTCAGAAATAATCTTCGCATCCGAGAAATCAAAATATTTGGAGTAATCTTTTGTTTTCTTTTCCATTCCTTAGTCACTCCTTACACCATCTATTTCACGAGCTAATTTGTGATTTTACTGTATCTTTAGGCATGGGTAAATTTATTTTAAGTTCTAAAAAAACCTTTAAAAAAGGCATTACACTAAATTATAGCATGATTTATAGGCCATCGCCATAGATCAACCGCAGATACCATTGAGTGCAAAGTGAACTCATGTTCTTTTTGTACATAAGTGAAGTATCTGTGAATTATATAGTATGTAAAAAGCCCGATTCTTTTGCAAGAATCGGACTCTTTAAGCCTTCCGGCATTTAAATCGTGTATATTAGTCTACGATTTCAGCGTTGTCACCGTTTTTCACACCGGCACCGTTCGCTTCATCTGTATCAATGTGCATATCCAAAGCAAAAGAATCGGACACACGTGCAAGAACATTTTCAAATACAAGACCACGTTCGCCGCCAACACGTACTTTCAGCAACTGCTTGTCCTTAATGTCCCATTTAGCTGCATCAGATGTATGGAAATGAATATGGCGGGCTGCTACAATCACGCCTTCTTGCAGTTCCACTTCACCAGCTGGTCCTTTTACTGTGATTCCTGGTGTACCATCAATGCTACCCGATTCGCGTACAGGTGCTTTTACACCAATAGCAAAGGAATCAGTGCGAGAAATTTCCAACTGGGAAGCGGGACGAGCAGGTCCCAAAATGCGAACCTTATCAAATTGGCCCTTAGAACCAATTACAGCTACCGTTTCATTTGCGGCAAATTGTCCTGGTTGGGACAAAGGTTTAAATTCGGTTAATTGATAGCCTGCTCCGAACAAAATTTCAATATGCTCTTGAGTCAGGTGAATATGACGGGCGGAAACGCCGACAGGTACGATTTTACTCATCGTGTGGTCACTCCTTTTTCTCTATACAATACTTTACACATCCATGCTATTATACTCCTATTTTGCCAAGAAAGAAAAGAAGAGCGTATAAAGTTCCCTTTTTCGCCCCAATCATCGTTAAATATCATCCCTATAAATCAGATCAAATCGTCGTTTTAGCGAACAGGAGAAAGAAAAGCATGATTTCAGCTACAATGAGATGAGGGGGGACGACAATAAATATATTAAGGATAAACAGGACACAGAGTATTCCAGTTAAGAAAAAAATGACTCTGAGACGGGGTTTAAGATGACTTAATCTGTACTGATGAAATACCAGTAAAACCGACAAAAAGTAAATAAAAACAGAAGCAAAGGTAAAGCAAAGCACAAAGATATAGTCTACTTGTCCCAAAAACAAGAGCTGAATCGAAGCAGCTAGCATGCTAAGGGAAAGATAAATAAACAAATGACCATAAATAATAGTCTGTCCTGCTGATTGTTTTGATTTATCTACGCGCTTCTCCATATTCTCAAAATATTGCCACCAGATTGCGATGACTAATATAAAAGCCAAAGCGGCAAATACAACGGAAGAAACCGTAAAATGATCGGATTGTAAAACAGAAAGCATACTTATCACAGATTCGCCAAGCAGAATTAAGGTGAACTGTGCAAATCGTTCTAAAAGATGCTCCGTATGGATTGGTGTGATCACCAACTTTTTACGACCAATCAAAGGAACGAGGATATCAACAGCTATACCGGTATATAAAATCAAATATCGAACCCAAGAGTCAAAGAAAAGGGAGAAACTAGAGATGACTATTCCAATCCAAAAATAGGTTCCGAAAAAACGAGCTGTTTCCTGTTTATGAGCCGTTTCTTTGGGCGCCGAAAGTAAATATTGAACGACAGTTAAACCTCTTAACCCAATATAGCCAACAAAAAAAGATACATAATACGCATCAAAATCTATATTCAAACTGGCAGTCATGATTAACACGAAAAACAATTGCAGGATCATAAAGATTCGATGCGTTATACTGTCTTGACCAAAACGGTTGTTGTAGACAGTTTGCCCCACCCAAGCCCACCATATCGGGATAAAAATCATAATGAACTTCTCCATATGTTCCCACGAGATACTACCATGCTCAACATGTAGTAAAACATGAGTGGCCTTAGAGACAGCAGCTACGAATAGTAAGTCATAAAAGAGTTCAAGCCAGGTAACCTTTTTTATTAACATTGTGTAATGGAGCCCCCTCTGGTATAGCGGTGCAGCATGGTGCACCATCAGTCTCGCTCCATTGTCTGCCGTATTTCTGCAAATATTATTTAAAATCTAAGATACTTCTCATTATTTCGTAATCGTTCTCGCTTTGTCAAGAGTGTTCGCAGCCAAAACATCCCCTTAAATAGCTATTTAAGAAGACATTTTAGAAGGCAGATTCGTTTGCAGATATTCCAGGGCATGACCTCCCAGCCATCCTTTGACTAGCTCCTCAGGGTAATGCTTCAGCAGCAGTTCTGCAAAAGCCGGATATTTCCCCGAGTGTTCCAAGCCTTGCACATGGTGCTCGATACCGTCAAAATCAGAGCCAAACATCAAATGCCTTTCGCCCCCTAATGAACAAATATGCTCAATATGCGGTAGCAGATCCTCAGCAGTTACTGTATCCTGCTCTTTGAGAAACATGGTGACGAAGGTCAAACCAATCCGTCCGTTACGGGCGATCAGTGCACGAATCTGTTCATCCCGCAGATTACGAGGATGAGCACATCTCGCAAAGACATTCGAATGCGAGGCGATGGGCGGTAGAGTAGCCTCCTCCAGCACCTCCCAGAAGCCCTGTACGGACAGATGCGACACATCTAACAGCAGTCCCAGGTCATTACAGCGATTGACCAAATCGCGCCCCTTGCTAGTCAGCCCGCCACCTCTATGTTCCATAATGCCGTCAGCTGCCCAGTTCGCATAATTCCATGTCAGCCCAATCAATCGTATTCCCATGGCATAGCATAATTCTGCATAAAAAGGGTTCCCTTCCAGCGCATCTACCCCCTCCAGTGAGAGCAAAGCCCAAGGTGCCCATATATGATCCGTCCCATTACCATCCAAATACGTTATCTTTTCCGTGCGCTTCTCTTCTCCTGCCTGCTTTACTTGCTCTTCCTGATGCACTGCGGACGCATTTTTCCACATTGCCAAGTCTTCCTTCCACAGCAATGGTCTCAACCCACCGGAGATAGAGGTAACATGCTGCCTGAACAGCTCAATTTGACGTACCACATGCTCAAATCTTGGTGTGCCTAATACCTGTGAAATATATATAGCAAACGTTTGCAACTGCACGTTACCTTCTAGCAAACGTTCTTTTGTGACATCAAGCGATGGATGACTGAAATCGATCTGCGCATCGAGCTGCATTTTACATAACACATCACAATGAAAGTCAACAACTGGCCAATTCACTTTTAGCTTATCATTCATGCATCTTACCTCCATTTATAGATTGAAGCACCACAAATTTATTTTAAAAATCATAGTAACAGACTCACAATGCAAAAAAGCCCGTTTACAAATCGTAAACAGGCTCAGGCAACTTACATTTATTATCTTGGCTCTACAATCAATTTGATCGCAGTCCGATCTTCTCCATCAATAACAATGTCTGTAAAAGCAGGAATACAAATCAAATCCACTCCGCTTGGTGCGACAAATCCCCGGGCAATGGCTACCGCTTTAATGGCTTGGTTTAGTGCACCCGCTCCAATCGCCTGTAATTCTGCATTTCCGCGTTCACGCAGTACTCCTGCGAGTGCGCCTGCAACTGAATTAGGATTGGATTTTGCTGATACTTTTAATACATCCATAGTAAGTACCTCCCCTGGGAATGATGATGGTTTGATTCCACTATTAGATGTTATTCGAGGGTCAGCAAAAAATTCCTGCTTTTTGGTGACAGTTTTCCTTATTCTTTCCTTAAGCAGCTTACAAAAAAGTTAATCCATCCGCCATTCATCTTCTTTGAGTCTGATTTTCTGAATTTTGCGGGCTTTTCCATCGTTATCATTCAGCTCTACGCTGATGGCATGGAAATGCCATTTGCCCATGTCCACTTGAAAACGCACCGGAAGCTGGGTCTGGAATTTCTGTAACACAGCCTCTTTCTGCATTCCAAGCACTCCCTCATAAGGACCTACCATTCCCGCATCTGTCTGATACGCAGTTCCTTGTGGCAAAATTGTATCGTCATTGCTCTGTACATGTGTGTGCGTACCTACCACGATTGAAGCACGTCCATCCAAATGCCAACCCATAGCGATTTTTTCCGAGGTTGCTTCGGCGTGAAAATCAACTAGGATATGTTTATGTTTTTTGCGCAACTCATCGACAATTTCATCTGCTGCACGGAATGGATCGTCAATAGCTGGCAAAAAGGTTCTACCTTGCAGATTAACAATAGCCAGCTCCTTACCTCCACCCTTTACAACGGTATAACCTCGGCCCGGTGTTCCTGGTGGAAAGTTAGCCGGGCGAATGATCCGTGGCTCATCATCTATAAAATCAAATATTTCCTTATTGTCCCAAGTATGATTTCCCATCGTAATCCCATGGACGCCCCAATCAAAAAACTCTCTGGCGATAGCAGGGGTTATGCCTCTTCCCGAAGCTGCATTTTCTCCGTTCACGATAATAACATGCGGATTGTATTTTGATTTGAGCGAAGGAAGATTTTCCCTCAGTGCCTTTCTGCCTACACTGCCGACGATGTCTCCAATAAATAATACGTTGATAGAAAGCCCTCCCTAGTCTGCCTTACATAAATGAAAAGTGGCCCTACAAACAGTGGCCACTTTTCATTGAAATGCTTTTATTTTGCGTATTCTACCGCACGGGTCTCGCGAATAACAGTAACTTTGATATGTCCCGGATAGTCCAGTTCATTCTCAATCGTTTTCGTAATATCGCGGGCCAGTCGGAATGCTTCCGCATCATCAATTTTCTCTGGCTGTACCATGACACGAACTTCGCGTCCGGCTTGAATCGCGTATGATTTTTCAACGCCTTCAAAAGATTCGGAGATGCGTTCCAGCTTCTCAAGACGACGGATGTACGTCTCTAGCGTTTCACGCCGCGCTCCCGGTCTTGCTGCTGATAGAGCATCTGCCGCCCCAACCAGCATGGCGATCACTGAAGTCGCTTCGCAGTCGCCGTGATGTGAAGCAATGCTGTTGATGACGACCGGGTGTTCCTTGTACTTCTTCGCCAGTTCCACGCCAATTTCAACGTGCGATCCTTCCACTTCGTGATCCAGCGCCTTCCCGATGTCATGCAGCAATCCTGCCCGTCTTGCCAGTACAACGTCTTCGCCCAGTTCCCCGGCCATTAGACCTGTCAAGTATGCAACTTCCATCGAGTGCTTTAATACGTTCTGTCCGTAACTCGTACGGAACTTAAGACGTCCCAAGATCTTGATCAAATCCGGATGTAAGCTATGCACGCCCACCTCAAAGGTGGCCTGCTCACCATATTCACGGATTCGTTCGTCCACCTCTTTACGGGATTTTTCCACCATCTCTTCAATACGAGCCGGATGTATCCGTCCGTCCGCTACGAGCTTTTCAAGCGCAGTACGCGCAATCTCTCTACGAATCGGATCAAATCCGGACAAAATAACAGCTTCCGGCGTATCATCAATAATGAGGTCAATTCCTGTAAGGGTTTCAAGTGCACGGATATTACGGCCTTCGCGCCCGATAATCCGGCCTTTCATTTCTTCGTTCGGCAATGTGACGACAGAAACCGTCGTTTCTGCTACATGATCTGCCGCACAGCGTTGGATGGCCAGTGTGATGATTTCACGAGACTTTTTGTCCGCTTCTTCTTTGGCCTGCTGTTCAATTTCTTTAATCATCTGAGCTGTTTCATGACGAACTTCCTGCTCTACGTTGGTCAGAATAATACTTCTTGCATCCTCCATCGTCAGATTGGAAATACGCTCCAACTCAGTTACCTGACTCTTGTAAATCAAATCAATTTGCTGCTGGGTTTCATCGATTCGTTTCTCTTTGTTGGCCACCTGTTCTTCTTTGCGTTCCAGCGATTCCAATTTTTTATCCAGCGATTCTTCTTTTTGCAGCAATCTTCGTTCCTGTCGTTGAATTTCATTGCGACGTTCACGAGTTTCTTTTTCAGCTTCGGCACGGATGCGGTGAATTTCATCTTTCGCTTCCAATACCGTTTCCTTCTTCAGCGCTTCTGCCTCTTTTTTCGCGTTCTCCACGATTTGCGCGGCAGCTTCTTCCGCACTGGAGATCTTAGCTTCTGCAATAGATTTGCGAATAAAATAACCAATCCCGAACCCAAAGAATAACGCGGCTACAGCAACGAGAACGAACCAGATCGCAGTCATCATACTGTTCACCTCCCCGTTGGTTCCTCCAAGGCATTCCTTGGGACTTTTTGCAATTGTCACATTTACTTTGATCGTCAAACTAAGATAACGACACAAGGTCGTTTCATTTCATATGCACATGCTTTCACATGTACAATTCCGCCTGGCATAGCGGCATCACTTGTTATTTGGCGATGAGAACTCACCGGTGGATTCCGCTTTTTTGGAAGGAAAAAGGGCGTTCCACAAGTATCGTTTCATATATATTTTATTATTTGACAAATGGCATTGTCAAGGGAATGCAAACATTAGTAGAGTACCATGCAGCTTTCCATGTAATAACTAGCTCATCCTATCCGTTCATACTAGCCCAAGGTTCAGCAGCCGTTTGGCAATTATTCCTCCCACTGCAACAATTCCTCGTCATCTGAAGCAGCGTCATGCTCGGCCGCAGTGAGATGATTGACCACTCGGCGTGTCATATCCCCCGAATATCCGCGTCTCATGAGAAAAGGGTAGGTTTTCCTTTTTTTCTCCATTATATCACCACGTACCTGATTCCATTTCTTACGTCCGATCGTCAAAGCACTCTCCCACTCCTCATTATCGGTGATTTCACCTAACGCTTCCCCAATAGAGGCTTTAGAGATGCCTTTCTGACGGAGTTCTTGCCTAACCCACATCTTCCCCTTACGTTGGCTAGTTATACGCTGCCTTGCCCATTGGCGGGCGTACAAATCATCATCCACGAGTTGCTCCCTTTCCAGTCGGACCATTACTTCGTCAATAACAGACTGATCCAGTTCTTTTTGCACCAAACGCTGGGCAATTTCCTGACGTGTGCGAGGCTTTCGCCCCAAATATCGAAGCGCGAGTACATAGGCCTGTTGCTTTTCATCTGCCAGAACAATATCTTCCAGTTCTTTTTTGACGAATGACGTTCCTTTGAACATATTGTACTTGATCATTACATCTTCTAATACAGACAATGAATACGGGCCAAAATGAATGATATAGCGTCCACGTTTGCGTCCCTGTCCCTGCTCTACCCTAGTAATCATCAATTCCTCATGATCCGGAAAAAGAGAAATCTCTTGTTGCTTATTTGCTTCCGCAGAATATTCATCTTCATCGTCCAACTGCAATATGTTTCCCTCACTTTGAAATTCACGAAAGCAGTCTTTGGACAACTGCTACGCAAAAGTTAGATTCCGCTGACAAAGCAGCTTTAATTGATGCAAAAATGCCCTGCACAACTGTGCAGGGCATCAGAATCATGCTATTCAACCGGATTGTGCCATAACCCTGGCTCCAGTTCACAAATCAGGATTCACCAAGCTTTATTCAAGCTCCAACAATTCCTGTTCTTCCTTGGCTTGCTGTGCCAACTCTTCTTCTGTAGGCGGAGCAACCGTCGTAATCAAATTGCTTGCCACCCGAATTTTTTGCTCGATCGTACTAGCAATGTTCGGATTTTCCTTCAAAAATTGCTTCGCATTCTCACGTCCCTGACCAAGGCGCTCACCTTCGTAGGAATACCAAGCTCCACTCTTGTCGACAATGTCATGCTCCGTACCGATATCGATCAAGCTACCTTCTTTGGAAATGCCCTCACCGTACATAATGTCCACTTCAGCCTGACGGAATGGAGGGGCAACTTTATTCTTCACGACTTTAATACGTGTGCGGTTACCCACAATGTCGTTACCCATTTTCAAACTTTCAATACGACGAACATCCAAACGTACCGTAGAGTAAAACTTCAAGGCACGTCCACCTGGTGTTGTTTCAGGGTTACCGAACATAACACCTACTTTTTCACGTAGCTGGTTAATAAAAATAGCAATAGTTTTCGATTTGTTAATGGCTCCAGACAGCTTACGCAATGCCTGCGACATCAGACGTGCTTGAAGACCGACGTGGGAATCTCCCATTTCGCCTTCAATCTCTGCCTTCGGCACAAGTGCCGCTACGGAGTCAACAACTACAATGTCTACTGCTCCACTACGTACAAGGGCTTCGGCAATCTCAAGCGCCTGCTCTCCTGTATCTGGTTGCGATAGTAACAACTCATCAATATTGACACCCAGCTTGCTTGCATACGACGGATCAAGCGCATGCTCGGCGTCGATAAAGGCGGCTTGTCCGCCTGTTTTTTGCACCTCTGCGATAGCGTGAAGAGCTACTGTCGTTTTACCGGATGATTCCGGTCCGTATATTTCAATAACCCGGCCTCTTGGAAAGCCGCCCGTTCCTAACGCAATATCCAAAGCAATCGAACCACTGGGGATCGTTTCCACTTGCATGTGGGTAGACTCACCCAACTTCATAATGGAACCTTTACCAAATTGCTTTTCTATTTGACGGAGCGCCATATCCAGCGCAGCACGACGATCTGACAATAAACTCACATCCTTCATTGTTTGTACTTTAATAATACCTTGTTTTGACACGCTTGCCAAGCATTTTTTCGAACATACATTCGTTTTTTTTATTCACACAGCTCTCTTCTGTAATTACACCTGTCTCTTAAAACAAAAAAAGAACCGCTGGCAAAAGGCTTTGCAACGGTTCTTCCGATAAGGTGATTATATCATGAATATCTATCTAAAACAACTCTACGACCCACACTGTACATAGATGATTAAGAGAGTTTCTCGTTCTCTACCAGCCTGCGCCACAATCTGTACAGAATCGCTTTGACTGATCGCAGTCGGATTGTTTCGCGGTTACCACTCAGTCTCAGTTCATGTACTTCCGTTTCCTTGTCGCGTTCAGCAATGCCAATATACACTAGACCGACTGGCTTCCGTTCGGAATACCCAGGCCCGGCTACACCAGTAACTGAAAGTCCAAAATCGCTGTCCATGATCATTCTCGCCTGCTCTGCAAGCACAAGGGCCACTTCCTTACTCACTGCACCTGGCGCTTGATCCCCTTCCAAATAATCACAAGGCACGTTGAGTAATTTCATCTTCATTTCATTGGAATAGCACACGATGCCACCTTGAAACATAGTAGCACTGCCAGGTATAGAAGTGAGGTGTTCCATCAGCATTCCACCTGTACAGCTTTCTGCCGCACTCACAGTGAGTCCGCGATTGGCCATTAGATCTACGATAACCTTCTCCAGCGTAACATCTTCGCTTGCATACATAAATTCCGAAAGACGCTGCTGAATTTCTACTTCCGTAGCCGTCAGCTTAATCAATGCTTCACTTTCGCTGGCCGCCTTGGTGGATATACGGATCGTGACTTCCCCTTCCTTGGCATAAGGAGCAATCGTGGGGTCTGTCTGGGATTGGATCAGATCTAACAAACGGGTTTCAAGAGCTGACTCACCAATCCCTGCAAATTTTAGCATTTTTGAATAAATTGGCATTTCCTCACCGCTCAATGCCTGCTGAAGCAACCAAGGTTTGGCCTGGTTTGCAAACATCGGTTTGAGTTCCTTAGGAGGTCCAGGCAAAACTACATAAAATTTACCATCCTGTGCAATTGCGTCGCCCACAGCTAGCCCTGTCTCATTTTCAAGCGGAGTAGCACCTTCAATAGAAAGCGCCTGCCGGCGGTTATTTTCGGTCATTTCTACCCCACGGTTACGAAAAAATTGATCTAGCTTGTCCATTGCAAGACGATCTATGTGCAATTTTCGCCCCAATACAGACGCTATCGCATCTTTCGTCAAATCATCCTGGGTCGGTCCCAGACCGCCAGAAAATAAAATAATATCCGCACGCTTCTGAGCAATTCTTATGGCTTCCTGAAGCCGATCTATGTTATCGCCAACCACAGTCTGAAAATATACATCGATTCCAATTGTAGCCAACTCTTGTGACAAATATTGAGCATTTGTATTCACTATTTGTCCGAGCAATAACTCTGTTCCTACCGCAATTATTTCAGCTTTCATCAATTCTTCCTCCTGTACTGCGAATATGATGGGAATTATATAAAGAAACAGCAATAAGTTTAGTCCCTATTGCTGTTTCCATAAAATTTATACTGTTAAACCTTGGAGGAGCTCAGCAAATGGATATTTTTCACGAAATAATCAATACCCGAATAAATGGTGATCAACACCGCTGCCCATATCGCTATTAAATCAAACGGTATACCAAGAAAAACAAACGGGAAATTATTAATGAGCAGCGCTACTATAGCAACAATCTGAATGATCGTCTTTAATTTGCCCCAATTGCTTGCAGCAACCACAGACCCATCCAGCAAGGCAATCTGACGCAGCCCCGTAACCGCAAACTCACGGCTAACAATCACAACAACAATCCACGAATCAATTTTCCCCATTTCTACCAAGGAAACCAAAATGGCGGTTACCAAAAGCTTATCAGCAAGGGGGTCCAACAGCTTGCCCAAATTGGTGACCATATTATTTTTACGTGCCAAATACCCGTCAAGACCGTCCGTGCTGGCTGCTACAAGGAAAATGATAGCCGCAATCAGCTGATTATACGGCAGCTTGAAAGCTCCGATCTCAATCGGTGGCGGATAAAAATCAAAGTCCACCAGCAAAGCCAGCATCATCACCGGGATAAGGCAAATCCGCGTTATTGTAATTCTGTTGGGTAAATTCACAACACACTCTCCCCTGATTATCGTACTTGATTACAAATGGCAGTTTTCGGATTAAATTCAACCCTATGTAAATCGCTTTCGGCGAGCGCTATACACCTGAATTGTCTGCATTTTCGTTACAAGTATAATATGGCGCAAAACGCATGTCAAAATAACCTGCCGCACATCAAGCAACGTTTTTCCTGCAAAATATATGAGGGAAAACGTCTTTATTTCATGTTTGTAAATTGAAGCTCCAATGGCAAATCAGCTTTACGTAGCAATTGAATGATCGCCTGTAAATCATCCCTGTTTTTCCCGGTCACCCGGATTTGATCACCTTGAATCTGACTTTTAACTTTTAGCTTGGAGTCCCGAATAAGAATGTTAATTTTCTTGGCATTATCCTGATCAATTCCCTGCTTCAGCGAAAGACGCTGACGCACTGAACCTAGAGAAGCGGGTTCCAATTTGCCATACTCCACATTTTTGAGGGACAGACCTCGTTTAGCCATTTTAGACTGCAAAATATCAATCACCGCATTCAGCTTGTATTCGTCTTCCGATGCAATCGTAAGAGCTTCTTTCTCAAGCTTGAGGCTACTTTTGCTATCCTTGAAATCAAATCGTGTTTCAATTTCACGCTCCGTCTGATGAACCGCATTTGTTAACTCCTGCATATCCATTTTGGAGACGATATCAAATGAATTTTCTGAAGCCATCGTTTCACTTTCCTTTCCACAACAAAGTTCAATATCTAATTATAGGCTAGTCATTTACAAAAATCCAATAATCGGTTGACTAAAAAGGCGTTCTTGCCAGTTTTCCTGACAAAAACGCCTTTATTTCATTTACGGTCAAAATATCTAATTATGGCTTCGTGTTGGAGTTCGGAACATATCCAAAAGTCCAAGCACAATGTGAGCAAGACCAAAGCCCAGTATGCCATAGCCCCATGCATTCGGTGTCAGATAATAGCCCAGTAAACTGACAATTATACCGAGCCCAGTCACAATCCAGCTGACGGTCATAACGTATACACCTCACTTTGCGGAAAATGAAATGACTGCCTTTCCAGGAATTACAGTCATTAGTATTTCCTCGCACCAAGGCGTTTATTCACCATTAGTAGTTGTAGAATCTGTACCACTTTGTGCTGAATCCGTACTGCTACCTGTCGTAGAATCTGCAGGTAAACCCGTCACCCCTGCACTCGTTCCGGTCGAAGAGGCTTCTCCTTGCTGTATCAGTACACGAGTAGTCGATTTATTATCTGTTATCGGTTGACCTGCTACGGAAATATCTGTGGCAGAAGACCGCCCTGATTTGATATATAAACCTTCTGGACCAATATCGAAAGACATGGCATCTCCACTTTTAGTCATACCATAACTCAGCTTTTCTCCACGGGAATTTTCTCCCTTGTATACTTCAAGCCAGCTTTCACCCGTAGCTTTAATATCAACCTTGGCTGTGGCTCCCGTTGCACTGGAAACTTTAAAAATCGTCGTCTTGCCTTGCTTGCCGTCCTGTGCCACAGTTACACCTTGTTGTGGAGTAGTCGTATCCGGCTGTTGTCCAGTATTTGGAGTAGTAGCATCCGTATTCCCCGTACCATTTGGCTGAGTTTGTCCGGTTTGCCCCGCACCAGGAGTCTGCCCACCAGCACCATTTGGAGCCGTCGTTTGACCATTGTTCGGCTGTGTCGTAGTGGTATCAGGAGTAGACGTGTTTGGTGTTGTACTCGGTGTTGTACTCGGTGTTGTACTTGGTGTAGTAATCGGTGTTGTGTTTTCTGCTGTTTTTGGAGTTGAATGGTTGTTGCTCACCCAATAAGCATAAATAACCCCAACAATGAGAACTAGAAAAAGCCACATTAACGCTGTAGGCAACCATTTAAGATTACCAATCGTGGCGGGACGGCTGGAGCGTTTCTGTGTAACAGGCTCCATGACTGCTTCCGGTTCAGGTTCAGGCACATTGCTTTGATGCCCTTCCAGAATCTCATCAGGATTCAACCCGACCGTTTCAGCGTATGTTTTAATAAAAGCTCTGACATAAAAGCTTCCCGGCAGCACTTTGTAATCGCCCGTCTCAATGGCTTCCAGATAACGTTTGCGTATCTTCGTCATTTCCTGAACATCGTCAAGGCTCAATCCTTTTTGCAGCCGGGCCTCCTTTAATTGCTGACCCAGTTCTGACATGTCATCATCTCCTTGTGTAATTACGCTTATTTAAAGATCTTCTGTATAACTGGCTGTAAAGGTATCATAAATAATTTCCTCAGCCGGATTATTGCGAAGTTCAATAATGATATTGAAATCGTCAAAGCTGTATCCCGACTCACGTACAAATACATCAGGATGCTCAATCACTTTAGTACTTGGCATGCTCATAATTTCCTGAAGCAGGTGATAATGTCTTTCATTTGACCGAATTGTACTCACAATACCATCAATAATAAACACATTGTTTGGGTTCATTTCTTCTTCAGAGAGCTGACTGCGTACCGTCTGTCGTAGTAGCGTCGAAGATACAAAAGTCCAACGCTTCATTGCGCATACACTACTGGCAATAATGGATTCCGTTTTGCCCACACGTGGCATCCCGCGAAGACCGATCACCTGATTGCCGTCCCTCTTTAATACTTCACCCAAAAAATCGACCAGCAACCCAAGCTCATCGCGTGTAAAGCGAAATGTTTTACGATCATCCGAATCCCGATCGATGTAACGGCCATGTCTTACTGCCAATATATCAACCAGTCTCGGAGCACGTAAGGCCGTGACTGTAATGTTGCTCGCTTTTTTTAACGTGTCTCCGAGAATACGTATCTTCTCATCATCGTCTGTTTCAAGCAGCATTCCCCGTCTTTCACCTTCAACACCGTTGATCGTCAGTATATTAACCCCCAGAATACCAAGCATGGAAGCAATGTCTCCCAGCAGTCCGGGTCGATTTTTATGTATCTTGTACTCCATGTACCACTGTTTCGTTTCTTCCGTCACGTTAGCACCTCATTCACATTCAAACCGTCAACAACTCCAAATCAAAGCATTATTGTATCATAAAATAACATCTTTCGACAAAACCAATTATTGAAATTTGATAGGCTGCATTGTGTTGTAAGCCTCAATCACGTTTATGATATATAAATTACAATGGAATTACAAGAACAGCTCTGTAACCATTACAGAAAAGCCCCCAAAAGGGAGCTTTTCATGTTGGTTCTTACTTATGCGTTGCTCTTGGCCAATTTAACCATTAGCCGGGCGATGGTGTGACGCTCGTCCTCATCGGCAACTCCCCACAGTTCTTTCAATGCGCGGTTGGAGTGGTTGGCTGGATCGACCTTCTCATCCAGAAAATCACCGATTTCATAAGCAAGCTCTGAAATGGTATCTTGGCTGATTCCCAGCTTCTCCGCTTGCTCTACACGCTGACCGAGGAACTTTTTCCAAACATCAAAATTCTGAACAACTGTTGACATACTTAAATCCTCCTTAGATGATTCAGATTTAAAATCAACAGTTGTAATATGCTCTTCTCAGACGCTTACTATACTGGTGGATTCCTCCAAGCGCTATTTCCCTTAAGTCACCCATCCTCCGTTAGGACTTATGACCTGGCCATTAATATAACCTGACTCAGGAAGCGCAAGAAAATAAACCAGGGATGATATCTCATCAGGTCGAGCCAATCGTCCGGCAGGAATTTCTTCTTCCAAACTGGTAATTTCGCCTTCATCTAAATGATCCAGCATCGACGTATTCACTGCACCTGGAGCTACTGCATTCACTGTCACCCCGGAAGGTGCTACTTCTTGAGCCAGCGCTTTAGTGAAAGCGTTAATGCCTCCCTTCGTGGTGGAATACAACACCTCGCACGAAGCCCCACATATCCCCCACACGGAGGAAACATTCACAATGCGGCCATAGCGTTGGGAAATCATATGTGGCATAAAAACCTGCGTACACAGAAAGGTTCCCTTAACATTGACTGCCATCACTTCGTCCCATTCCTCTTCCGAAACATCTGTCAACAGCCCATAATGAGATAATCCGGCGTTGTTCACAAGAATATCCGGCTTCATCCCGTGATTATCCAGCTTTTCCCGCATGCGTTCGATCTGCTCCTTGCTCTGCAGATCCGCTGACACGGTCATTACCTTGCCTGAATAAACCATGCAACGACGGGCAACTTCATTTGCTTTTTCATGGGACTTCATGTAGTGAATGACCACATTCATCCCTACAGCTGCAAAACGCTCAGCAATAGCCGCACCAATTCCGCCACTCGCTCCTGTAATCAGCACAGTTGTATCGCCAATCGCTTTTAATTCTCCGCCCTCAGTGGTCATCGTTTCCCTCTCCCTGGACATTACGGACTCACCACTAGTGATATTGCGAGTTGATCCCACTGGATATGGTCTTTCAGACGGCGATTTACATCCTCAAGCGTAATACTTTCATAAATCGGAAGCAGTTGGAAAAAATCACTGCCCCGGAAGCGATGTCTTGTAAATTCATGCGCAATATTTTCTGGTGAATTGAGTGTACGCAGATAACCACCGATTTTCTTTTTGCGTGCCCGTTCAAAATGTTCTGCTGCGAAGCCCTGCTTCTGGATGGACTCCACCTCTTCACGTATTCTCGCCAACAGCCGATCCGGGTCTTTGGTATCTCCACCGATTGCGGAAAATGCATATTGCTGCGTACTATTGTACTCATGGCCAAAACTGTCCGAAATCAGATCCTCATCGTAGAGCTTTTGATACAGTTGTGTACTGGAACCAAATAGGAGATCAAGCATCAGCTTGGTTTCCAGATCATGACGAAGCAATTCTTCACCCGTTAAGCCTACTTCAGCCTCCTTGAATCCAAACAGTAGCTTTGGCAGAGAAACGGCCAGCTTCACCTCACGACGTGGTTCTGCAACTGTAGTGGGTTCATCGTCGAAAATCCGCTCAATCTCTCCCTGCGGCTTATAGTCCTTTTTGGCCTGATTGTTACGTACCAGCTCTATTACTTCAGCTGGATCCACTCCTCCCACTACAAAAAGAATCATATTGCTTGGGTGGTAGAAAGCTTCATAGCAACTGTACAGCGTTTCCTTTGTAATCGTACTGATGGATTGAATCGTACCTGCGATATCAATATGCACCGGATGGACCTTGTACAACGCCTCGATCAGACCAAAGTAACTCCGCCAATCGGGGTTATCTTCATACATATTGATTTCCTGGCCAATAATGCCTTTTTCCTTCTCTACATTTTCATCTGTAAAGTAAGGATGTTGAACAAAATTGACCAGCGTGGTCAAATTTTCTTGAATACGCTCAGTTGCCGAAAACAGATATACGGTTTGATCAAAGCTCGTAAATGCGTTCGCCGATGCACCATTAGAGGAAAAGGTAGCAAAAATATCTCCTTCAGGCTCTTCAAACATTTTATGCTCCAAAAAATGGGCTATGCCATCCGGCACCTTTACGGGCTGTTGACCTTCTACGCGGAAATGATTATCAACCGAGCCGTATTTAGTCGCAAATGTGGCGTACGTCTTCTGAAAACCCGGTTTGGGCAACACATAAACGTGTAAGCCGTTATCCATTACTTCATAGTACAGCGTTTCCTGCAAATGCTCATAAGGTATATGCTCCACCGTTATTCCCCTTTCTGGTCTCTCAAGAAATAAATAGTGTCCAGTCGGAACGTCCGGGCGGCATCCTGAACATCCTGCACCTTGACTGCCTCCACCTGACTCAGCAGCTCATCTACCGTCCGCTCTTTACCGGAAAGCTGTCTGTTAAAATCATAGGCGATCATCTCAAAAGCGGAATCCTGCATCTCCTTCAGCAAGTTGCGAATCATCGCCTGCGTTTGGGTCATTTCCAGCTCAGTAATCGCTCCGTTTTGCGTATCTTCCAGTTGCTTGCGGATAATAGTAACCGCTTTTTCATAATTAGGAATTTCAATACCAGATTGAATCGTACCAATCCCTTTATGCCCGTCATATCGCGATGAAGCGTAATACGCCAAACTTTCCTTTTCCCTTACATTAACGAACAGCTTTGAATGCGGATACCCGCCCAGAATGCCATTGTACATCAGAGCGGATGCATAGCGATCGTCACCATACGTAATAGGGGTCCGCAATCCCATGTTGAGCTTGCCCTGGTTCACATCAAGACGCTCTACAACAGTTTGAACATCACGCTCTACCAACTTGGGCTGTTCCGGAACATACCCTGCTTCCGCTGAACGGTTCAATTGAAAATAGCGATCAACAAACTTCTCAACTTCTTCTAGCGTCGTATCTCCCACAACGTATAAATCCATGCTGGCATGATTCAGCCATTCTCCATAAGCCTCATACAAGCTCTGTGCATCTATACTGTCCAGATCAGATCGTTGACCAAGAGGGTGCAGACGATAAGGCTCATCTTTGCACATTTCCTCCATGCAGCGCTCACCAGCATAACGTATTTTATCGTTAACTATAGATTCCAGCTTCTTGCGCACATTTTCTCGTTCCTGCTGAACGTATCCAGTTTGAAATGCATCATTTTCCAATGCAGGCTTCGTCAGCACTTCTCCAAGGAAAGCAAACGAACGATCCAGCAAACTATCCGGACTGTTTACAAAGCTGTCATTAATCGTATCCATGCGAAATTGCACGATCTGATAATCTCCACGTTTATACACATCGAATCCGAAACCTGCGCCATACAATTGCTCTAACTGTTCTCTGAATTGTGTAGTCTGCGGATACGATTCTGTACCCCGGCGCAGAACGAAAGGTACCAGCCCCACTTGAGTTACGGTTTCCTCCCGTAGCGGAGTGCCTACATACAATGATATAGCAAACGTCTTAAAGCGCTTGGTTGGCAGTACATGAATCCTCAGTTGTCTGCGTGTGCCACGCTCGAAACCTGTTTTGTTCAAGTCCAAAACTCCTTTGTGACGTCAATTGGCGTCTAGCCTTTGATTAGCATTAGCTGCTGTAAATCGTCCTCCTGTAAAGAGGTAAAGTGTACCAATCTTTATTCTAACCATGCAAAAGCCAAGAAGCAACCGGAGACAAGCTCCCGGCTGCTTCGGCGTTTTACATGCAAAAAATATGTTCCCCGATGGTTTTCACCTGCGGACGGGTCCAAATCCATTTGGAGGTGGCTGTTTTTGGATTAAAATAATAGAGACATCCTCCGCTTGGGTCCCAGCCGTTCAGCGCCTGTCGTACTGCCTTCTGTGCAGTTTCATTCGGCGTAAGCCAGATTTGTCCGTCTGCTACAGCTGTAAAGGCCCCCGGCTGGAAAACCACCCCAGATGGTGTATTTGGAAAACTAGGTGATTTAACCCTGTTCAAAATAACCGCCGCCACGGCAACCTGCCCTTCAAAGGGCTCGCCACGGGATTCACCGTAGACCGCATTAGCCAAAATCTTAAGATCGTTTGCAGATAGTCCCATGGTGTTGGCCGATCCCATTGTTTCATCATTTTGATCCGCTTTATCATTATTGTCCGCTGTGTGTCCCTGAGCGGAACCTTGATTGTTACGATGCATAGGAGTTTCCGTTGGCTTCCAGTTAGGGGTAGCATTCACCAGCTTTAATTTCGTCTTTGCTCCGACCACTCCATCGGGACGGATACCAAATTCCTTTTGAAAACCTTTAACAGCTTTTAGTGTACTGCTGCCAAAATGGCTGTCCACTTTCCCGCCAAAAAAGCCCAGCAACTTCAAACGTGATTGCAACTCATATACATCCTGACCGTAAGATCCAAAATCAACCGCTCCCGAGCTGAATGTCGGCTCGGATGGTTGCGCCGCTTGTACTTTCTGCTGTGTGTTGAGCGACTCTGTTTGCTGCTGTGCAGAGTCATTTTTAAAAAGTCCTGTGTACGTAATAGCCGAGGCTGCGAGGATACCCGTGCAAATCCAGACCATTGTCTTTTTCATATGCTGCGCTCTACCTTTCTTTTGTGGGATTAACAGGATGGCTACGTTTATTATGACAAGCTCCGCTTAAAGCTATTCACCCTTTTAATCTTCTTTCAGCAGGTAGTCGCCACACCTCAAAAAAACATCACAAAAAAACGCTGTTTGTACACTTGGAGTTGTCATTTTAGAACAACTACCTTGCGAACGAACAGCGTTTTAATGTAGTGCTGGGTAGAGATAATGCTTAGGAACTAACTTTATTTTGCTGATATTGCTCCATTGAGATAAGAACCTCACGGGGCTTGCTGCCCTCGTAAGGGCCGATGACTCCGCGAGCTTCCATGGAGTCAATCAATCGAGCAGCACGTGTATAACCGATCCGCATACGGCGCTGAAGGAGCGAAACGGAAGCTTGTTTAGCCTCTAAAATGATGTTGACAGCCTGATCGTACAGCTCATCCAGCATTTCATCTGCATCAGCCGATACCTCTTCCACCTCCGGCACTAGCGTCTCATCATACTGCGCTTCACCCTGTTCACGTACGTAGTTAACAATATTTTCGACTTCTTGATCGCTCATGAACGCTCCCTGAACGCGGACTGGTTTAGAAGCACCCATTGGCATGAAAAGCATATCACCACGTCCGAGCAGCTTCTCGGCTCCACCCATATCCAATATGGTACGGGAATCTACCTGCGAGGAAACGCCGAAGGCAATACGTGAAGGAATATTAGCTTTAATTACCCCGGTAATTACATCAACCGAAGGTCTTTGCGTTGCAATGATAAGGTGGATGCCTGCTGCGCGCGCCATTTGGGCAAGTCGTGCAATCGCATCCTCCACATCTCCCGCAGCTACCATCATTAAATCTGCCAACTCGTCCACAATAACGACGATGTAAGGCAGAAATGCATCCGGGTTATCTTTCATCAAATT
Organism: Paenibacillus sp. 1182; assembly: GCF_017833915.1. NCBI lineage: Bacteria > Bacillati > Bacillota > Bacilli > Caryophanales > Paenibacillaceae > Paenibacillus > Paenibacillus sp. 1182. The sequence continues at coordinate 309,763 of NZ_JAFICR010000003.1, read as the reverse complement.
ATTGTATCCCTCAATATTACGGGTTCCTGATTTGGAAAATAACTCATACCTTTTTTCCATTTCGACTACAATTTTCTTCAATGCAAGTGAGGCACGCTTTGGATCAGTCACGACCGGAGCCAACAAATGCGGGATTCCGTTGTACACGTTCAACTCCACCATTTTAGGATCGACCATCAAAAATTTGACCTCATCCGGCTTTGCTTTGTACAAAATACTCGTGATGATCCCATTGATACACACTGATTTACCCGAACCTGTTGCCCCAGCTACAAGAAGATGGGGCATCTTGGCCAAATTACCGACAATCGTCTGTCCTGCAATATCACGTCCGAATGCAATAGACAAGCTGGAAGCTGACTCCTGGAAAACGGTTGTCTCCATTACCTCACGCATCGTTACAATGGAAACTTCATTATTCGGAACCTCAATTCCGATAGCAGATTTGCCAGGAATCGGAGCCTCCATACGGATATCTTTGGCAGCAAGTGCAAGCGCAATGTCATCCGTCAGACTCACAATACGGCTGACCTTCACTCCAATGTCCGGCTGAATTTCATAACGTGTTACGGCAGGGCCACGGACAACCTCCAGCACCTTCGCCCGCACACCGAAGCTTTCCAGCGTTGCTTCCAGTTTGCGTGCCGTTTGCATATAATCCTTTTGTCCCATACCTTTGCCTGCATTTTGTGGTTTAGCAAGCAAACGAAACGATGGTAGCTTGTACGGTTTAGGCGGCGGCGGAGCCGGGATAGCTGTATGGGTACCTTCAACCTCTTCGCCTGCCACCCCAGTTGCAATCGTCTGAGCTTGTCCCTGAGCACCTTCTAATGTCCCCTGAATCGTAGTCGAATCATCCATATCCTTATTCGCATTGGCACCCACAAAGTCATCATCCAGGGGTTCGTCAATAATGGAAGTCGTCTGCTCTGCCCCTGTCAGGGACTCTCCAAATTCAGCTTCCGTTCTTCTTTCCTCATGCTTTACTTGTTCGAAGAAATCCCTAATAATCGGCGACCTTTTTACCGGAATTGCAGCTTCCTGCTCAGCGTGTTCGACTACGTCAGACAGCTCTTCACTCTGGTTGCCATTTCTCCACTGGGCCTGCGCGTCCTCAGCTTCATATGGAAAATCATGCTCATCCTCATCGACGGAATGCTCTTCCTTGTCCGCTTTATCTGAATTCTTAAGACCAAACAACTGAAAGAAAATCGGTTGTTTGCGTGCAGGAGGCTGCATTTCGTCAAAGTCATCATCCATGTCTTCCTCATAGGCAGGAATCGGCTCAGACTTGATCTTTCTATTTCCATTACCTTTGCTAGATGCCGAAAGCGGAGTAGCTTTACCAGTCCACTTTTTGCGCACACTTCCCCCAGCTGCTAGCAGCTTGGTCTTTACAATCCGCACCAAATCCACATAGGACAGTTGAGTCATCAGCATGAAACAAATGACGAACATAACAATCATGATCAGTTTAGCTCCCGTGAGACCAAACAGCCACAACAGAACAGTAAGCTGCAACGCGCCTACGTAACCCCCGCTGATATCCTTGTTCAGCATTGAGGAATGGCCCTGCTGATCAGGCGACAGCAACTGCTCGCGCATATCTATATGTATCTGGGTCATCACTCCGCCCGGCTGAAGCGCGTTGATCGGCCCCAAACGCTGCTCCATAGATGAAATAGAACTCATAAGTGTAAAGGCAAATACCAACAGGAGCAAACCCGTTTTACGCGAGTTCCACTGGTTCGGCCACTTGCGGTGAATCATCACCATCAGACCATAATAAATGCCAATCAGAGGGATAACAAAATAGAATTTCCCCAATACGAGCCCAAACATCTTGGATAGCGACCGACCAACTGCCGCTTCACCCGATAACGCAATGACCGCTAATGTAATCAGCACAATGCCGTAAATTTCAAATTTTAGAACTCCGCCAAATGCGGCTTTCTTTTTTCTTTTTCTTCTTCTGGACATACAAGGTCACCCCCCAGAAGAATATTATACCACGTCACCCGGTATCCGCACATATGTTCTTTTTCAGCAGTAAATGACCGATTTCTATACTATTCGACACCTTTTACGACCATTCGATGACTTGACCGGGTCCATAACGCGGATTCAGGTAGGCTTCCAGCGGGCAGTCCAACAACCGTACAATGATCCCCCGACGACTTTCAAGCGGCTGTACCTGCATAAGTAGACCGTCTACTCGAACCTCTGCAAGCTCCTCAGCCTCTTTCCACATCCCTTGCCACACCATTTCCATTGGCATTACAGTATATAATGTCATTGAGATAGCTCCCCGCTATGCTCCCCTGACAGTGTCTCTGTAGGAGTTCCTGTGGCACTGGGAATAAAAGGAGCATACGGAGCCTGCTGTTGGATCCCAGCGTTCCCGTTTTGCTGACGCCGCGTTTCAATAATGGTGTTCAGCTGTTTTAAAGCCTCTCCGATCCCTCCAACCGCGTCCATCAATCCATACTTCACTGCATCGGCTCCCCCAACCGCTGTACCAATATCGCGGTTTAACTCACCGGTTTTAAACATCAATTCCTTAAACTGCTCTTCTGTAATACGAGAATGAGAAACGACAAAGCGTACGACACGTTCCTGCATTTTTTCCATATATTCAAAAGTCTGTGGGACTCCAATGACCAGGCCGCTCATACGAATAGGATGAATGGTCATCGTCGCACTCTCCGCAATGTAGGAATAAGTGGAAGACACAGCAATCGGCACACCGATGCTATGCCCCCCGCCTATCACAATGGTCACCGTTGGTTTACTCATCGATGCGATCATTTCAGCAATAGCCAGTCCTGCCTCTACATCACCACCAACTGTATTCAGCAAAATCATTAATCCTTCGATACGAGGATTTTGTTCTGCCGCTACCAGTTGGGGAATAATGTGCTCATATTTTGTCGTTTTGTTTTGAGGCGGTAAAATGAGATGCCCTTCAATCTGACCGATAATCGTCATGCAAAAAATATTGGACTCGCCTCCAGGCATGGAGGTTTGACCCAGTTGCTGCAAAGCCTCCATAGCAGGTAACGCGGGTCTTTGCCCAATTTCTGGTTGATCTGGCGTTTCCGTTTCCTCGTTGCCAGATGATAGATTGCTGTATTGTTCCATATGGGTGATCTTCCTTTCGCTTTACGCATCTATATGACCCGTAGTCACCCTATAGTATGGGATGTAAATGGAATATTTTATACCTACCCCCATGCTTTTCCTTACCCCGAAAAATCAAAAAAGCCTCTCCTTCCGCGGAAACCGTCCAATATTTCCTGCGGGAAGAGAGGCGACTGTGTGCCTGTGACTTAAGTTTTTAATTCAGGTTTTTGAACAAATTTCAATTGAATCACACTTCCATTATAATTGGCAGGATCATCGGTCTGCGACGAGTTTGCTCATACAAGAAGCGACCCAGTGCATCCTTGACATTTGTCTTGAGGGAAGCCCATTCATTTACATTTTCACTCATGAGCTTATGCAGTGTACTTGAGACAATACGATTCGCTTCATCAAGCAAACCTTCCGATTCACGGACATAAACGAAACCGCGGGAAATGATATCTGGACCCGATTTAATCGTTCCGTCTTGCTTGCTCAGCGTGACAACCACCACCAAAATACCGTCCTGTGACAGCAATTTACGGTCGCGCAATACGATATTTCCTACATCCCCTACGCCTAGTCCATCGATCAGTACGTTACCTGCTGTAACTTTACCAGCTCTGCGTGCTCCGCCATTCTGAATTTCAATGACTTCACCGATATCCGTGATGAAAATATTTTCAGGCTCAATACCTACGCCTTCAGCAAGAAGGGCGTGACGACGTTGCATTCTGAACTCACCATGAATTGGCAAGAAGAACTTTGGTTTCATCAGATTCAGCATCAGCTTAAGTTCTTCCTGGCTTCCGTGTCCAGAAACGTGAATACCTGGATTAGCTGCGCTGTAATATACATTGGCACCCAGACGGAACAGTTCATCAATTGTGCGTCCAACGTATTTTTCATTACCCGGTACCGGAGTAGCTGCAATGATGACTGAATCCCCTGGAAGAATGTCAACCTTTCGATGTGTGGAACGAGCCATTCTTGTCAAAGCGGACATCGGTTCGCCCTGACTGCCTGTGCAGAGAATAACTACACGGTCCGCTGACATTTTGCCAACTTCTTCAGGCTCAATCAGCATTCCATCCGGAATTTCCAAATAGCCCAAGTCCGAAGCAATGCCTACGACATTAACCATGCTTCGACCAATAACTGTTACTTTACGTCCCGTTGCTTCAGCAGCATTAATTACCTGCTGAATACGATGTACGTTAGAAGCAAAAGTGGCTACGACCACACGCTGTCTCGACTTGCGGAAAATGTCTTCCAGCACAATACCAACGCTCTTTTCCGAAGGTGTAAAGCCCGGTTTCTCGGCATTCGTACTGTCTGACAAAAGAGCCAGTACGCCACGTGTGCCAATTTCAGCCATACGCTGCAAATCTGCATATTGTCCGTTCACCGGAGTATGGTCAAATTTGAAGTCACCTGTATGAACAACAGCGCCTTCAGGAGTATCAATACATACACCTACAGAATCCGGAATACTATGGTTGGTTCTGAAGAAGGTTGCTTTTAGTGTGGAACCCAGCTTGATTTCGGAATCAGCATTGATCAAAATACGTTTGGTTTCACCAAGCAGATTCGCTTCCTTCAGCTTGTTTTCCACCAATCCCAGCGTCAATTTGGTACCATATACTGGTACATTCAAATGTTTCAACACGTAAGGCAAACCGCCGATATGGTCCTCGTGACCATGAGTCAGCACAATGCCTCTTACTTTGTCGCGGTTCTCTGTAAGGTAGGAAATATCAGGAATAACGATATCAATGCCCAGCATGTCCTCTTCCGGGAATTTCAGACCGGAATCCACCACGACAATGTCATTGCCGTATTGAACGACATACATATTTTTCCCGATTTCACCGACGCCGCCCAAAGCGAAAATCATCAATTTATCGTTGTTTGTTTTTTTAGACAAATGAATCTAAACCTCCTATGGTAGTTGGACGTCGTACCTTGATTTGTTATTTAATTTTCAAAAAAATACCGCACCCAGTCACTTGACCCCATTATACATGATTAAAATACGAAAAAACAAGTCATCCTGTTCGTTACGCTAGGTTTCCCATTGCCGTCTCAAACCATTAGTATCTGTCATTTTATCTATATGCATGGTTAAAAGCACAGCAAAAAGGACGTCCTATAAGAACGTCCTTCATGCTGGAGGACCTTGTCAGACAATAAACTCTATCGGTTTTGTACCTACCGACTGCCCTTAACAAGGTTACTCCTTAGTATTAATTAATATCCTACATTCCTATTTGTCTTTAGCGGGTAAATAATTTCTTAATAAATTCCGCTTCATCCTCAGTTGGAGGAATGAGCGGCAACCGAACCGAACCAACCCTAATCCCCCGTAATTCCAATGCATATTTTACTGCCACTGGATTAGGCAGAGGATGAGGACAGCCAAACAAACCCTTGAAAATCGGGAACAACTGCTGATGCAACTTTGCTGCCTCCTGAGAGTGTCCTCCTACAAGTGAATCGATCATCTGCTTCATTTCAGCACCTACCACATGGCTCGCTACGCTGATAATACCATAAGCACCTACAGCCATAGCAGGCAACCCAGAAGCATCATCCCCGGAATAAACCAGAAAACCCTCTGGCGCTGCCGCTGCAATCTGTGTAACCTGCGCAAGTGATGCACATTCTTTGGTTCCCACAATATTTGGAATTTGTGCAAGACGCAGCGTTGTTTCAGCTGTTAGACTCGCTCCAGTACGGCTTGGAACATTATACAGTATAGCTGGAAGGGATGTGGAGTTTGCAATACTTTCGAAATGCTGATACATCCCTTCCTGATTCGGTTTATTATAATATGGCACTACCAGTAGAACACCATCTGCTCCTGCCTGCTCCGCGGCACGGGTAAGATGAATGGAGTGACGCGTATTGTTGCTGCCAGTCCCGGCAATAATTTTACATCGTCCAGCTGCTTTTTCTACAACAAAAGCAAACAACTTGATTTTCTCATCATCGCTCAGGGTAGGAGACTCTCCTGTTGTTCCAGATACAACAAGTGACTCTGAATGCTGTTCTTCTATTAAATAATCAATCAACGAGGACAATGCAGTCCAGTCAATCTCTCCTTGCTGATCAAAAGGTGTCACCATCGCGGTAATCAATCTGCCGAAGTTCACCATGCTGCCTCCTTTTTGCAAATCCGAGCACGGACCATGCACCTATTGATGGAGTTCAAATTTATTATGCAATGCGCGTACAGCCTGCACCATATCTTCTTTTTTAACAAGTACCCAGATCGTCGTGTTGGAATCTGCGGATTGAAGGATCTGTACGTCTGATTCTGCCAATGCCTCCACAATCGTCGCCATAATGCCCGGTACCCCGTTGATACCACCGCCTATGACAGAAACTTTAGCACATCCGGCCAGTATCTTAGGTTCTAGACCCAACCCGTTCAATACTTCAACCGCTTTGCTTCCATCATAATCGAACACAGTATAAACTGCCCCCGATGGCGTTACATTAATAAAATCAACGCTGATTCCATGTTCAGCCATAGATTTGAACACTTGTAATTGCAAGTGCTCCATACCCGGCTTTAATTCAACATTAATCTGAGTGACATTGCCAACATACGCAATACCGGTCACGAAACGGTCTACGATGTCTGCCTGCACGTCTTTAAAGCCTTCCGGATGGGTAACTAACGTACCTTCTCCTTCGGAGAAGGTAGAGCGAACACGGACCGGGATATTAGCCTGCATGGCGATTTCAACAGCACGAGGATGGATAACCTTTGCTCCCTGATGAGCCATATTACAAATCTCCGTATAGCTAACATGTGTAAGCGGCTTTGCGTTTTCCACAATGCGCGGATCGGCGGTCAATATACCATTCACATCCGTATAAATATCAACCATATCCGCATGTAGAGCAGCACCTAGAGCAGTAGCTGACGTATCGCTGCCTCCCCGACCCAAGGTAGTCATATCACCGTCTGCTGTTTGTCCCTGAAAACCTGTCACAATGACAACTCTGCCTTGGTTCAACTCTTCAACAACACGGTCTGGCTTTATATCCAAAATACGAGCATTGCCGTATTGATCATCCGTAATAAAGCCCGCCTGTGCCCCAGTTAGCACTGTAGCAGGAATACCTTCCTTCTCCATCAGGCTGCATAATGTAGCAGCAGAAATAATTTCACCACAGCACAGCAATAAATCCCGTTCGCGCTTTGGCAGACTGTCGCCGTTAGACACCGCCCAATCCAGCAGCGTGTCGGTGGCATAAGGCTCTCCTTTTCTCCCCATGGCCGACACAACAACAACCAATTGAAGATTTTGTTCCAGCTCCCTCTTCACATGTGCCAACACAAGTTTACGTGCTTCAGGTGTGGAAAGCGAGGTTCCTCCAAATTTTTGCACCAAAATACCCATTATTTTTCCCCCATATTGGAACGTTACTCCGCGTTTGCAGCAATAATTTCCGCGATTTGCACCGCGTTCCATGCCGCTCCTTTGAGCAGATTGTCGGATACGACCCACAAATTCAATCCACGGCTATTGCCCAAATCACGGCGTACACGCCCCACAAATACGTCAGGTTTTCCTGCAGCTTCAGATGCCAGTGGATAAAGCTGAGCAGCAGGATCGTCCACTAGCGTTACTCCCGGTGCTGAAGCCAGCAAATTACGGATTTCTTCTAAATCATAATCTTTTTTAAGTTCTACATATACAGATTCCGAGTGACCATATACAACAGGAATACGTACACACGTTGCTGTTACGTCCACCGATTCGTCACCCAGTATTTTTTTCGTTTCACGTACCATTTTCATTTCTTCCAGTGTATAACCATTGTCCTGGAATTTATCAATTTGCGGAATAGCATTGAAAGCAATCTGATGTTTTACTGGCAACGAGCCTACTGGCAACAGATCAGGCTGAACTTCATCACCGTTAAGAATCGCTGCGCTTTGACGATTCAATTCATCAATAGCTCGGCTTCCAGCCCCGGAAACGGCCTGGTATGTGGATACTATGATACGAGAAATGCCATACTGATCATATAATGGTTTCAAAGCAGCTACCATCTGAATGGTGGAGCAGTTCGGGTTCGCAATAATGCCTTGATGCTCGGCAATTTTGTCGCTGTTCACCTCAGGCACTACAAGAGGAGCTGTCGGATCCATTCGGAATGCATTGGTGTTGTCAATACAAACTGCCCCATGACGAACAGCATGCGGCGCCAATTCCTTACTTACGTCTCCACCTGCACTAAACAAAGCAATGTCGATTCCCTCAAAGCTGTCGGGGGTAGCAATCTCTACTGGAATTTGCTGACCTTTAAAGCTAATTAACGTGCCGGCAGAACGAGGCGAAGAAAGAAATTTGATTTTGTCCACAGGAAAATCCCGTTTTTCCAGCAGATTTACGATCTGTTCTCCTACAGCGCCTGTCGCTCCAACGACAGCTACATTAAACTTTCTATTGCTCATCTGGTATATCTCCCCTTCTCGACTAAAAAACCATTTTTTATTCTGAAAGCATCCACCGCCAACAAGAAATTAGACCCGATACAATATCGAATCATCTTCTAGGCGAGGGATGCTCAGCAGTTAACTATAATACTTCATGGGGTCTTGCGTTCCACAATCATCGGCTGAAGCTGTTTGCCCTGCAATGCTTCATAAGCAGCCTCCGGAATCAACTCCATGTTAGCTACAAGCGAGTTCGGCTTTTTAACTGGATTGTCCTGTCCGAACGGTACAAAAAAGATATTTTTGGCTACGAGTAATTTGGCGATATTGGCAGCATTTAGGCCCAGTCCATCATTAGTAGATATGGCTAAAAGAAGTGGACGGCCGTTGCGCAATTGCGCCTTGGCAGCCATCAAAACCGGACTGTCTGTCATCGCATTCGCTAACTTACTCATCGAATTCCCCGTCAAAGGTGCAATCACCAGCACATCGAGTATTTGGGAGGGACCCAGTGGCTCAGCCTCCACAATTGTAGAAATGATATCATTCCCTGTTATATCTTTCAACTGTTTTTGCCAACTTTGCGAAGTACCAAAGCGAGTATCCGTTGTTAGCACTGTATTGGATATAATAGGGACGACCTTTGCACCCTCATCAACAAAGCGCTGTATAACAGGCATTACCTCTTCAAATGTGCAATGTGAGCCTGTAATTGCATAACCTACTGTTTTCCCTTGCCAACTCATTGTGCATCCCCCCGATCAGGATTATCTTCCATTAACAACTGCACCAGCGTATTCGCTATAATGGCACCAGCAGTTTTGGGAGCAACAATACCGGGAAGACCAGGGGCAAGCATAGCCTTGATTCCACGCTTTTCCGCATAACGGAAATCACATCCGCCCGGGGCGGAAGCAAGATCTATAATCACGGTGCTCAGTGGCAATTTAGACAGGATTTGCGCTGTGATAATCATAGAGGGTATCGTATTAAAAATCAAGTCAACTCCCTTTGTCTCATGTGCTAAATCCCTTGTCATAAAAGGCTTCCAACCCATTTCCACGGCTCTCGCTGCATCCTCTGCCCGCCGTACTCCAACCTTCACTCTAGCTCCCAATCCCTGTAGTGCCCTTGCCATGGTAAATCCAGTCCGTCCCATGCCTAGAACCATACAATCTGCACCGTGAATCGTAAAATCAGTATGCTGAATGGCCATCATCAGTGCGCCTTCGGCCGTAGGTATAGAGTTGTATATGGCCACATCATCTCGCTCCAGCAGCTCTACCAGCTTTAACTCATGTCTGGTACAAATTTCTTTTAAGTACGTCCGCGCCATTCCTGTATATACAATACAATGAGGTGGAAGAGCAGCAGCATGCTCATTCAGGAACTGAAGCTTCTGTGCTCCGAAAAGTGCATTTACGTTGCCTTCCTCATCGCATCCCACCACCGGCAAAATCAATGCATCTGACGATTCCAGCAGCTTGACAGACAGTGGTTCTAGTGTCACTCCTTTGAGTGGTACTTCAAGCTTGTCAAAACCGACCACACTGACGGTAGCATCCATGTCCACACATTTACGGATTACCTCAAGCTGCCTCGCATCGCCACCCAAAACAACGACGCGTATTCCTGTTAGCATCCGGATCACTCCTTTCCGAGACACGATATGCTTTTAGTCTATGCGAGTGCCCGGAAAGGGGTGAAAAAACACAAAAAAAAGCCGCCTCTTTATGAGGCGACCTTTATATGCATACATGCTCTTAAGCAAGTAAATTCGAAGCTTTTACAAAATAGATATTCGTACATTTTAAACCAACCATCGCCTCAGCGTCCTGTATGACCAAAGCCTCCAGCACCACGCACTGTTTCAGATAATTGGTCTACTTGTTTCAGCTCTACCTCAGGTACAACTTGAAATACCATTTGTGCAATTCGCTCATTGCGCGTAATCGTGAATGATTCCTCGCCCAAATTAATAAGAAGTACCTTAATCTCCCCACGATAATCCGCATCAATTGTTCCCGGTGTATTGAGACAAGTAATACCATGCTTAAGAGCCAGTCCACTTCGCGGACGGATCTGTGCCTCCAATCCCGCCGGCATAGCTATTGCAAATCCGGTTGGAACGAGGCAACGCTTGCCGGGTTCCAGTACCAGATTTTCCTGTACTGCTGCATACAAGTCAAACCCTGATGCAAGCTCTGACATTTTGCGGGGCAGCTCAATATCTTCATTGCCCGCGAGTCTGTTAATTTCCACGTAAGTTAACAAAATAGTCCCTCCTCATATCCTTTACCGCTGAATCACTCGCTCCCACCATCGACAGGGCAAACGGCTCCGAGAACATCCGATCCAGCACTTTGTTCACATCATTCGCCGTCACTTGCTCGATATGTTCGATCATTTGATCCAGCGTATAATGCTGACCAAGCATTAATTCATTTTTTCCAAGCCGATTCATCCGGCTACCTGTACTTTCAAGGCTTAAAATCAAACTTCCTTTTAATTGCTCCTTACCTTTACGAAGCTCATTAGCGTCTAAACCGTTGACAGCCACATCTCGTAAAAGCTCCAGAGTCAAATCCAGCACGTCCTTTGTTTGTTTAGGAGCCGTACCTGCATAGATCGTGAACATGCCACTGTCCGCATGGGAGCTATGATAGGAATAGACCGAATAAGCAAGCCCACGCTTTTCCCGAATTTCTTGAAACAAACGTGAACTCATGCCGCCGCCGATCGCGTTATTCAGCAAAACCATAGCATACTGGAGGTCGTCACCCGTCGCAAATCCAGGTAGGGATAAACAAATATGATTTTGCTCCGTTGCTTTCTCATGATACAACAGTTCACCGTTAAACGCAGGTACTGTCAGCGGCGAAACGGTTCCATGATTGTCAAAATGTCCAAAATGTCGCTCCAACAATTCTACCAAGCGATCGTCAACATTACCAGCCACACTGATAACCGTATTGTCGATTGTATAATGTTCCCTCATATAATGGCTGAGATGTGAGCTATCCATAGCAAGCAGGTGATCTTCGGTTCCGAGAATCGGATAAGCCAGTGGATGTTCACCATAGGCGGCGCGAGATACAAGATCATGCACCATATCATCCGGTGTATCCTCATACATGGAGATTTCCTCCAAAATCACATTCTTCTCTTTTGCCAATTCTTCCTGATCTAGTTTGGAATTAAAAAACATATCAGACAGCACATCAACTGCGATCGGTAGATGCTCATCCAACACTTTGGCATAATAGCATGTATATTCCTTCGAAGTAAAAGCATTAACATTTCCTCCGATGGCATCGAATTGCTCAGCGATTTCCTTAGCGTTAAAACGCTCTGTTCCTTTGAAAAGCATGTGTTCGATAAAATGAGAAATACCGCTATTGTCCGGCGTTTCATTCCGGGAGCCAGTTTTAACCCAGATGCCGAAAGAAACTGAACGCACGGTTGGAATTTTTTCAATGACCACTCTTAGGCCGTTTTTGAGTTGAATTCTTTCCACGATTGGCCCTCCTAAACTGAATTGCATACTTAGCCATAATGTTCAATCCTAACAGAAAAAAGACGTTCACTCAACCGGAACAGGTAGCTGCCGATCAGGAGAAAGCGTCTGACTGACAGTTCCGAGCATAAGTCCCTTACTACGAATGGCATGGATCATGCCTTTGAGAGCAGCCGCTGAGGAATCTGTTGGGTGCATTAATATCAGGGAGCCTGATTCAACCTTACTACTGATTTTGTTAATCACCGATTCCGGTGACGGATGTTTCCAATCTACTGTGTCCAATGTCCACAACACTGTTTTGAGCCCACTTTCTGCTGCTATATCCACCGTTTGCTGATTAAAATCACCCGAAGGAGGGGCAAACCAGTAATTTTTGATACCCAAAGTTTCTTGGAGAAGTACTTGAGTCTTTTCAATTTCTTGTGTGGCTCTGGCCCGACTCAGACGGCTCATATTCGGATGAGAGTAAGCATGATTTGAAAGCTCATGCCCTCTTTTTTGAATCTCCTTGGCGAGATCAGGATTTTTTTTCAACCAACTTCCATCAAGAAAAAATGTAGCCTTGATCTTTTCCTGATCCAACGTGTTCAGTATCGGCAGGATAAATTCATTCCCCCATGCTACATTGATCATGAAGGATACCATCGGCTTTTCGGGATTTCCCCTGTATATTGGAACATTACCAAGCTGATTTAAATGTATTTTAGGTGCCAATTGCCGATATACATATTGAATGGGTCGATCCGGAGATGCAATCGCTTTGCGATAGGTAGCATCCAAATCCACCTCCAGCCCGTTATAGCCTGGAATAGCCCTCCATACCCTGTCGATCTTGGCATCAACTGGCTCCCGCCGCTGACGGGCTGCTTCTGTTCTTAGTCGCTGCATAAGCGCATTATCGGGTAAAGCCGCCATCGCCATCGCTGTTTCAACTTTAGGCTCCCCAACTCCTGTAACGTCTCCATTGCGTAATTGATCAGCGAAGTCACGAACCCCGCTAAACTGTCCGATTACCAGTGTGATGGCTAAACTGGCTACCACCCACACTGCTCTTTTTGTCCTACTCATGATTCCTTCAGCCTCCCGCCCGTTTGTCCACATTGTATGCGGAGAGGAAAAGAACTATGACGCAGTAGCCTCTAGAAGCCCACTTTGGCGCAGCTTGTGCATATGTATGAAAAAAGAGCCAGAAACGTAGCTCTGCCTCTTTCCAAAAGCTTAAACAATGCTATTCAAATCCCTTGTACTGTTAATACGAAAAGCTACTCCTGTCTTTCTAGTCTGCAACATGCAGGTCCTAGGATTTTGCAGGTGCTTCTGCTGTCAGAACAGCCTTACGGGACAGATTGACACGTCCTTGTTGATCAATTTCGGTTACTTTCACCGTAATTGTATCCCCAATAGCAATTACATCTTCAACTTTGGCTACACGCTCAGTAGACAGTTGAGAAATATGAACCAGACCATCTTTACCTGGTAAAATCTCAACAAATGCACCGAATTTCTCAATCCGTTTTACTGTACCGATGTAAATCTCACCGACCACGACTTCCTTTACGATACCCTCAATAATGGAACGTGCTTTTTCATTCATCTCTTGATTTGTGGAAGCGATGAACACACGACCATCTTGTTCAATATCGATTTTCACGCCGGTTTCTTCGATGATTTTGTTGATGATTTTACCACCAGCACCAATAACGTCACGGATTTTGTCCGGGTTAATGTGCATCGTCATAATTTTTGGAGCATACGGAGACAACTGCTCACGTGGCTTCTGGATCGCTTCCATCATTTTGCTAAGAATGAACAAGCGTCCTTCTTTAGCTTGCTTGAGTGCATCCTGCAAAATCTGGCGGTCAATACCGTTAATTTTAATATCCATTTGAATGGCAGTTACGCCTTCCGCAGTACCAGCAACTTTAAAGTCCATATCGCCCAGGTGATCTTCCATACCTTGGATATCAGTCAATACGGAGACATGATCTCCATCCTTGATCAATCCCATCGCTACACCTGCAACCGGAGCTTTAATTGGTACACCTGCATCCATCATAGCCAGTGTACTTGCACAAATACTAGCTTGTGAAGTCGAACCATTCGATTCCAGTACCTCGGAAACCAGACGGATGGTGTATGGAAATTCAGTTTCGGAAGGAATTACTTTGGAAAGCGCACGTTCACCAAGAGCACCATGTCCGATTTCACGACGACCTGGCGCACGCAAAGGACGAGCCTCCCCTACGCTGAATGGCGGGAAATTGTAATGATGCATAAAGCGTTTTGTTTCTTCCAGATCAATACCGTCCAAAATTTGCACATCACCCAATGCACCAAGTGTACAAATGCTAAGTGCTTGCGTTTGACCGCGTGTAAATAAGCCCGAACCATGAGTACGCGGCAAGATGCTAGTGTCGCTTTCAATCGGACGAATTTCGTCAAGCTTACGACCATCAGGACGCACTTTATCATGCGTGATCAGACGACGTACTTCTTCCTTGACGATATCATAGAGAACTTCGCTCACGTCGCTCAAAAGCTCTGGTGTCTCTATGTATTGTGCTTCAAAATGGGCAACTGTCTCTTCGTTGACTGCATCAATCGCCTCTTGACGGGCATGTTTTTCTGCAATTTTAACAGCTTCCATTAAACGTTCAGCTGCATAAGCACGTACTTCACTGTTCACTTTTTCATCAACAGCATGCAGTTTAACCTGCATTTTCTCTTTACCTGCTACTTGCACCAATTGTTCAATGACTGCCACAATGTTCTTAATCTCATCATGACCGAACATAATGGCTTCCAGCATAACTTCCTCTGGAATCTCATTGCCTTCGGCTTCTACCATCATGATGGCATCTTTCGTTCCGGCTACAACCAGGTACATGTCGCTTGCATTCTGCTGTGCAATATCCGGGTTAATCACAAATTGTCCGTCTACACGTCCTACAGCGACTCCACCGATTGGCCCATTAAAAGGTACATCCGAAATGCTAAGTGCTGCCGAGGTTCCGATCATTGCTGCAATTTCAGGTTCGCAATCCTGATCGACACTCATAACCAGGTTCAACACCTGTACATCATTCCGGAAACCTTCCGGGAACAATGGGCGAATTGGACGGTCTGTCAAACGGCTGGACAAAATTGCTTTTTGACTCGGACGTCCTTCACGTTTAATAAATCCGCCAGGAATTTTCCCCACAGCATACAATCTTTCCTCATAGTTTACGGTCAGTGGAAAAAAATCCAAATCTTTCGGCTCACGGGAAGCGGTCACGGTACAAAGCACAACTGTTTCTCCGTAACTCACTTTAACTGCCGCATTGGCTTGTTTCGCAAGACGTCCTGTTTCCAGCACCAGCTTTCTTCCGCCGAGCTGCATTTCTACGCGTTGCTCCATGGTATCCCTCCATTTCATTTCATTGTAAAAGTTCTATACATATTCAGTATTTCCTGCGCAGGTCTTATTCATAAGAAGCTCGCAGGCAAACCAGGATATGTAATTCAAAAAAAGATTCCTCATTTCAAAAAAGAACCCGGCTGCTGTCCGCCGTCGCCTTAGCAGGGACAAGCGGTGAACAACCAGGCTTCTTTTCTCATTACATGTCTGAAAATTAACGACGCAGTCCGAGACGCTCGATCAACGCACTGTAACGTTTAACATCAGTCTTCTTCAGGTAAGCCAAAAGTTTACGACGCTGACCGACCATTTTCAACAACCCGCGGCGGGAGTGATGGTCTTTCTTGTGCGAACGAAAGTGACTTTGCAAGTTGACGATGTTTTCAGTAAGGATAGCGATTTGTACCTCTGGTGATCCTGTATCGGATTCATGAGTTTTGTACTCCTCGATCAATTGCTGTTTACGCTCTTGAGTCAATGCCATCCTGTTCACCTCCTTCATTATAATCGCCATTAGCCTCGTAGCCGCCGGTGAAAGCGGACAACCAAGCTAAGGTTCATCGTTGTTTACACAACATAAGTCAGTATAACACAGCGCCTGTCTTATGTAAATAAATTAGCCTAACAGCTTTTTAGCCGTTTGTGCGTCATTGCCAATTTGGTTGATCAGCTCATCCACCGAAGAGAATTTGCGTTCAGGACGGATGTAGTGGTGAAGCTCCACAAGTACAGACTCTCCATAAATTTGCTGATTAAAATCAAATAGATGTACCTCAAACGACGGATTCAGCACACCTTCATGGAAAGTAGGCTTAACCCCTACATTCATTACACCGTTTATCCAACGATCACCTACTAGTGCTCGTACAGCGTATACACCCTTGATCGGAATCACGTAAGTATCATTCAGTTTGAGATTAGCGGTCGGAAAACCGATCGTACGTCCACGCTTCTCCCCATCCATTACAGTACCCTGGATACGATAAGGACGTCCCAACCAGCGAGAGGCATGCGCTAGATCCCCAGTCTGTAAAGCACGGCGAATTCCAGAGCTGCTCACCTTGTCTCCATCCAGTTCGAACGGTGGTACGGTGTGCACAGACATCAGCTTTCCCCCCAGCGTCCGAAGTGTATTCTCATGCCCTGCTCCCCGGTGGCCAAACCGAAAATCAAAGCCTACTACCGCTGTTCGAATTTGCAATGGAAGCAGCACGTCGCTCATAAACGCCTCAGGGCTGACCTTGGAAAATTCTTCGTTAAAACTCAAAATATAAAGTACATCCACACCCATATCAGCCAGAATAGTCTGCTTGTCCGCAAGCGGTGTTAAATAACCTTCATAATCGCCTTTTTTCATGACTTCCTTCGGATGAGGGTGAAATGTCATGACAGATACCGGCATTTGCTGTTCACGAGCCAGCGCAACGGCCTCGCGTATCACGCTTGCGTGTCCAAGATGAAGACCATCAAACTGACCGATCGCCGTGACCTGTGGACGTCCCCATTGCTGCAAAAGCTCATCACTCAATGGATAAGATAACGATACGGTAATCATTATTAATTCACCTGCATTTCACATCATTTGACTAACTTCGTCAAAATTATAGCACAATTCAAGGTAAGAAAAACGTCTATCGACGTAATTCACGGAAGCCAGACCACGTCTAGCGGAAGTTTTTCTTGCGATTATAGAATTGTTCAGCTCCCCTGAAAATCTATAAATTCTATAATCTTAAAAAAACTTTAATGGGAACAATCGCGTCTGATTCATCCCGACCAAATATGCCTAAAAACGTTTTATCCTCTTTATACAAACGGAAGGGCTGGTTGTCCGTCACAGGTGGTGAAATCATATTCAGCGACAGGCGTTGGCCTTGCAGAGCCGCAGTTACCTTGGCTTCAGCCACTATATGCTCAGGCATATAGTCAATCGCCTGATCCGTTGTAATAAGTCGCTCTCCAAGACTGCCATCCGCTACGAAACGCTCTATCTCTTCGAAAGTCAGACAACGTTCCGCAGGAATTCCCGCAGACATGGTTCGCTCCAGCTTAACCATCGTTGAAGGATATCCTAATTCACGGCCAATATCAACACACAGTGTACGGATATAAGTACCTTTGGAGCATAAGGCACGAAAAGAAATATCCACATACGCCCCCGTCTCCGCGAATCCCGTCATCTCCAACTCATAAATGCTTACTTCACGGCTTTGGCGCTCAACAGTTTTGCCTTCTCGAGCCAGCTCATATAGACGCTTGCCGTCCACTTTTAGCGCGGAGTACATTGGAGGCACTTGGGAGATCGTACCAACAAAATGCTTCAGAACCGCTTTGACTTCCACTTCCGTCACCTCTACTGGACGTTCACTTTCTTCCGTAATTTCCCCAGTCAGGTCCTCGGTATCCGTGGCAATGCCTAATCGCAGTGTAGCCCGATATTCCTTGGGCCGCTCTTGCATGTATTCCACCACGCGGGTGGCACGTCCCAGACACAAGGGCAAAACACCGGTTACTTGCGGATCAAGCGTTCCAGTGTGTCCGATTCGCTTCATACCTAATAAACGGCGAGCCTTGGCCACCACATCATGAGAGGTAAATCCAGCAGGTTTATAGACTGGTAGGACGCCTTCCCAAGTTGCCTGTTCCTTCTTTATCGGGTTCATAGCTCAGACTTCACCCGCCCTACAACTGTCTTAATGATATCTTCCAGTTTACCCTCTAGCCGACAGCCAGCCGCACGCACATGTCCACCGCCTCCAAATGATTGAGCCAGCGCGGCTACATCTACATTCCCTGCCGATCTCAAGCTGGCCTTGACCGCTTGATCATTAATAACCTTAAAGAAAATGCCTACCTCAACACCACGAATATTTCTTGGGTAATTCACGATGCCTTCCAAGTCCTCATTTACAGCGCCACATTCTGTCATATCGTCAGGTGATACAACGACCCAAGCGACTTTTCCATCCTCCGACATCGTGAGCGTTTGCAATGCTTTTGTCAGCACCTTCATTTGTGGAAAGGTCATCTCTTCGAGCAATTTCTCGGATAAAGAGGGACCATCTACACCGTAAGTAAGTAGCTGTGACACCGTAGACATTACTTTCGGTGAAGTGTTGGAGTAGCGGAAACCTCCTGTATCCGTCAGCAACCCTGTATATACAGCCGTTGCTACTTCGACGTCCCAGGTTACTGCAAACTCTTCCAGTAGATCAAAAAGAATTTCCGCTGTTGCTGCAGCATCCGACTTAATCACATTAACTGTACCATAAGCATCATTTGTTGGATGATGATCAATATTCAGGATAATGGCATCTTCCGTAAAAAACTGCTCTGTCAAACCAACACGACGGTAATCCGCACAATCTACACAAATGATCCGATTGTATTTCCGTTCTGGCGGTTGCTGGCTCATATCCATAATCTCATCGGCATGCCATAAAAAATCCATGCGCTTGGGAATAGGTCCCTCATTCAGCATGGTAAATTTCTTCCCCAGACATGAGAGAAGCCAGCCCACCGTTACGGTGGAGCTGACTGCGTCTCCGTCCGGCTGTACATGCGATACGATCAGGTAATCATCATGCTCCAGAATAAATTCCTTCGCTTGTTGAAGCGCCTGTTCATAGGTATGCATTGCCTTCTCCTTTACATTCAGTTCATGGTTCCTTCAGACAAACTAAAAGTTTTATTTTTCATCCTTGTCGATATCACTCAGCAGTTTTTCAATTCGACTGCCGTAAGCAATAGATTCGTCAATTTTGAAAATCAACTCAGGAATATGGCGCAGCCGTATCCGTTTGCCGAGTTCAGAACGAAGATAACCGTTCGCTTTGTCCAATGCTTTCAGGGAAGAATTTTTTTGTTCTTCATCCCCGAGCACGCTCAAGTATATTTTCGCTTGGGACAAATCATTTGTAAGATCGACACCCGTTACCGTGATAAAACCGATGCGGGGGTCTTTTAATTCAGTTTGGATAAGTTGGCTTAGCTCCTTCTTGATCTGCTCGCCAACCCGACCTGTACGTATTTTAGCCATGGATGCTCACCTCTCTGCCGTTAGCGCTCCACTGTTTCCATGACGAACGCTTCAATAATGTCGAGTTCCTTAACATCATTATAGCCATCAAGGGTAATACCGCATTCGTAACCTTGGGCAACTTCTTTTGCGTCGTCCTTAAAGCGTTTCAGTGAGTCGATTTTACCTTCAAAAATGACGATGCCATCACGAATCAGGCGTGCTTCTGCTGAACGGGTAATTTTACCGGATGTCACCATACAACCAGCGATCGTACCGACTTTAGTAACTTTGAACACGTTACGTACTTCAGCATGCCCAATCACATTTTCTTTATATTCAGGATCCAGCATGCCCTTCATGGCTTGCTCTATTTCTTCAATGACATTGTAAATGACACGGTGTAGACGAATGTCCACTTTTTCAGCTTCCGCTGTAGATTTCGCCTGGTTATCCGGACGAACATTAAAACCAATGACAATAGCATTGGAAGCTGCTGCCAAAATAATGTCGGATTCGGTGATTGCTCCTGCACCACTGTGAAGAATTTTAACGCGCACACCTTCGACTTCAATCTTGTTCAAGGAACCTTTCAACGCTTCGACAGAACCTTGCACGTCACCTTTAATAATGACGTTCAGATCCTTCATTTCGCCATCCTTGATGTGTTGGAACAGGTCATCCAGTGTTACGCGTGTATTACTGCCCAGATCAGATTGGCGTTGTGTGATCGCACGTCTGTCAGCAATAGCACGAGCTTTCCGCTCATCCTCAAACACCATGAATGGATCACCAGCAAGTGGAACCTCTGTCAAACCAGTAATTTCAACTGGAGTGGAAGGTCCTGCTTCCTTAAGACGACGACCTTTATCGTTGACCATGGCACGCACACGTCCGAAGCAGTTACCCGCTACGAAAGCATCGCCGACTTTCAGTGTACCATTCTGAACGAGGATACGGGCTACAGAACCGCGGCCTTTATCCAGCTCTGCCTCGATGATGGTACCACGTGCCCGTTTGTTCGGGTTTGCTTTGTACTCATTCACTTCAGCTACGAGCAGAATCATTTCGAGCAGGTCTTCCAGACCCATTCTTTGTTTCGCGGAAACGTTGACGAAAATCGTATCGCCACCCCACTCTTCAGGTACCAATTCATATTCAGTGAGTTCTTGCTTCACTTTATCCGGGTTGGCATCCGGTTTGTCGATTTTGTTCACAGCTACGATAATTGGCAGACCTGCCGCCTTCGCATGGTTAATAGCTTCGACTGTCTGTGGCATAACACCGTCGTCAGCTGCAACCACGATAATCGTCATATCTGTCACTTGAGCACCACGTGCACGCATAGCGGTAAAAGCTTCGTGACCCGGTGTATCCAGGAAAGTGATTTTTTTGCTATTAATTTCAACTTGGTATGCACCAATATGCTGTGTAATACCGCCAGCTTCGCCACCAGTTACATTAGTCGAGCGAATGGCATCCAGCAAAGTTGTTTTACCATGATCGACGTGACCCATAATCGTTACAACTGGTGGACGTGTTTTCAGATCCGCAGGATCATCATTTTCTTCCACCGTTTCAAAACGATCTTCTTCGACCGGAATTTTCACTTCTACCTCGACACCAAAGTCTCCGGCAAGCAAGAGAATAGTATCCATATCCAGTTCCTGGTTAATGGTCGCCATCGTTCCGAGCATAATCAGCTTTTTGATGACTTCTGACGCATCTTTATGAAGAAGCTTGGCAGTTTCGCCTACGGTCATCTCACCACGAACAATAATTTTCTTTGGCGTGTTGTCGATTTTCTCGCGACGTTCCTGTTGTTGACCTTTACCACGATTGTTAAATTTCCCGCCACGATTGCTACCACCGCGATTATTGCCTCCACGACCACCGTTACCACCGCGTCCGCCGCCTTGACGGTTATCGTCAAAACGTCCTTGACCGGAACGGTTACCACCGTTGTTGGAGTTACTGCCTGTACGGTTGCCACCACTACGGTTCGCATTGTTGCTACCTGTGGAGGATGATGTTCTTACAGCCGTACCACCCTGACTACTTCCCTGAGGGCGTGAGTTAGTGCTTTGGCTACCTTGAGGACGCGAACCTGTGTTACCGCCGGGACGCTGTTGTCCTCCCTGTTGTTGACCATTACTGCGGTTTTGTGTACTTTGCTGACCAGTGGGTCTGCTAGTACTTTGTTGACTGCGGTTTTGACCGCCCTGCTGACTGCTTTGCGCTTTTGGAGCGCTGCTTCGGTTACTGTTTTGGTTGTTGTTTGTCCTATTCATACTTACCTGCTTTTCCTGTTGATTTTTGGTTTGCTCAGTTGAATGATTACTATTCTGGCTTGAACCGGCCTGATTCGAGCTTACTTGCACCGTACCTGCTTCGCCTTGCTTGGCCGCAGCATTGGATTTAATATTCTTAAAAAAACTTTCCACTTTACCTACGGCATCATGTTCCATGACGCTCATATGGTTGTTCACGGGAATATCCAGCCGTTTAAGAATGGTGATAATTTCTTTGCTGCTCATGTTCAACGATTTGGCGTATTCGTATACCCGCACTTTGTCTTTGTTTTCTTGTTTACTCAATATACTCCACCTCCGACATTATCCCCGTATGTTTCTTGATCAATTTCGCGAATCCTTGATCCGTCACAGCCAGCACAACCCGTTCAGGCTTGCCGATACTGCTTCCCAAGCTTTCCCGGTCAAATCCTATCATTAAGGGGATTTTGTACGTCCCGCATTTGTCGCGGAATTTCTTTTGAGTATTCATTGAAGCATCTTTCGCAAGAATGACCAGCTTGGCTTCTGAAGACCTGATCGCTTTATAAACGATCTCATCACCTGTTAGCAGCTTGCCAGCTCTCATGGCAAGACCCAATCCAGACAGCGCCTTATTCATCCTGCACGCTGCCTTGTGCCGCCAGGAATTCTTCCTCGACGGCAGCAAAATCACGACTTAGCTGCTCATAAATATCAGGATGAACCGAGTGCTTCAATGCTCGATCCAGTGCCTTGCTCTTTTGAGCCAGCTTGAAGCAGGCGGCTTTGCCGCACAAGTAAGCGCCGCGTCCCGACTTTTTGCCAGTCAAGTCAATCAACACTTCGTCTTCAGGGGTTTTGACGACACGGATCAACTGCTTCTTTGGCATCATTTCATGACAGGCCACACATTTGCGCAAAGGTATCTTTCTCTGTTTCATGCATTAACCCCCCTACACTCCGCTTAATCTACAGAAACGGAATCCTGATGCATTTCATCGGTGGATGTTCTCGGTCTGCCGAGTTCTTCCTCCGCCTGTGTTTCACTCTTAATATCAATTTTCCAACCCGTAAGCTTAGCAGCAAGGCGAGCATTTTGTCCTTTGATACCAATAGCAAGAGAAAGCTGATAATCAGGCACAATAACACGCGCCATTTTCTCTTCTTCAAACACCTGCACTTCGAGCACCTTGGATGGACTCAGCGCATTAGCCACGTATTCATCAACATTATCGGAATAACGTACAATGTCGATTTTTTCGCCACGCAGCTCGTTCACAATAGTCTGTACACGTGTTCCTCTAGGACCCACACAAGAGCCGACCGGATCCACCTCGGCGTTACGGGAATGAACCGCGATTTTAGAACGGAAGCCTGCTTCACGCGCTACGGAACGAATCTCTACAACACCATCAAAAATTTCAGGCACTTCGAGTTCGAACAAACGCTTAAGCAGACCCGGATGTGATCGGGACAGCATAATTTGCGGTCCTTTGGTTGTGTTTTCTACTTTGGTAATATAAGCCTTAATTCGATCCAGATGGCTAAATTTCTCATTAGGCATCAATTCGCCTAACGGGAGAACCGCTTCCACCTTACCAAGATCAATATAAATGTTACGTGGGTCTTGGCGCTGTACAGTTCCTGTTACAATATCTTCTTCCTTGTCCACAAACTTGTTGTAGATCAGTCCCCGTTCCGCTTCGCGGATACGCTGGGTCACGACCTGCTTCGCAGTTTGTGCAGCAATCCGTCCAAAATCACGTGGTGTAACTTCAATTTCAGCGATATCTTCCAACTGAAAATGCGGGTTAATCTCACGAGCCGCAGGCAATGAAATCTCGGTGCGAGGATCCAATACCTCCTCAACGATCAGCTTGCGGGCATATACCTTAATGACTCCCGAGTTGCGGTTCATATCAACACGCACGTTTTGTGCGGTGTTGAAATTCCGTTTGTAACTAGAAATCAAGGCTGCTTCAATGGCCTCAAACAGCACATCCTTGCTGATCCCCTTTTCTCTTTCCAACTCGTTCATTGCTTCAATAAAATCCATACTCATGGATTACTGCTCCCCCTTTCAAATGATGCACCTGCGTACTGGTCGGCACACGAGGCAAAAAAACATGTAGTACATGTCAAACAGCAACAGTCAAATCTGAATTAAAATATGATCGCGAGCCTTGCACCAGCTACCTTGTCATAAGGTATAGCATGCTTCTTTTGTCCGCTTTGAACGGTGAGTTCCCCATCTTCAAAAGAAAGCAAACGACCTTCAAATTCCTTCAGGCCGTTGATCGGCTCGTATGTAGTAACGAATACGTTTTTGCCTACCGCTTTAGTAACGTCCTCCGCTTTTTTTAGCGGTCTTTCGGCGCCTGGTGAAGACACTTCCAGAAAATATGCTGTAGAAACAGGGTCATTTTCATCCAACTTTTGACCCAAATATTCACTGATCATACTGCAGTCGTCCAGATCAATTCCTCCGTCTTTGTCTACAAAAACGCGAAGAAACCAATTACTGCCCTCTTTGACATACTCGACATCGACCAGTTCAAAACCATGCTCTTCGAGGTAAGGTTGGGCCATTTCTTCTACTACTGATTTGATCTTTGGTGTGCTCAAAGATTATAACCTCCAAAAGTGAACTTTCCTGTGTTGAAAAAAAGATGCCCTATTGCATGGACAATGCTTCTCCATCACCGGCATTTTCATTTTCATTTGATGTAATGTTCATTTCGGGCTCACTGCAAATAAACCGGCGTACCGGTTTCGTGCCCAAAAACTACCTTTTCACGTTGTAACTGTATATCAAACAGTAAAGAGTGGGTTTCCCCACTCTTTTAGCAACGGTTTTATCTCCATGATTACCAAAAAAATTATAACATAACCGTAGTTATGTGACAAGTGCCAGAGCTTGACTACTGTGGTTCGGATTAAAACAGAGACAACTGATTACTCTCTGGAAGACCTCGAAAGCAACCCATCTGGGACAGCATTTCGACAATGGTTTTACTAGCCTTCGATTTTTGTTGAAAATCCTCGACAGACAAAAATTCACCATGTTCACGGGAGGCTGCGATGTTACGTGCCGCGTTGTCTCCAATTCCCTGAAGAGCTCCGAATGGCGGAATGAGTGAATCTCCATCCACCTTGAAGCGTGTAGCTTCGGAACGGTACAAATCAATGGATTTAAAACTAAACCCGCGAGCCGTCATTTCCAGAGCCATTTCCAGGATCGGAAGCATCCCTTTTTCTTTGGGAGGTGCCTGAAAACCGAGTTGCTCGATTTCGACAATCTTCCGCGCGATTGCATCATATCCCTGACAGCACAGCTCAATATCAAAATCGGCTGCACGTACTGAAAAGTAAGTCGCATAATATTCAATCGGATGATACAGCTTAAAGTACGCTGTGCGCACTGCTGAAATAACATACGCTGCAGCATGCGCCTTCGGAAACATGTACTGGATTTTCAGACAAGAATCAATGTACCACTGTGGCACCTTGCATTTTTTCATTTCTTCAATCCATTCAGCACTAAGCCCCTTACCTTTACGTACGCTCTCCGTAATTTTAAAGGCCAGACCTGCGTCCATGCCTGCCTTGTAAATCAAAAACAGCATGATGTCATCACGGCAACCAATTACAGTCTTGATGTTACAGGTATTATTCTTAATCAGTTCCTGTGCATTCCCCAGCCATACGCCCGTGCCGTGAGACAGTCCGGATATTTGCAGTAAATCGGCAAAAGAACTTGGCTGCGACTCTACTAGCATTTGGCGCACAAACTTCGTCCCCATCTCTGGTACACCATAGGTTGCTACAGGCGTGCGGATTTGCTGGGGTGTAACACCGAGCGCCTCCGTGGAGTTGAACATGCTCATCACCTTAGGATCATTCATTGGAATGGTCGTAGGATCGACACCAGTCAAATCCTGAAGCATCCTCATCATGGTCGGATCATCATGACCCAGAATATCGAGTTTGAGTAAATTCGCATCAAAAGCGTGATAATCAAAATGCGTTGTTTTCCATTCCGAGCTTGTATCATCGGCGGGGTACTGTACCGGCGTAATATCCTCGACCTCAATATAATCGGGAACAACGACAATTCCGCCTGGATGTTGCCCGGTACTGCGTTTGACCCCTGTACAGCCCGAAGCCAGCCTATTCAGCTCAGCCCCACGCCATTTTTTATGATGCGCCTCTTCATATTTCTTGGCAAAGCCAAAGGCTGTCTTCTCAGCAACGGTACCGATGGTTCCAGCACGGAATACACTTTTTTCACCAAACAGTACTTTCGTATAGTTATGTGCGACAGGCTGATATTCGCCAGAGAAGTTCAAGTCAATATCGGGAACTTTATCTCCCTTAAACCCAAGAAACGTTTCAAACGGAATATCCTGTCCCTCACCCTTCAGTTTGCCGCCGCAATTCGGACAATTTTTGTCCGGCAAATCAAATCCACTCGGCACACTACCGTCCAAAATCCATTCGCTATGTCTGCATTCAGGATTACCGCAAATATAATGTGCAGGCAGTGGATTAACCTCGGAAATACCGAGGAAGGTAGCGACCACAGAAGATCCAACAGACCCCCGTGAACCTACCAGATATCCATCCTTATTAGACTTTTTAACCAAGCGCTCGGAAATAAGATAGTTGGCAGAGAAACCGTATTTAATAATCGGCTCCAGTTCTTTTTCAAGGCGAGCTACAACCACCTCGGGCAATTCCTCACCATAGATAGATTTAGCCGTCTCATAGCAAGTGTTACGGATTTCCTCGTCCGCCCCATCCAGCAAAGGTGTAAACAGCTTGTCAGGGAACAACTCCAGCTCCTCAAATCGATCCGCCAACTCACTGGTATTCTTCACAACGACTTCATAGGCTTTCTCCTCGCCCAAAAACTCGAATTCTGCCAGCATTTCGTCTGTGGTGCGTAAATGCGCATCAGGCTTACGAATATCTTTTAGCGGACTAAATCCCGTAATGCCATGTATCGTAATATCACGGTACAACTTATCGCGCGTTTCCAAATAGTGAACATTGCCTGTGGCAATTACGGGCTTATCAAGTCGCCGCCCAATTTCGCATACTTTGCGTATTGCCGTTTTCAGAGCATCAGGCCCGCTTACCAGTTGTTTTTCTACTAAATGCATATACATCGTCAAAGGTTGAATCTCCAACACATCATAAAACTGTGCTATTTCCTCGGCTTCTTCCTCGGACTTGTTCAACACAGCCTCGAAGAACTCTCCTTTTTCGCAGCCAGAAATAATAAGCAGTCCGTCCCTCATTTCTGACAATTTTGATTTAGGAATGCAAGGCACACGCTTGAAATATTCGGTATGAGACATCGAAACCAGCTTGTACAGATTTTTTTTACCAATCGGATTGAGGGCATAAATACAACAATGAAATGGACGAACGGTCGATAAGTCCTTACCCACATAATCATTCAGACGATCGAGCATTTTTAAACCCTTAATTTGTTCCGCATCATTCAGCAAGCCATTCAGCACTTCAGTCAGTGCGACTGTATCGTCAATGGCTCGGTGATGGCTTTCGAGCGCCACTTTATATTTGGTCGTCAGCGTATTCAGACGATGGTTTTTCATTGTTGGAAACAGTAAACGAGCCAGTTCGAGCGTATCCAGTACCGGATTGGTCATTTCAGGCAAACTCATATTTCGAAGGGTGGCCTGGATAAAACCGACATCAAAACGCGCATTATGGGCAACCAATACAGCATCGCCAGCAAAAGCTACAAACTCCTTCATAACAGGTTCTACATCCGGCGCGTCCTTGACCATTTCATCGTTAATGTTGGTCAGTTGCTGTATATTATATGGAATGCGCTCATGCGGATTGACAAAGGTAGCATAACGATCAATTTCTTTGCCATCATGCATTTTCACAGCTGCAATCTCAATGATTTTATTCTGTGTAACCGATAAACCGGTGGTTTCAATATCAAAAACGACATAAGTCGCTGTTTTCAAATTTAATGGCTGTGCCTGCATTACAACCTCAACGGCATCATTAACCACATTGGCCTCAACACCGTAGATCATTTTAATGCCGTTTTTCTTTGCAGCCTTAGCAGCATCAGGGTAGCACTGCACTCCGCCATGGTCGGTGACTGCAATCGCCTTGTGCCCCCATTTGGCGGCTGTTTTAACGTATTGATCAATCGAGGCAACAGCATCCATTGCGCTCATCTTTGTATGGAGATGGAACTCGACTCGTTTTTCCTCTGCTTTATCCTTACGTGTGGGTGGAGCCTGTACTTCAACTAGATCAGAGGGAATCATAACCAGCTCGGGAATTTGCATAAAACGATCATATTCAACTCGACCCCGTACTTTGACCCATTTCCCGTTAGCCAACAAGCTGAGGATCTTCAGATCTTCTTTAGTTTTAGCAAACATTTTCATTTGCAGGGAATCACTAAAGTCGGTCAAATAATACGTAAACAACGTACTGCCATTGCGCAATTCTTTACTATCCAAACCGAAGATTGTTCCTTGTAAAGTGACTTTCTTCTCTTCGTCCTGAATATCTTGCATCGGAACAGCCGGTTCTTTGATGTCATAACCGAATTGAAGCCGTACGTCTCCTTCTTCTTCATCCAAAGGCGGCATTTCGGATTCCATACTTTCCATCATCTGCTGAATGACTTCGCGTTCTTCCTGCATTTTTTTCTCTTGGAATTGCTGTAACGCCTCCTGGTTACTTTCACCCACCTGGACTTTAATGCGCATAGAAAGCCCGAAATATTTATCGTAAAATTTGATGATAGCTTGATCTATCTGCTTTTTACGCGCCAGTTCCAACGACATACCGTCGCTCATCGTTAGCAATAATAGACCGTCGTCCCACTCATGCACAGCCCGATTCATCCAACCGTTAACCGATGGAATCTCACGATGTACCCACTCTAGAAAAAGTTTCCAGTATTCACTGATGATATCACCAGGCTGAATCTGCTCACTGTACTGAAAACGGAACGTAATTTTTGCGATGTGACTCATTTTTTCCTGTACTTGAATACAGAACGTACGATACACCTGAGCGGGGACCAATGTCTCCTTGGCAATGGTGATGTTCCAATCCTTATTGGTTCGGCTAATCTCCACTTGGTCAATCCAACCGTCCAAAAAATAAGGTTCAACCACTCCCGCCGGCATCCCAACTTGCTTCATTAGCAGTTCCAGCCGCTTTCTCTTTTCTTCAGCTCCGCCCATGGCTCTCCCCCCAATTTCAAATCTACCATTCTGAAAACATGAAAAGCTTCTGCGTCAAAAACATCTCCGACCGCAAAAGCTTTTCGTAGCCCTCTTCAATCCTCTTCACAACGACACATAGATCCTTCGGGACATTGTCCCGTAACAGTTACCATGTCAGCGAAGAGAATGAAGTGAGTATAGTGGTATTGCCCTACTTCTATATTAGTACGCCCGTGCGAACACTACTGTATGCTTGGCAGGTTTGCCACAGCACAAACATGTGGACTTTTGCTCGTTTGTTTTAAACGGTATATTACGGCTTGTAGCACCTGTCACTTCTTTAACTTTATCTTCACATTCTTCAGATCCGCACCAGCCTGCCAAAGTAAAGCCGCGTTTTTCTTCCATGAGAGTCTTCATTTCATCCAGCGTATCAACGGAATAGAAGTTTTCTTCCATGAAATTTTTCGCACGATCAAACATCTCCTGCTGTACCTGTGCGAGCATCGCGTGTACTTCCTCAACCAGATTATCCTGCTGCACGATTTTTTTCTCACCGCTGATACGGGATACGAGCACACAGACACCGTTTTCCATATCACGCGGCCCGATTTCCAGACGAACCGGCACACCGCGCATTTCATATTCATTAAATTTCCAGCCTGGGCTTACATCGCTGCGGTCGTCCATTTTAACACGCACTCCAGCTTGTTTCAACTGAGCGAATAGTTCATCTGCACGAGCGATAACGGCATCACGCTTCTTAGGTGGCCCAATTGGAACCATAATAACCTGCGTAGGCGCAACTTTAGGAGGCAATGCCAAACCACGGTCATCTCCATGGACCATAATCAGTGCGCCGATCAAACGTGTACTTGTTCCCCATGAAGTCGTATGCGCGAATTCCAGGTTGTTTTCACGACTCAAATATTTGATATCAAATGCAACTGCAAAATTAGTTCCCATATAGTGGGAAGTTCCAGCTTGTACTGCCCGTCCATCCTTCATCATCGCTTCCAGTGAAAATGTATCCTTCGCACCTGCAAACTTTTCAGAAGGTGTTTTCTGTCCAGTAATAACCGGAATAGCCAGAACTTCCTCAATAACCTCACGGTATACTTCCAGCATTTTCATCGTTTCTTCACGTGCTTCTTCTTCTGTTTCATGGGCCGTGTGACCTTCTTGCCACAAAAATTCACTTGTGCGCAAGAAAGGCAGCGTGCGTTTTTCCCAACGCACTACATTAGCCCATTGGTTAATAAGCACGGGTAGATCACGATAGGATTGAATCCATTTGGAGTACATATGACCAATCATGGTTTCCGAAGTCGGACGAATTGCAAGACGCTCTTCCAGCTTTTCCCCGCCAGCCTCGGTTACCCAAGGCAGTTCAGGATTAAACCCTTCAACATGCTCTTTTTCCTTTTGAAAAAAGCTTTCTGGAATGAACATTGGAAAATAGGCATTACGGTGACCTGTTTCTCTGAAGCGCACATCCATGGCTTCCTTGATATGCTCCCAAATTTCAAAACCATCGGGGCGGAATACAATACATCCGCGAACAGGGGAATAATCCATCAGTTCTGCTTTTTTAATAACATCAATATACCATCGGGAAAAATCTTCACTCTGTGGCGTAATTTCCTCGACAAACTGTTTATCGTTCGACATAGAAATGCATGTCCTCCCATACAGACCGTTTTTATATAAGTCCGTCTCTAATTAACCATTAATTAAGCGTAAAATATCGTTATACGTGACCGCAATCATAAGCAGGAATAGCATAGCAAAACCAACGAAATGGACCATACCTTCCCTACTCGGATCAACGGGACGTCCTCTTACCGCCTCCACACCAAGGAAAACAAGTCTGCTTCCATCCAGCGCCGGAATAGGCAATAAATTAAATATCCCCAGGTAAAGACTCATTATAGCAGTCCAATACGTCAACTGCTCAATCCCCTGCTTGGCAATTTGCCCTGTCACTTCAAAAGTACGTACCGGGCCTCCCAGGTCATTGATAGAAAAACGTTGGATGAGCTGGCTAAATCCTTGGAAAATAATATCGGTCGTTCTGACCATAGATTGGCCGGCAAATTTGAACGTTTCTCCCACACCTGCTTGGCGTTTTGGAAGTTCGGGTACAATACCCACCTTGCCACCCTTTTGTCCTTCCATAGCACGAGGTGTAATCGTAAGATCAAAGGTCTTACTATCACGGCGAACCGTCCACTTCATCGGCTTGTCTTGAGAATCCGCAATCAGTTTGATCATGTTTTCAACATTTGCACCAATGGCTATTCCATTCACCGATTCGATGATATCTCCCTTATGCAAATCAGCTTCAGCAGCAGGCATACCTGCTGTAATTTCACTAATTTGGACATAAGTCGGGTTGTCCACTTGTATGCCGACCATCTGAATATGCAGACCAAACAAAATAAAAGCAAGAATAAAATTCATCAGGGGTCCAGCAAAAATAGCCATCGCACGCTGTCCTACTGTTTTACTCCCGTACTGCCGATCCTTGGGTGCAATCTGAATGGATTGACCTTTGGTTACCATCATCGCTTGCGGATGTACAGTGTATTGCTGATCTTCGCCATCCACATCCAATTTTAAAGTTAATGACTGTTCCAGATCAATATCCAACACTTCGCCGCGCACCACATTTTTACGATTATCCAGTTGATCTAGATAGATGGTTTTAACGACGTCATCCGTTACGCGTACAGCAATCGTTTGTCCGGCCTCAATTTCATTGACCTCCGGATCCTCTCCCGCCATGCGGGCAAAGCCACCGAACGGCAACAAACGCAACGTAAATCGCGTCTCGTTTCTTTTATAAGAAAACAGTTTCGGACCGAAACCGATCGCAAACTCCCGTACCAGAATCCCGGCGCGTTTGGCAAAATAATAATGCCCCCATTCATGCACCGTCACTATGACGAAAAACATGAGCACCGTCATCAACACTATTTGAATCGTTTCCAATCGTTTCTGTTCCCCTTTCAATGAGATCGAGTTTGTCTTCCTAGATTATCATTATTCTCCGATCCCGCACAAGAGAATCACATTTCGTTTCTAACCCAACTTAGCCTACAACCCCGAAGATATGCTACGAGTCTCTTCGTCACAGGCTTCAATTGCAGAAAGATCAGGATTAGCCACATTGACATGCCGCTCCAACACACGTTCAATAATAGCTTCAATATGCAGAAAAGAAATTTCTCCACGCAGGAAACGGGCAACTGCAATTTCATTAGCTGCATTAAATGCGGTCGGTGCTGTACCACCCATTTTACCACATTCGAAGGCAAGCCTTAAACAAGGAAAACGATTATAATCCATTTCCTTAAAATGGAGTTTACCCACTTCAGCCAGTGACAACGGCTTCGCCGGGGACTTCATACGCTCAGGGTAAGTCAATGCATATTGAATGGGTACTCTCATGTCCGGATTCCCAAGTTGAGCAACAATGCTTGTATCCTGAAACTCAACATAGGAATGAATAATGCTTTCCGGATGAAGCAACACATGAATGTGCTCATAATCAATTCCGAATAGCCAATGCGCCTCAATGACTTCCAGCCCCTTGTTTACCATCGTCGCTGAATCAATCGTAATTTTGGCCCCCATTGACCAATTGGGATGCTTGAGTGCATCTTTCACTGTAACTTCACGCAACTGTTCTCTTGTCAAATCTCGAAAAGAACCCCCTGATGCTGTGAGGGTAATATGTGCCACATCTTTCATACGCTCACCATTCAAGCATTGGAAAATAGCTGAATGCTCACTGTCAATCGGCAGCAACGGCACTCCTTTCGCCCGAGCTCGCGCTGTGACCAGATGACCAGCAGTAACCAGTGTCTCCTTATTGGCCAAACCGATCTGTTTTCCAGCCTCAATCGCGGCCAGCGTGGAGTGCAATCCGACACTGCCCATTACAGCCGTCACAACCATATCCGCCTCCGTGTTCGCAGCAAGCTCAACGAGTCCTTCATTTCCCCAATACAGTTCCATTCCAGAAGGCAGTAAAGGACGAATTTCATCCGCCAACTGCCGAGTACCCACAGACACTTTTTTGGGTTTATAAAGATGCGCCTGCTCAGCAAGTAACTTTATATTAGAACCACCTGCTAAAGCCTCAACAGTAAACTGATCCGGGTGCATGGACACTACATCCAGCGTTTGAGTTCCAATAGAACCGGTTGAACCAAGTACCGTAATTCTTTTCATGATGCACCTTCCTATCCTGAAAATCACTTTTATCCAGGAGCTCATTGATTATTATTCAGGCAGCTATGCTACTGGTTCCAACCTTCTAGTAGCGCAGAGTGAGCAGCATAGAGATTAGCCTGAGCATAAACTGTAATCAATAGACTCATGGAAGCAGCATCAGCATATGTACAAATGGAAAAACGACAATCCAGCTGTCGCAACGGTCTAGTATACCACCGTGCCCTGGCAGCAGATTACCGGAATCTTTAATGCCGTACACTCGTTTGTATGCAGATTGTACCAAATCGCCCAGTTGTCCCACAACTGCACATGACAAACCGATGCCGATGGCTTTGCCCCATGGCAGCAGTCCACCCGATAATCCAGCGAATACAAGAGCTATAACCAACGCTAAAACGATGCCGCCAATGGATCCTTCGACCGTTTTATTCGGACTAATCGCAGGCCATAATTTCGTCTTTCCTGCCATTTTGCCTACAAAATATGCCCCTGCATCACTTGCCCAAATACAAGCCAATAATAAAAATGTCCATAACAGTCCATGTTCCATATGACGTGATTCCGCAATATACGAAAATCCAAACCCTATATAAACGGTACCAAGAAATAATATAGCTACCGTTTGAATCGGGATTTTATTTTTTGTTCCTACCGTGATGATCATAAAAGCTATCATTACCAGCCAAAGCATACTGGCAAAGGGTAAGGGTGAGTGCAAGCCAAAAGGTTCATACGGGAATACAAAAGCTAATATGCTTACGTATCCAAGTATTGCTGTACCTCCAAAAGGAGATACCTGCGTCATTCGTGCGAACTCATAAAATCCGATTAGGGCCATCGCCAATATAAGCAAATGGTAGGCCAAGCCGCCCCACAGGACCATCGCCAAAAAGAATATGCCTGCCAGAATACCGGTAATTAATCTCTGTCTCAACGGCTTTCATCCTCCATTTACTTCAGTCCGCCATACCGTCGTGTTCTTTGCTGATATTCGATCACTGCTTCGTATAAGTGTTCTTTCTTAAACTCAGGCCAATAAATATCAGTAAACCACAACTCACTGTAGGCAAGCTGCCAGAGCATAAAATTACTAAGTCTAAGCTCACCGCTTGTTCGAATCAGTAAATCAGGGTCTGGCATACCGCTAGAAAGCAACGTACTACCGATCAGCTCAGATGTTATATCTTCCGATTTAAGCTTCCCATCCGCAATTTGACGGCCCAATGTTTGCATGCATTCGGTGATTTCCAACCGACTTCCATAATTTAATGCAAAATTAAGAACAAGTCCGGTATTATTTTCAGTTCGTCGAGTCGCTTCAGTCAGCGCTTCAACGGTATGGGAAGGTAAATGTTCTTTATTGCCCATCATACGTACTTGCACATTTTTTTCAATCAACTCATCTAGCTCAATAGCCAGAAATTCCTGCGGTAAGCGCATTAGAAAATCAACTTCGTCCTTTGGACGCGTCCAATTTTCAGTTGAAAATGCAAACAAAGTCAAATACTTAATACCCAGTTCATCCGCCGCAATTGCTGTGCGTTTCACTGCCTTCATTCCATTTTGGTGCCCTACAATCCGCGGCATTCCAATCCGTTTGGCCCATCTGCCGTTCCCATCCATGATGACAGCAACATGCTGCGGAATATTGTCTTTTGAAATGGCCGGTATTTGCTGTTTTTGTTCCCCGTTCCACCAAGACCGAACCCGTTTGATCATTCCAGTTCCTCCAGCATTCTCTGAAAATGTGCCTCAGGCTTGAAAAGAGACAAACCCCACCGTAAGGGAGGGGCTGCCAATCTTTTAGACTTCCATGATTTCTTTTTCTTTTGCAGCTAAAACTTTATCCACTTCAGCGATAAACTTATCAGTTGTTTTCTGGATATCTTCCTGATGTTTACGAGATTCGTCCTCGGAAATATCACTTTTCTCCAATTTTTTGATGTCATCATTGGCATCACGACGAATGTTACGAATAGCGATCTTCGCTTCTTCACCGTTCTTCTTTGTCAACTTCACCAAGTCAGTTCTGCGCTCCTCCGTCAAAGCAGGAATGCTAAGACGAATGGTGTTACCGTCATTCGAAGGTGTCAAACCTAAATCGGATTTTTGTATAGCGCGCTCGATATCGGCCAAGGAAGATTTGTCCCAAGGCTGAATCATCAAGGTCCGGCTGTCAGGTGTATTGATATTCGCCAGTTGGTTGACTGGAGTCATTGTACCATAATACTCTACCTGTACACGGTCCAGTAAAGCTGGTGTCGCCCGTCCTGCACGCAAAGATGCAAGATCACGTTGCAATGCCTGGATTGCTTTTTGCATGCGTTCCTCAGCACTCTTTTTCACAGATTGTGGCATTAATTTACACTCCCTTTGACGATCGTACCAATTTTCTCACCCAGCACGACACGTTTAATGTTACCTTGCTCTGTAATAGCAAAGACAATCAACGGAATATTGTTATCCATGCACAACGAGGAAGCAGTAGAATCCATGACACCGAGATTTTTGTTGAGCACATCCAAATACGTAAGCTGCTCATATTTCTCAGCTGTGCTATCTTTAAACGGATCAGCAGAATATACGCCATCCACTTTATTTTTAGCCATCAGAATCACTTCCGCTTCGATCTCAGCGGCACGCAGTGCAGCTGTAGTATCAGTCGAGAAGAACGGATTACCTGTACCTGCTGCAAAAATAACAACCCGACCCTTTTCTAAATGACGGATAGCTCTACGACGAATGTAAGGTTCTGCAATCTGTTGCATCGCAATGGATGTTTGTACACGGGTAGGTACCTCAATCTGTTCCAAAGCATCCTGTAAGGCCAGTGAGTTCATCACCGTTGCCAGCATACCCATGTAATCTGCCGTGGCCCGGTCAATTCCGTTGGCACTTCCAGCAATACCGCGCCAGATGTTACCGCCACCACACACGATAGCAACTTCTACTCCCAGTTCCACTACGTCTTTGACTTGTTCTGCAATGGATGCAATCGTATCCGCGTCAATACCGTAACCGTTAGGACCTGACAGCGATTCACCACTAACTTTCAGGACAACACGCTTAAACACAGGTTTTTCCAAATGATCACCCTCCAATATCATTTATACTTTATGTAACAGGATAGGTGTCCTGTTGCAAGAAATGGAACACTGATGTGTCCCATTTCCATTTTTCCATATGCGATTACCGTTCGTTGGTAATTATTGTTTCACTTGAGACATAACTTCTTCGTAGAAGTTGTCTTCTTTTTTCTCCAGACCTTCACCCAGTTCAAAACGAACAAAGCGACGCAGGGAGATGTTTTCGCCAATCGTACTGATTTTTTCGTTGATAAGCGTGGAGATTGTTTTGTCTGGATCTTTGATGAAAGATTGCTCCAACAAACAGAACTCTTCATAGAACTTACCAATACGGCCTTCAACCATTTTTTCAACAATTTTTTCTGGTTTACCTTCGTTCAGTGCTTGTGCTTTCAGGATTTCTTTTTCTTTTTCGATCTCTTCCTGTGGCACTTCTTCACGACGAACATAACGAGGGTTCGATGCAGCGATATGCATTGCAATGTCGCGCACAAAATCTCTGAACTGGTCTGTTTTAGCTACGAAGTCTGTTTCGCAGTTTACTTCTACCAGTACGCCGATACGGCCGCCAGCATGAATGTAGGATTCAACAACACCTTCAGTAGCAATACGACCTGCTTTGTTGGCTGCAGCTGCAAGTCCTTTTTCGCGCAGAACTTCAACCGCTTTTGTCAAATCACCGTTTGCTTCTTCAAGCGCTTTTTTACAATCCAGCATTCCTGCGCCTGTTTTTTCACGAAGCTCTTTTACTGCGCTAGCATTAACTGCCATATTATTTCCCTCCAAATTTGATTTTCAGTGGTATACCGTGCTTATTCCTTAAAAAAAGGGTAGTGAGAGGTTATACACCTGCCAACCACCCTTTTCATTTAATTCATATAGTTATTTCCTAATGGAAATGTTATGCTGTAGTTTCTTCGCCTTGGTTTGCTTCCATAACTGCATCAGCCATTTTACCTGTCAGCAATTTAACAGCGCGGATTGCGTCGTCATTACCTGGGATAACATAGTCGATTTCGTCTGGATCGCAGTTTGTATCAACGATACCTACGATTGGGATACCCAATTTGCGAGCTTCAGCAACCGCGATACGTTCTTTGCGTGGATCAATGATGAACAGAGCACTTGGAAGGCCCTTCATGTTTTTGATACCGCCCAAGAATTTTTCAAGACGATCTTTTTCTTTGCGAAGAATGATAACTTCTTTTTTAGGAAGAACTGCGAATGTACCGTCTTCTTCCCAAGCTTCTAGTTGTTTCAAACGGTCAATACGTTTTTGAATCGTTTGGAAGTTAGTCAGCGTACCACCCAACCAACGTTGGTTAATGTAGAATTGACCAGCGCGTGCTGCTTCTTCTTTAACGGAATCTTGTGCTTGTTTCTTCGTGCCTACGAACAGAATTGTACCATTCTCAGCTGCAATGCTTTTTACAAAGTTGTAAGCTTCCTCAACCTTTTTCACTGTCTTTTGCAAGTCAATGATGTAAATACCGTTTCTTTCAGTGAAGATATAACGATCCATTTTCGGGTTCCAGCGACGTGTTTGGTGACCAAAGTGAACCCCAGCTTCCAAAAGCTGTTTCATGGAGATTACTGCCATCTTCACGCACCTCCTAAGTTTGGTTTTTTGTGTGTCCTCCGCCGACATCATTTTTCATAAAGACTTTCCATTGGAAAGCACCCTTTATAAAATTAACCGACGTGCGTTTTTAACACCGTTAATTAATATACCATAACACTTGCATCGTTGCAACCAACTTTTCGACAATAGTTAGAACAACGCAAGATGTGACGTTTTACGCCTCTCATTGAACTTTTCAGCAAGAATAAAAGCCGGCCACTTCCCAGTCTGGTCAGTTGGACGGCTTTTTCGTAATTTTAGTAATGATAGAACTGAAATCCTCACCTTTAGCAAACTGATAGGTACCGGTACGAATTTTGGTATTGATTTTTTTAGCCTTAGCTGCTGCCTCAAATGCACTAGCATCCGATACGACCCCTGCCCGTTGCAATCCTGATGCCACACTTCTCAAATTGCTTCCGGATGCAATGTTATACTGCACTTGTGGGGTGGCAGGCTGCTTGGGGATATTGGGAGTCGCTGTAGTGCCAGAACTTTGAGTTTGCGGCTTATTCGGACTTTGTGGAACCGATGTGCTGGTCGAAGGTTTAGAACCAGCCGAGGATATGCTGTTTGCAGGTGCCTTTGGTGTTGCTGGCGTTTGAGCTGGTTTAGCTTTTTGGGGTGCAACGGGAGTTTTATTACCTTCCTTGATTACCTTATTACGCCATTCCTCTTCTGTCATTTTCGGGTTAGAGCTGTCACTGACCTGGAGATTTAATCCGGCTGCTGCCTTTTCTAATTGCTCTCGCGTCATGTTTTTCGGGTCTGTGGAAGATTGCTGCGATTGCCCCTGACCGATCAATGCCAGTTGCAATAGCAATGCCCCCGTTATAAGACCAGTACCCATGCCTAGCATAAATGAACGGTTTTTGATCACGTTACATCCTCCCGCTCCGCGAGTTGCAAAATAAGCTGTACTTCACCCCGTTGAATGCCTGATTGCTTAGCTATATAGTCCACTGACTTGCCTTGCTCATGCAGCGCAAACAACTCTTGATAACGATCACGGATGGACTCTGCTTCCTGCTCAGTTTCAGGATCTTGTAATGCCGTCTGTTCCTCCATAGTTATGAGGGGAGCTTCTGAACCAGAGTAGCCTTCCTGCACAGACATTTCAGGTTGCGGACTTTGAAATTGACCGTATGCAACCGCTGCCTGCTGAGAAGCAGTTGTATGTTGTATCTCCTTAGGTACAGGCTCGGTATTCATAGACACAGTTGCAAACATAGCCTGGCGCTCAAGCTCCACGATACGGCTCCGAAGCTCAGCTACTTGCTCCTGTAATGCCGCCTGTTTCACTGTATGCTCCTGCTTCATACCAGAAACGAGCTCAATCAACTCGTCATTATCGTTTTCAATATCGGCCATATATTGCTCTAATGTGGCCTCGACCTTTTGGACGACGGCCTCTTCTGTTCCCCGGCCTGGCTGACGCTTAGGCTGTAGCCAGGCATAGACAACAGCTGCGGCGCCCAGCAGAACAATATAAATCCATGGTTGATCCACTGCCCATCGTCTCCTTTAATAACGCTTCTCCACCTGTCGGATCAGAGCGAAAAATCAATATGGTGTCCCTTGAACGGATGCTCTGCCGGATGCTCCTTAGGCAGTTCAGCCTCATCTGGCCGGGAGCGGCTCTGCTGGGAAGAATCTCTGCTCTGTCCCCCTGTTTGCCGCTCACCGACAAATGTTTCCGCAGACTGATCTACAGCACTGCTTCGCTGACGCATGTTCTCCGTCTCCAGCGCGGCCTTTTGTCCAAGCAATGCTTGATCATTCATCGGCCGCTGCTGGGACTCACTTTGGTATTTTCCAGCTTCGCTGGTGCGAGGTACGGCAATTTGCAATTCAACAGCCTTCAAGCTCATTGGACCACACCCTTTCCGATTGGGCATCCGTATCTTTCTTCCAAGGAATACAATGTTAAATGTTGTTTATCAGTGTGCCGAATTACACGTAGGAGGACATGCTGATGTCTCCCTCATGATAATAAAACGCCATTCTTTCCACTGAATCTTTAATAAATTTTGTATATCTGCCGATAACTATTTTAGAGCCACCGTAAATCACATTTTTCACTTCTACCCGTGCGCGGCTTGTATCCTCTAATGTTCGTTCAATTTCAAGCATTCTGGACTTGGTTTCCAAAAGCTCCTGTTCATTAGATTTTTTAGTAGATGTCAGCTTGATTCGCATAGCCATTCTTTCAGGTGCAAGCTGTCCGGCGGCGGCAAGCTGATCCAATATGGTAAGAGCCTTATTCGTTTTATCCTGGCTGTCTGTCTGCTGCTTCAAACGTGCGCGGAGTTCTGTCAGTTCATCGCGCAGTTCGGGAAGTACACCCACTTCGATATTGGTAGCTGTGGACATCGTATTACCGACGGTACGAGCCACTACCTTTTTACCAGCTTGTACACTGCCACCTACGATAAGCCCTTTTGTCCCTTCGCAGATTACATTATTACTCGCTTTGATCTGGGAATGCATGATACTCTGGGATACAAGTACATCGCCTCCCGCAATCACGTTACCATCTTGTATAAACGAGCATTTCACATTTTGTGCAGCTTTCACGAACCCCTTATGGTATCCGATAATACCGCCAGTGATTTCCACTGAACCTTCCGCCACAATTTCGGCCCCTTCCACACCACCGATGACACGAATGTCGCCAGCCGCCCGAACCCGGAAACCTGTCAAAACATTCCCACGAATGACGACGGTTCCAACAAAATCAATGTTGCCGACACTATAATCGACGTCCCCGTTAACTTCATATACGGGGAACACATTAAGTTTGCCCTTTTCAGTCGTAGTTACCAGTCCGTCAATAGCCGCATACATCGCAACACCTTCTGGATGAATCACTACATTTTTTCCAACTTTAAAACGCGCCTCTTTACCTGGAAGAAAAGGAATTTCCTCTCCGGTTACAGCAATCCCCGGTACACCTGGCAGAGGATCAACCCGTTCGGCAATCAGTTGACCACGTTTTACATTTCTTAAACGAGTTAGTTCTTTATAATCCACCCGTCCATCCACGGTTTCAAGCGGCTTATGTGCATCTTCGCCAGTCACAATATCAGCCAGATTGATTTTTCCGTCTGTGCCATGGATCGGCTGCTTTCCCTGAGCAATCAGTAATTTTCCGAAGAAATGATCTTCCGGACTTGCCGCAAATACGCGAATTGCATCGGTTATTAAACCGTAGGATATTTTTTGGTTGCTTAGAAAACGCTCTAATTCTTCCACAGAACAGGCAAAGCCTTCTTCACGTTTGGCAAACTCCAAGTAGGCGGTTTGTTTGTCAGGTGAGACAACCACTTTTAAAAACTGGTCCAAAGCATATTGCTTCTCCACAAGGGTGCTCCTTCCGTCTAACTGTTACTGTAACCTCCCGTACGTTAATCTTTACGCATTAGCAAATCCCGTTGTTTGTCCAATGTCGCTCTCAGACGTAATATTGCTTTGGAATGCAACTGTGAAATTCGCGATGGAGATAGCGACATGACCTCAGCGATTTCGCTGAGTGACAAATCCTCGTAATACAATAAAGAAACAACGATACGTTCTTTTTCAGTCAATTTATCAATGCCTTGTGCAAGGGCATCACGAAGTGTAAATTCATTGACCTTATGATCCGGATTTTTCGCCTTCTCGTCCACCAAAAGGGAAAGCCGTGTTTCCGATTCCTCTTCGCGGATCGGATCCTCCAGTGAGACAATCGACATAACAGCGACCTCTTGGATCATATTTTGAAACTCTTTCTCAGAAACGTCCAAATAATGACTCATCTCTTCGTCGCTGACCGTGCGTAGATATCTTTGTTCCAAATGCTGGTATGCATCCTCGATTTTTTTCGCTTTTTCCCTAACTGAACGAGGAACCCAATCCCCTTGACGAAGACCATCCAAAATCGCTCCACGAACACGCCAAGAAGCATAAGTCTCAAACTGCAAACCACGCTCATAGTCAAATTTCTCTAAAGCGTCAATCAAACCCATAACGCCGTTACTCGCCAGATCATCCTTGGATACATTTTTAGGCAAGCCTACTGCAAGACGGCCTGACACATACTCCACAATATGGAGATACTTTTCAATTAACTGTTTTTTTGCTTCCTTGTCACCGTGTTCTTTCCATTGTTCCCATAGTTCGGAATGGTTTAAATGAGCGGCTTTTCGCTCGTTCATCGGCTTCACCCTCCTTATTTGTCTGTCAGGTGACGAACGGCCTTGGCCAATTCTTCAGGGTCCTTGTTGGAAACCAGCTTAGGTGGGTTTAAAGGTGCAAAACCATTATCCCCCTCGTCCGTCTGCTCTGGTTTCGGTTTCAGCAATTCATTCAGGTCTTCATTTTCGTCTGGTGTCGTCAGGTCCAGATTCCCCCCTACGCCATCTACCTGAGAGCTTGCCCGGCTTTGGGCATTCCCCAGATCTGGCCGCGCTACAACACCTAGTGTCCAGCGCAGCACAAATGCAAGTAGGAACCAAAAAACGAAGGCGATCAAGCCACGAATTAAGCTCGTGGTCAGCAGATTGCTGCCAACGGACAACACAAAAGTCAGAATAAATCCGACTACTCCAGACCAAAGATTAATGCGTAAGCTGCCAAATAACATGTTTATAATTCCTTTACACCTTTTTGTACGCTTCGAATATTCAAAACGCCAGTTTCAGAGTCCAACTCAATCGTTCGTCCATAATTGCCGCCTGTGTCCTCCGCAATCAAAGGAATGCCGAGATCTACGAGCATTTCCTTGCATGATTCTACATTACGTGGACCAATCCGCATGGTGTCTCCACTACCAGCAAAGGCGAACATCTGCGCTCCCCCTGCCATTTTAGCAATCAGCCTGCGTCGTTCTGCACCCAATTTCAGCATCCTCTCAAATAACTCGGGCAGCGCCGTATCCGCATATTTGGCTATATTCAGCTGCCCTTCACGCGCAATATCTGAGGACGGTAGCATCACATGTGCCATGCCTGCCAGTTTCAAATGAGGATCATAGAGGGTCAATCCGACGCAGGAGCCAAGTCCTGTCGTACGAATCGAGTTCGGATTGCTGGTAACATTTAAATCTGCCATGCCGACTTTAATGATGCTTTTATCCTCAATCATCGTTCATCGGGACTCCTAACGACCTAAAGATTTTCCCGAACGATTCTGGATCAGGAATCAGGAAAAATTGACCCTCTATCTGATTCTGCCCTTCCAGAAACGATGTGTCAATCAATAATGCAGCATCTCCCATCTGCCCAAACTGCAGCAGTCCGTAGCTAAGAATTGCTCCTGCCATGTCCAACGCCAGCGCAGGGACTGTTGGATACATGGATAAACGTGTGAAATCGGCCAGCGAAGACAGGTAAGAGCCCGCTAAAATGTTTCCGATCTCCGACAGGGCTGAGTGCTCCATTTCGTTAAAACTGTCCTCGTCATCTGAAGGAATATTCGCCAAACGGGAAAGTAAGCCTTTTGCCGCCTGAGGCTGCAATATGAAGAATAGATTGCCGGGGGCTTCCCCTTCTACCCTAAAAAATATTGCAACAA
Source organism: Paenibacillus sp. 1182 (assembly GCF_017833915.1). NCBI lineage: Bacteria > Bacillati > Bacillota > Bacilli > Caryophanales > Paenibacillaceae > Paenibacillus > Paenibacillus sp. 1182. Next base: position 266,234 of record NZ_JAFICR010000003.1, on the reverse strand, counting down.
CAAGTTGCTCATTTCCACCGACTTTATCGGCAATTTCCTCAAAAGGCAGCATTTGTACTTTAGGCACACCCATGTCGACCGGTTTATTGAGAAGCCGGGAGAGCGCTGTAGCAGCGTTCCCCGAGCCAATGTTGCCGACTTCTTTCAACACATCCAACTTGAAGTCTTCGAGATTCCCAAGATTCTCCATATGTTAATCCTCTAAGCCTTCCAGTTGGTTCATTTCGCTACGATTCAGGACTTCGGACAAGTTCAGCATAATCAACAAGCGCTCTTCACCAATTTTAGCAACTCCGCGAAGATATTTAGCCTTAACTCCGCCAATCACTTCCGGTGGTGTCTCGATATTGTCAGTATTCAGGTCAATAACGTCATTCGCTGAATCAACGATAAAGCCGACTTGCATTTCGCCCACTGCAACGATAATGATGCGGGTTTGATCGGTATATTCAGCTTCAGGCAATCCAAATCGGCCACGAAGATCAATAACCGGAATGACTACGCCTCTCATGTTGAATACACCTTTTACAAAATCGTAAGTTCTTGGAACCCGTGTAATCGGCACCATGCGTTCAATAGATTGGACTTTTTCTACTTCAACACCGTATTCCTCTTCACCAAGCTTAAATACGATAACTTTAATTTCTTCTCCCATGTCTAAAAACCCTCCTTATTGATGTCAGCAACTTCACATTTCTTTCATTTCTGATGAAGACATTATTTAATGAAAACATTCGGGTCAATGATCAACGCAACCTGACCGTCACCCAGAATCGTGGCACCTGAAATTCCTTGGATGTTTGGAAGGTATTTGCCCAGATTTTTAAGGACAATTTCACTTTGTCCCAAAAAGTCCTGTACAGAAAGAGCTGCCAAACGGTCTCCCTTGCGGATGACCACGACCTCTGTCTCTTCTTCTTCATCTTCATTGAAGTCCGGTACCTCAAACAGCTGACTCAAGGAGATGAGCGGGATATGAGAATCGCGGAAAGCAATCATTTTATTGCCATGTACAGAACGAATTTGTGTCCGTTTGACAATCGCAGTCTCCACAATGGAGGACAATGGGATCGCATATTTTTCAGAACCGATCTGTATCATCATGGCTGCAATAATGGATAGGGTGAGCGGCAATTGCACAGAGAAATTAGTGCCTTGGCCCAGTGTAGAGTGAACCGTAACATTGCCACCCAAAGCAGTGATTTTGGATTTAACAACGTCCAAACCGACACCGCGTCCTGATACGTCTGAAATGACTGCAGCTGTGCTAAAGCCTGGAGCAAACAATACCTGATAAGCTTCCTCGTCGGTCATGACCGCTGCTTGCTCTGCTGTCAAAATCCCTTTAGAAATAGCACTGTTTAGTACCTTATCGCGATTAATACCATTTCCGTCATCTTCAATCTCGATGAATACGTTATTTCCGCTATGAAAAGCACGCAAGTTAACCGTTCCTGTCTCAGGTTTACCAGCTGCAATCCGATCGGCTACCGACTCAATGCCATGATCCACGGAGTTACGAAGCAAATGCACCAGAGGATCGCCAATTTCGTCGATAACAGTGCGGTCCATTTCAGTCTCTGCTCCAGTAATAACCAAATCAAGTTTTTTATCCAGCGATTTGGCCAGATCGCGCACCATACGCGGAAAACGATTGAAAACAGTGTCTACTGGTACCATTCGCAATTTAAGAACGACGTTTTGTAAATCGCTGCTCACACGACTCATGTGCTCTACCGTTTCTGTCAGTGCTGGATTGGAAGCTTCACTTGCCAACTGCTCTAACCGCACGCGGTCAATGAGCAACTCGCTAAATAAGTTCATAAGTACATCCAGACGTTCAATATCTACACGAATCGTACGGTTATGCGTAGGGGCAGCTGCCTTAGCTGCTGGCGTCTTACCTGCAGCTGCCTTAGCCACAGAGGCCGCAGCTGAAGACTGCGGCTGGGATGGAGCAGGTGATTGCACGGCAACAGGAGCTTCCTGTACCGCAGCAGTCTCAGCCAGTCCAGCAGTAACTTCGCTCATTTGTTTAAGCGATTCCTGATCTAGTTGTACCACTGAGACAGTGTCAATCTCAGAGATGCCCGCGATTTCCTTTTCCAGCTCCCCAACTTCTTTCTGCGTTATGTAATATAACGAGAAGCTTTGCTCGAATTTCTCCTGCTCAATATCCTGTACCGACGGATAGGCCTTGACGATTTCACCAGAGTTTTCCAGTGTATTAAACACCATAAAAGCACGCGCCGCCTTTAACTGGCTCTCTGAGCTGATTGTTACCTGTATATAGTGAACACGATGTCCTTCAGAAATAGATTGCTCCAATACAGAATACTGGAACTGATCCAAAACAAGCCCAGCACTATCGTTTTTGCCCACTTTTTTAGATGGAGACTCCTCAGTCGCAGCATTTGCGCCGGTCTTTTGGAAATCCCCGCTCACGATGGATTGTAGTGAAGATACAATAGAGGAGACATCCGCTTTTCCGTCGCCTCCCTCTGTAATGTGCTGCACCATGGACTCCAGAGCATCCAATCCCTTAAATAAGGTATCGAATATAAATTCATGCATCGCCAGCTTGTTGTTACGTACAAGATCAAGAACGTTTTCCATTTGGTGGGTAAGCGATGCTAGGTCTTCAAACCCCATCGTAGCAGCCATTCCCTTGAGGGTATGGGCAGAACGGAAAATCACCTGAACGATACCTAGATCAGTTGGATTGCTTTCCAGTTGAAGCATTTTTTCGTTAAGAGATTGCAGATGATCATTCGACTCATCAATAAACATGTTTAAATATTGGTTCATGTCCATTGTGAGACACCTCCTCCATGAGTTACACTCCGATTATTTCACAACTTGTACAAGCTTGGGGGCGATCTCCTGCATTGGCAGAAGGTGACGCACACATTTTAACTCTACTGCTGAGCGGGGCATTCCGTACACTACACAAGTTTCCTCATTTTCAGCAAATGTGGATTGTACCCCAGCATCATAAAGCTTCTTCATCATTTTGGCCCCGTCGCTCCCCATTCCAGTGAGCAATACTAGATGCCGCTCCAACGAGGTTAACGAGAGCAACGATTCAAACATCGTATCTACGGAAGGACGGTGACCATTGCGAGCTTCCTCCGTCTTCAGTGACACAGTGTATTTACCACCAGCTCCTGGTACAATTCTTAGTTGATATCCCCCTGGGGCAATGTAGGCCGTTCCAGTCTCCAACGTCATTCCCTGCTCAGCCTCCACAACTCGGAGTGGACTTAACGTGTTTAAGCGTTGTGCCAGCGAACGAGTGAAGTTTGGCGGCATATGCTGAACGATAACGATTGGAGCAGGAAAATCACCAGGAATGCGTTCCAACAGCGTCTTAAGCGCCCGCGGACCGCCCGTAGAACATCCCACCGCCACTAGTTTGCGAAAGTTGGACGTGTGCACACCTTTTTTAAGTGACAATCCCTTAGGTGCGGCAGGAACTGTAGGTGCCGCTACTGGAGGCGTAGCAGCCGCAGGAGTACGAGTAGCTGATGAAATCACCGTCTTATGGGGCTCCGGCTTAACCAAGCCTGCTTTATCCTTACCATGCAGCGATTTGCCAGCGGCCGTAGTAGTACTGTTTAGTTGCCCTGGTGTTCGTCCTATCCCCTTGGACAAATCTTCCTTCTTCTGAACAGTAGGTGCTTGGACTGACTTATTGCTTGGCTGAGCAGCTGGCTGCTGTTCTATGCGCCCCGCTGTAACAGATGTTCCAGACTGTTGTCGTTTAGTTTCCTGCTTGGCTACTGCCGGGGCGGACTTGCCAACATCACGCTTCGGCTGAGCTGATACAGCAGGTGAAGGAGCAAGCGGAACAACAGGAGACTTGTCTGTCGAAGCTTGACTGCCTGATCGCTTCTCAGTCACAGCCTGTCCTGGAGGCTTTTGCTGTGGCGTTTTTTTCGCTTGTTCCAATGCAGCTTTGCGCTCATTAGCTTCCTTGCGCTCCAGACGACTCCGCACTGCTTGCATAGCAGTGTGCATCTGTTCCAGCAGCGCCTTACTCACTTGCTCAATATCTTGCGCATGAGCGATGGAAGGCTTTCTTATAAAATCGAAAGCTCCTGCCTCCAGAGCCATGATGGTCTCCTTCATGCCTTGTTCATTAATGCCTGACAGCATAATTACAGGTAGCGGATGGGCTGCCATAATCAATGGCAATGCTTCAAGACCATTCATTTCAGGCATCTCGACATCCATGGTGACCAAATCGGGCTGCAATTCCTTCACTTTCTCTACAGCCTCTTTGCCATTGGCGGCTGTACCTACGATGTTGAACGACTCATCCCTTACAATTAAATCTGTAATAATTTTGCGCATAAAGGCCGAATCATCTACAACCAGCACCCGGTAAGCACACATGTTAAACACCTCTGTTTCCTCTCATCAAAATCAATGTACAGAACGCCGCAACCATTTTTGCATAAACCCTTTAATTCCACTCAATGCACCTGATTGCGGAATCTGTGGCATTGCTGCAAAACGGTGTGCCAGATTCAATACATCTCTTGAAGCCGCACATCCCGGAAAAGCAACCATAAATGGTACTTGCCTTTTGACTGCTTGCATGACATGAGTATCATCACTGATATGTCCAAGCAACGGGATATCGATCTCCAAAAAGCGTTTCGCAACCAGTGCGATCTTATCGGCAACTTGACGGGCCTCATTATCGTTATCGGCACGATTGACTATAATTTTGAATACCGTATCCTTTTGCAAACCGCTGACGACTTTAATTAGCGCATACGCATCTGTTAAGGACGTCGGTTCCGGTGTAGTTACAACCAGGCATTCGTCAGCTGAAGTGATGAATTTAAGGTTTTCTTTGGATAAACCTGCACCTGTATCAAATAGAATATAATCCATATCTGCCGCCATTTTCTCTACTTCTTCGGCAAAATAATTCAGATCGTCATCCGATAACGTAAACAATTCGCTCAAACCCGATCCTCCAGCAATATAAGGCAAACCACCTACACCCGTTTGAATAATTTCATCAATTGATTTCTCACGTTTTAGCAGGTGAAAAAGATTGTATTGTGAATTGGCTCCCATTAATACATCAATATTGGCCATACCTATATCAGCATCAAACACAAGTACCCTTCGACCAAGGGATTGCAGAGCAAGAGCAAAGTTCAGCGTGAAATTGGATTTGCCCACCCCGCCTTTACCACTGGTGATCGTTATAATTTTTGCTTGACGATTACGTGGGGGCAATCGATATTTATCCAAGGAAGAAGCCATTTGTCTAAGTGATTGGGCTTGGTCACTCATATGGAATCTCCGTTAACTCCTGTTGATGTTTTGGGTCCAAGCAGCATGCTTGTCACCATTTCTGTATCGGGATGAAGCAAGTCATCAGGAACATTTTGTCCATTGGTAATATAGGCCAGCTGCATCGGAAATTGATGCAAAAGATTAAACATTCCACCGCAGCTACCTGTCTCGTCCATCTTAGTAAACACAACCTTACCGAGACCAAACTTGCTGAAATGTCCAGTTATATTGAGCATATCTTTGCTTTTGGATGTTAGGCTGAGTACCAGATACGTCTCACTTTCATTAATAGGCGAAAGCAGACTTTGCAGTTCCGAAACAAGTAATTCATTTCGATAATTTCGTCCTGCCGTATCCATGAGGATCAGGTCACAATGTTCCAGACGTTGCATGGCTCTGTGAACGTCACCGGGAGATTGCACAACTTCAAGCGGTACATTCAAAATCGTAGCATATGTACGCAGTTGCTCGACGGCAGAAATCCGGTACGTGTCAGAAGTAATAAATCCAACTTTGCGATGATGCTTAAACAACTGTTCTGCTGCTAACTTGGCAATGGTTGTTGTTTTCCCTACTCCGGTAGGACCTGCCACATACACAATTTTGGTATCTTTGGAGATCCCTTTGTCCAGTCTTGTCTGAATAAAACTGGCCACTTCCTCACGAAAGGTTTGTTCCCAATCGAAAGTTTCAGGCACAAAAGGGTGCTCACTCCGACGCACATATACCTGTTCGAGCCAATACTCCAGTAAATCACGTTCCACTTCCTGTTCCAGCACACGCTCACAAATCTCTTGCAGCGGCTCCGGCCAAGTACTTTCCATTGAAGAGTTTCGGGAAAACCGAGTCATCATAGCTTTCATTTCCCGCAATTCATTAAGCAGAGCCTGATTTTCCTCCGCTCCGCTCTTGTCTGAAACGCTTGCTTCAATGGGCTGTTTAAACAGTTCACTGGATGATTTCATGTTCGAAAGTAATGCTTCATGATCAAGTGCTTGAGACGTAGTCTCCAGATTATTAGCAGACCTAGATGACAAATGCTCAGTTGCTGAAGCTGCTTGTTCTGCATCGATCATTAATTCAGCTTGTTCTTCTTTGGAACCACCCGTCATCTGCGTTACCCGCCGGTAAGCTTCTGGAGCAGCTTGTCTGGGAACCACAGGCATAAATGATTTTTCTGGCTGTTCAGGAGCGTTCATTTGAGGTGAAGCCGCCCGGGCAAGCTCTTGTGAAGATGGTCCAAACCGTCGTGGCTTTTGAGGTTGCTTCTCCTCTACCGCTGCAACCACTTCGATTTTCTTTTTACTGAACATTCCCATGAAACCGCCGACCTTCATTTCCTTTGTACTTAAAATGACGGCGTCTGTTCCTAAGTCACCCCTGATTTGCAGCATGGCTTCTGGCATGGTATCCACTACATATCGTTTTACTCTCATAAGTTCACCACCCCGACACTTTGAATTTCAACGTTCGGCTCCAGCTCACTGTACGACAGCACCGGGACATCCTGCATCGTCCGCTCCATCACTTGCCGCAAATACATACGAATTGTCGGTGACGTTAATACAATAGGCTGCTGTCCAGATTGAATAAGGCGGTTGATTTGCTCCATCATCCTTTGATACACCGTTTGCGTAGACACCGGGTCAAGAGCCAAATAGCTACCTTGCTCCGACTGTTGTACGCTTTCAGCAATTTTCTTTTCCAATCCTGGTCCCACTGTAATAACGCGTAACGTCTCCCCTTGTTGGGCAAATTGCTGCGTAATCTGGCGGGACAACGCCTGACGGACATATTCAGTCAGCACGTCGGGATCTTTTGTATAAGTACCGTAGTCAGCTAGTGTTTCGAAAATAGTCACCATATCGCGAATGGAGATTTTTTCTTTCAACAGCTTGGCTAACACTTTTTGTACATCCCCAATCGCAAGCACAGAAGGAATAAGGTCGTCCACCAGCACTGGATAATTCTCTTTGAGATTGTCGACCAGCGAACGTGTCTCCTGTCTGCCAAGCAACTCATGAGCATGTTTCTTGATCGTCTCCGTAAGATGAGTAGCTACAACTGAAGGTGGATCAACTACGGTATAACCAGATAATTCCGCAACATCCTTGGTGTTCTCATCAATCCAGAGCGCAGGCAATCCGAAGGCTGGTTCCGTCGTTTCGATTCCTGTAATAGAATCATCGTCGTATCCTGGACTCATAGCCAGGTAATGATTTAACAGAAGCTCTCCGCCGCCCACGGTATTACCTTTAATTTTAATTACATACTCGTTAGGTTTGAGCTGAATGTTGTCTCGAATACGAATGACCGGTACAACCAAACCCAGTTCCAAAGCACATTGACGACGGATCATAATAATCCGATCTAATAAATCCCCGCCCTGCTGTGTATCCGCCAGCGGAATTAACCCGTATCCAAATTCAAATTCAATTGGATCTACCTGAAGCAAATTAATGACACTTTCCGGACTACGGACTTCTTCAATTTGTTGCTCCTCTTCCAGCTGTTCATCGGCTATCTGCTTGCGCTCCATATTGCCCTGCATTCTTCGAGCCGCAAAAAACAGCAGAATCGCCAGTGGAAGAGTTGTAATGATATGAATAGGTGTGAAAAGCCCTAATAATGCAATTGTGGCAGCCACAATGTAGATCAGTTTTGGATAAGAAAAGAGTTGTCCAGTTAAATCCTCTGCCAAGTTGCCATCTGACGTAGCCCGCGTAACAATCAAGCCTGACGCCGTGGATATGAGCAGTGCGGGAATCTGACTGACCAGTCCGTCACCGATGGTGAGGACAGAATAAGTCGACAGCGCCTCTTGAAATCCTTTTCCCTGAACGGCCATACCGATAATAAAGCCACCGACCAAGTTGATGATCAAAATGATAATACTAGCAATGGCATCACCTTTAACGAATTTACTCGCACCATCCATCGCTCCGTAAAAATCTGCTTCCCGTTCGATTTTACTGCGTCGTTCACGGGCTTGCTGCTCATTGATCAAACCTGCATTCAGATCCGCATCAATACTCATTTGTTTACCCGGCATTGCATCCAATGTAAACCGTGCGCCTACCTCAGCAACCCGCTCAGATCCCTTGGTGATAACAATGAACTGTACGACCACGAGAATGAGAAAGACAACAAAACCGACGGCAATTTGCCCTCCTGCAATCCAACTACCAAACGTAGCAACTACTTCCCCTGCATGGCCCTCACCTAAAATAAGTTTGGTTGTAGAGATATTAAGTGCCAAACGAAATAACGTTGTAATGAGCAGCAATGAAGGGAAAATAGAGAACTGTAAAGCTTCCTTCGTATTCATAGAAACGAGTAGAATCATTAAAGCAATAGAAATATTAATGACGAGTAGGATATCCAGCAGCCATGATGGGATCGGGAGAATCATCATAAGAACGATACCGATGACGCCTGCAAGGACAGTTATTTCTTTTATTTTCACGGGTCTCTAGCCCTCCGATCCCTTTATTTCACTTTACCTTTTAATTTATATACATACGCCAGCACTTCGGCAACGGCCTGGAACAGATCAGCTGGTATCGCATCCCCGATTTCGGCTCTTTGAAACAGCGCCCGCGCCAGCGGCTTGTTTTCCATCGTTATAACGCCGTTTTGCTTGGCAATTTCTTTAATTCGGAGCGCAACGTAATCTTGCCCTTTCGCAATAATCTGCGGCGCTTCCATCTCCGAACCGTCATATTTCAAAGCCACAGCAAAGTGCGTAGGGTTGGTAATGATGACATCTGCATTAGGAACCTCCTGCATCATACGCTGCATAGCCATACGGCGCTGACGCTCGCGAATTTTCCCTTTGATCAGCGGGTCACCCTCCATTTTCTTGTATTCATCCTTGATGTCCTGTTTGGACATTTTCAGGTTTTTCTCATGCTCATAACGTTGATACATATAGTCCAATACCGCTAAAACGAACAGCACCACACCAATTTTGAGCCCCAGTTCCATCGTTAATGAAGCTGTAAAGCTCAACATCTGATCGCCGGACATTTCAGCCAGTTTGGGTAGGTCAGCCTTTGTTTTCCAGAGTACGCTGTACACCAGATAACCAATTACGGTCATCTTTAAAACAGATTTCAGGAATTCAACCAATGACCTCATGGAAAAAATATTTTTGAATCCTTTAATCGGATCAATCTTGCTAAACTTGGGCGTAATGCCCTCTCCGGTTAATAAAAAACCGATCTGCATGTAATTCGCTGCTATCCCAATGACAATGGCCCCAATAAAAATAGGTGCCAGCATAATTAAGATTTGCACGCCATATTCGCCCATCATCAGCAGCGTTGTGTTCGGCGTTACCTCCATAGAAAGCCGATTCACAAAAATATCTCGAAATAGTCGAACCGCATGGTCCTTAAAATACCCGCCGAAAATCATGAGGCAAAAAAACGTAACCAACAGGACACCAGCGGCGGGCAACTCCATGCTTTTGGCAACCTGCCCTTTTTGTCTTGCATCCTGTTTCTTTTTGGGTGTAGCTTTTTCCGTTTTTTCCCCTGAGAACAACTGCAGGTTCATAGCATATTTAAATGACAAACTACGTTCCTCCAGACCAGACATTAAGGACGATTACCCATAATATCCAACAAGTTGCGCATGGATTCGAACATCACAGAAAACAATCTTTCGAATATAAAAGCAAAACTTGGCATGAGAAGCAGTAACATGAACAGTCCCACAATAATTTTAAGAGGTACACCAATGACAAAAATGTTGAATTGTGGCGCTGTTTTAGCTAAAAAACCGAGTCCCACATCCGTTAAAAAGGTAGCTACTACAATGGGGGCAGCAATTTGAAAGGCCAGCATAAATGATTCCGCAAAAGAACGTACCAGAAATTCAGTTACACTGCCACCATACAGCTTTACAAAAAAATCATTTGTCAACGGTACCCAATCATAGCTGTATAAGATAGCATTTAGCAGATGATGGTGCCCATTTATACTTAAAAAGAACAATACAGCTATGGCAAACTTAAAATTCCCTGTTAAAGGCGTTGAAGCCCCTGTCATGGGATCAAACACACTTGCCATTCCGAACCCCACCTGTAAATCTATAAATGAACCTGCGGTTTGGATCGCTGTCATGAACAGATATGCAGTAAATCCCAATAACAACCCAATCAGCACTTCACGGCCCACTAACAGCACATACGCTACATCGGTCGGTACCTGTTGATGCGTACCATATGTAAGATACACGACCAAAGCTAGAAATCCTGAAATTCCGACCTTAAAGATATTAGGTACACCTCGGGTCGAAAAAATAGGCGCTACTACAAAAAATGAGGTAATCCGACAAAAAATCAGCAAAAAAACAGGAAAACTTTGTAACAATATGTTCATAACATTCAGCCTAACCTATATATTTGTACAAATTGTCCAGAATGTTATACGTAAAGTCCACTAATGTGGTCAATATCCAAGGCCCGAACAAAAGCAATGCCAGCAATACGGCGACAATCTTCGGAACAAAGGCCAGTGTCTGCTCCTGAATTTGGGTTGTCGCCTGAAAAATGCTGATAATCAAACCCACGACTAGCCCCAAAATCAGCATCGGAGCGCTCACCTTGAGTACAATGTACACCGCTTGCCCAGCCAGGGAAATAATAAACTCCGAAGTCATTGCCGTCCTCCTTGATTGCTGTCCTTGCATGAAGTACTCATGTGTTAAAACTTAGAAGCAACGATTTGACTACCAAATACCAACCATCTACAAGTACAAAGAGCAGTATTTTAAAAGGAAGTGAAATCATTACCGGTGGTAGCATCATCATCCCCATAGCCATGAGTGTACTCGACACTACAATGTCTATAACTAAAAATGGTATGAAAATCATAAAGCCCATCTGAAAGGCCGTTTTCAACTCACTGATTGCATAAGCCGGAACCATCACCGTTAGTGGAATATCCTGATAATTCTTTGGTTTTTCCATCTTGGTGTATTTCATAAAGAGCAGTAGATCCTTCTCACGTGTATGAGAGAACATAAAGGTCTTGATCGGTACCGATGCCTTGTCCAGCGCCTGAGACTGTGTTATATCCCCCTTGAGATACGGCTGAAGCGCAGTTTCATTCATAGCTGAGAACGTCGGTGCCATAATGAATAAAGTGAGAAACAAAGCCAGTCCAACAAGCACCTGATTAGGCGGCATCTGCTGGGTTCCCAGCGAAGTTCGCACAAAGCCAAGCACAATCACAATTCGTGTAAAACTTGTCATAAGTACAAGCAACGCGGGCGCTACACTAATGACAGTAATAAGTAAAATAATAGACAGCGAGGTGGCACCGGGCTGTCCTTTGTCCGAATTGCCGACTTGAATATCAATGTTCGGAATCGGTTCCGCAGAGGCCGCCGTCACCGAAATGAAGCTGAACAAGACAAGCAGCAAACATGCAAGTATAATCTTTTTTCTCATGAATCTCCCGACCGATCTGTAGTATTCTCCTCATTGCGCAGCTTTTCAAGTTTATCCTTACGATTCGGCATTTGCCGAAGCTTGGATTCAAACATCTCGTGAAAAGATGTCTCCTCTTCAGGCTGCTGCTGTGCCGCGTTGTTCCGGCGAAGCTTATCCGCAATTTTAGCGAATAGCGGGGCAATCGGGCCGCGCTGCAGAGAAGCTTCTTGCTCCAGTGCGGCCAAAATTTGCTCCACTTCTTCAGGATCGGATACTTTGTCAACAAGCTGGATATCTTCTCCCACACCAATGAGGTACACACTGCTACCTACTTCAACAAGCTGAAGGGATTTATTGGGACCCAGTCCCACGCCTCCCAGTATGCGAACGGAGCGGTTGCTGAACCAGCTCTGATTTCTTTTACTCAAAAACCGTATCAAGTACACGATCAGTACGATGATAAAGATTAGCACGAAAAGGACCCAGGCAATGTTGCCTATATTGCTGGATGTACTCAATGCGTCAGAGGCACCCTGTTGTGTATCCATACTGGGTGCGCCTTAGACACCCAGTGTTTTGTTGATGGCTTCGATAACCCGATCCGATTGGAAAGGCTTAACGATAAAATCTTTTGCGCCAGCTTGAATGGCATCAATAACCATTGCTTGCTGACCCATCGCGGAACACATGATAACCTTTGCATTCGCGTCAATTTGTTTGATTTCCTTCAGAGCGGCAATGCCGTCCATTTCAGGCATCGTGATATCCATCGTAATCAGGTCCGGACGAAGCTCCTTGAATTTTTCAATGGCCTGTGATCCATCTTGGGCCTCTCCTACTACCTCAAATCCATTTTTGGACAGGATGTCCCGAATCATCATTCTCATAAATGCAGCATCGTCCACGATCAAAATACGGTTTGCCATCTGAAATAAATCCTCCCTAAATTATGCTTTTATTGTAATTTTTGAATACGGTCCCATTGACTTACAATATCTGTTACGCGCACACCAAAGTTCTCGTCGATTACGACAACCTCGCCCTTGGCAATCAGTTTGTTGTTTACCAAAATGTCCACCGGCTCCCCAGCAAGCTTGTCTAGTTCAATAATTGAACCTTGTGAGAGCTCCAGAATATCTTTAATTTGCTTTTGGGTCCTTCCTAATTCTACGGTGACTCTAAGGGGAATGTCCATCAATAAATTTAAATTGTTTTCATCCACTTGCGCAAATGCACCGGACTGCAAGTTAGAAAATTGTACAGGTTGTACATTTACATTACGTCCCGGTACTGCGCCGTAGTGATGAGGCGTTCCGTAAGGAGCTTGCGGCGGTACACCAGCTGGCATTCCATAACCCGGTGTTCCATAGCCTGGAGCGCCCTGCTGCCCATATCCCGGGTCTTGAGGATACATTGGCGGTTGTTGTCCATAGCCTGCGTCTTGCGGCGCCTGCGCGGCTGCAGGTGGCTGTTGATAGGCTGGTGCAGGCGGTTGCTGCGGAACGCTAGCTTGTTGCGGCACTTCGGGAGCAGCTGTTGCAGCTACCTGCTGTGCAGACGCTTGCGGTTGTTCTTCATCCTCTCCGCCATTCATTAGGATGCTCACCATTTTTTTGGCGAAATTAACAGGTAACAGTTGCATCAGCGTAGAGTCAATAAGATCCCCGATCAATAACCGGAAGGAGACTGTGATGAGCGTCTCTTCATCCGGCAGACTGGATACTCCATCACCGTGCATAGGATCCAAAATATCAATCCCCGGTGGAGAGATATTAACAAAACGATTAAACATAGTAGACATTGAGGTCGCCGACGATCCCATCATCTGGTTCATCGCTTCCTGCACAGCACTAATGTGGATTTCATTCAATTCTTCATCTGCTGGGTTTCCTTCACCACCAAGCATTAAGTCCGCTATCACTTGTGCATCACGCTTTTTGATTACGAGTGAGTTAATACCCTCGAATCCATCGACATAATTTACATGTACAGCTACGTGTGGCTTTGGAAATGCAGTTTCAAATTCAGAACGGGTAATAATTGAAACTTTAGGTGTCGTAATATCCACCTTTTGACCGAGCAGTGTGGAAAGAGCCGTAGCTGCGCTGCCGAACGTTATATTACCGATTTCCCCGAGAGCATCCTGCTCCAGAGGAGTCAGAAAATCGTCAACGGTCTTGCCTGCGGGAGTAGAATCCGTCCCCGCTTCAGACTGTTTCAGCAAGGCATCGATTTCCTCCTGGGACAAATAGTCTTTACTCGTCAATTTCTTCAACTCCTTCGTTGACAATTTCATCAATTTGTACGGCAACACGATCTCTTACCATGCCGGGACTTCCCATAAACTTCAATTTCTCGCCTACCCGGATGGATAGTCCTTCTTTGACAGGTTTGTTCAATGAAATGACATCCCCGACCGAAAGACCCAGAAACTCGGCTACATTTATCCGGGATTCACCCAACTCCGCAATAATAGGGAGCTCTGCTTTGGTGACCCGTAATCTCAAGGCGTCAATCTCTTCGGGCGCCCTTGATTTCTTTTCGGATGTAAACCACTGGTGCGTGGACAGTCTAGCCATAATAGGTTCCAATACCACATGCGGGATACAGAGGTTAATCATCCCTGTGGTATCACCAATTTTGGTACTAAGCGAAATCAGAGCAATCGTTTCATTCGGCGAGACAATCTGCATGAACTGCGGATTTGTTTCCATCGCCTCTAGGCGCGGTTCAATGTCCAGTACCGTTTTCCAAGCCTCTTGCAGGCTATCAAAGGTACGACTGAAAATTCGCTCCATAATCGTCGTCTCGATTTCGGTCAACGCAGTAACCTTTGACGGTGCCGAACCTGTTCCTCCGAGAAGCCTGTCCAACATGGCATAAGCAACGTTCGGGTGAACCTCAAGCACCATACGGCCTTCCAGCGGTTCAGCTTCAAAAATGTTTAGAATGGTCATTTTCGGAATGGAGCGAATGAATTCATCATAAGGAAGTTGCTCCACCTGAACGACATTAATTTGGACAAAAGTACGAAGCTGCGCTGAAAAATATGTGGTCAGATACCGTGCAAAGTTCTCGTGTATCCGCGTCAGACTCCGTATATGATCCTTGGAAAACCTAAGCGCTCTTTTGAAATCATAAGCGCGAACTTTCTTTTGGGTATCTTCCTTTTTAAGTTCTTCCGCATCCATTTCACCGGACGAAAGAGCTGCTAAAAGGGCATCAATTTCCCCTTGTGACAGTACATCCACCAATGTTATTCACCCCCTTACGTGTTCCTGACAAGTTCACCTGGAATCAAATGGCTGCCAGCAAAAAGTCTGTAATTTTGGCGTTCCCCAGGTGACCTTCAGGGAGCGACTTGTTGATGAGATCCGTCAGCTTGTCACTGAACTGGTCCCGGCCTTTAGCCGTTCTGAGCTCATCAGGTTTGGTGTCTGCAAGTAATTGAATAACGATGGGCTTAATACTGATGTCTTTGATTTTTTCAAAAGATTCTTTTGCTTTGGCATCGTTCAATTGAAAAGATAGGTTCATCTGAACAATGTAATCTGCGTCTGCCAGATTTGTTTTGATACCGGTAATTTCAGAGCTCACTTCCACCAATTCATCTGCTGACAATCTTGGAAGTTGTTCTGCCTGAGCAGCTTGCGCATTCGGTATGACTTCCGACTTCTTCCCGCTAAGCGCTGGTATAAGTACAAAGGCCGCGCCTGCAATCAAAGTAATCGCGAGTAAAATTGTAATGAGCCATGGCAGCATCTTCTTCATTCGTCTTCCTCCATTTGTTGCACTTTTATCGTGGCGGCATGCATACCGATTTCACGGCTGTAACCCTTGATCAAGGAGACGACATCTGCCGCTTTTTCCAATACAATCAACCGTTTCCCCGTCACCAAAGTGACGTATGTATCCGGTGTTTCCTCCACAGTCTCAATGAGCAGCGCATTAAGCCACATAGGCGAGCCGTTCAGCCGCGTTAACGGGATCATCGTAATACCAACCTCCTGATAGGTGCGGAGGAGCCTCTACTCCTCCGCGTTTAAATGAGATTATCGTTTCAAGTTTACAACTTCCTGAAGCACTTCATCCGAGGTCGTAATGATACGCGAGTTCGCTTGGAATCCGCGCTGAGCTACGATCATTTCGGTAAATTCGCCTGTCAGATCAACGTTGGACATTTCCAGCTGACCCGCGATGATAGCTCCACGCCCCTCTGAGTTGGCTGCTCCAGGCTCAAGTTCATCAATGTTGGAGTTGACCGTTGTACGATACAGGCTGCCTCCAATTTTCTCCAAACCTTCCGGGTTAGTAACTCTGGCTATACCAATTTGCGTGCCATTATTCACTGTACCATCATCTAATTGCTGTACAATCGTGCCATCCTGTGAGATAGAGACTGCCGTAACATTGTCTTCAAGTGTGATTGGATCTCCATCCAAATTTCCCACAAAAAATCCATCGGAAGTAACCAGATTCCGGTTTGCATCTATGTGGAAATCACCCGCACGAGTCAGATAGGGAACTTCCTGTGCATCATTCATTTTGACCAGGAAAAATCCGTCACCGTTAATACGCAAATCCGTTGGATTGTTCGTAGTCATTGCACTACCTGGAAGATGCAGTGTATCAATCGAGCTGACCGACACGCCTAGACCAACCTGTTTGGCATTTTGACCTGCAGTTGTCGTAGCGTCTGGTGCGCTTGCACCTGAACTCGTTTGGCTCAAGATATCCTTGAACATCACTCGGCTGGACTTGAAGCCTGTAGTATTTACGTTTGCAATGTTGTTACCGATAACGTCCAGCTTTGTTTGAAAGCCCTTCATGCCCGATACACCTGAATACATTGATCTCAACATTGAGTATAAATCCTCCTCTGATTGGTTGCTTAGTTGACCGCATCAGTCGATCCGCGGCTTTTTCATGGCTTTCCTATTCGGGCCAGCCACTTCATATACATTTTTATGAAATAATCACAGCACTATCTATCTGCGTAAATACGTTATCCTCCATGGACTTCTTATCCATCGCGGTAACAACTGTTCGATTAGGTACACTTACAATCAAAGCCATATCCTGCATTAAAATCAATGATTCTTTGGCGCCTTTGGCAGCTGCTTTATCCACAGCAGAGTTAATTTTCGCCATTTGGTCACTTCTCAACTCTATTCCCCGCTGCTCCAGACGCTTGGCTGCATGGTTGCTCAGCTTGAGCACCTGTTCCTGCAACACCTGACCGAACGGTCTGGCATCCTTGGATACCGAATTTACTCGGTTTTGTGAGATTGCTGCCGGGGGCACGTTGGCGGGAAAAAGGCGTCCGACCGTCATTCTATCATTCATGAGTTCTCACCGCTTCCAGTAGAGGAAGAAGATGAAGTATCCGATGTATTTATAGCGGGAGTCGTTGTATTAGCCTGACTCACTGATGTTACATCTTTTAATGCCACCTCAGCCGCTCCCATTTTGGCATACTGCACACCGTCGCGAATAACGATGGAATCCACGATTCCACTTTTTACGGTACCCGCACCTGTTTCACCTGTGATGGAGTCTTTTTTACCTGCCTCAATCCAGCTGACTTCTTTTCCTATCAAACCGGAAGCCGTACCTAAAGACTGTCCCAATGCATTCAACTGCGTAGAAATGTTCATCAGTTGTTCCACTGAGGAAAACTGGGCCATTTGAGCGATAAATTCTTTATCCTCCAAAGGCTGCATCGGATCCTGATTTTGTAGCTGGGTGATCAAAATTTTCAGAAATTGATCTTTACCCATAGTCTTAGTATCCTTAGCACTCGCCGTTTTGACATTGTTCACATTGTAATTCGGCCAGACGTTGCTGGTGGATACATTGTTGTCTGTCGTCGTCATTGTGTTCTCACCTCCATCATTACGCTTGTGCTGTAAAGGAGCCTGTCCGATTTATATCATCTGCACGTTGTTCTGCTGTCCAGTTACGGAGTTCCTCTGCCATTTCAGCTACCTTGATAGCATCTTCGCTCTCTTCTCTACCACGAGCTTTGGAACGTTGATTGGATTGCTGCTGCTGATTAGCTCCAGATCCGCGCCCATCCTGATACATATGGGAGGAAAGCGACTCATTGTGCGTGACTTCTACCTTATCCACCTGGATACCTTGGCTCTGGAGACTCGAACGCAGCTGCGACATTTGCTGTTCCAGCAAATCCTTCGCTCCGCTATGCTCAGTCATGAACTGGGCAACCAGATGACCATTTTGCATTGTCAGCTTAACCTCCAGCTGGCCCAGATGATCTGGACGAAGCATGATAGTCGCTTCCGTCAACCCAGTGTGTTTTACAATGTCAAGTTTCTGCACTACAAATTCGGTCATCTCCTTGGCAAATTGCCGCACATGTACGACTGGTTGAGCCGGAGCCGAAGGTGTTGTTCCTTGCATTTGTACCGAAAGCTGTCCCGCAGTCGTGATCACTGGAGTCTGATTGTCAGTTGCTGTCGAATCCGCTTGCTCAGTTGCATCTACGAATGCACTCGCTTCATCCGCTCCAGTCGTCTTAACTGCAGACTGAACGAGAATATTAGTTGATGAACGTTGCCCTTCTGAACCTCGTTGATTAGTTTCGCCCTGACTAGCTTGCTGCTGAGAAGCAACAACCTGTTTGTCTGTAGTGGCTGTAGCTACGGTCTGAGTACCATTTGCTCGATTTGCAGAAGGCTGAACTGCTTGTGAATCCCCACCATCAGCAAGTTCCACAGCTTTCATTACACCATTCCACTGCTCATCGGAAATTGCTCCCCTACCTGCCGTTGCGCTTTGGAGCGATTGTAGCAACTGTGTCACCTGGGACTTTTGGTCTCCAGAAGCCTGCTCTGCTACATTGGCAAGTTGTGACAAAGCGTCCTGCAATGCAAATCGAAGAGTAGCCGGGTTGGCTGCCAAGGCTGTTAAGCCTGTCGCCTCTGTCGTTTCTCCACCGTTTAACTGTTGATTTGTTCCGTCGCCTTGCAAAAACTGTTGTACTTGCTGAATCCAAGCTTGCAGAGTTGCAAGCAGAGCAGGATCGGCAGCTACTTGATCATCCAACTTTTCGAGATTCTGCAGCAAAGGAGCCAGTGTTTCGACCAGCGACTCCGTTGGAGCTTCCGTGGATTCTCCAGTCGCAATAAGCGGGAGTACCATAACTAATGGAGAACCGTTCGCATCTGTGCCTGCTGAGCCCGTTTGCCCGCCTGTCATCATTTGCGTAAGTGTTTGATTAAAAGCACCCGTGGTTGCTCCAGCAGCTGTGGCTGTAGTCGTTGTTGAGGCCGTTGTACTGCTAGCTGTCTGACTGGAGCCGAGCGATACACTTTGAGAAATAAGGGTCATTTATTTTTCACCTCCCTTCATTTAAATTACTTACTGCCCATCAGTTTGTTTAAAATTTTTGCGGTCTGAGCCGCATCCTTGGCAGACATATTTTGTAGTAAAGAACCACGTGTCGAATCATCTACTGTATTTAATATGTTTAATGCCTTGTCTGGACTGATTTTGTAAGTTTGCAAAATAAGTTCGGCACCGCTCTTCTTGTCCATGGAAGCAAATGTGCTACTGATTTGAGTGCTTTGCAAACTCTTACTCGTCGTGCCAGCTGTGGTACCTTGATCCTTTTTCAGACGAGACTGCAACGCAGCAACTGACAAATCCGTAGATGGCGTTACGTTTTTCAGAGCCATAGTAATATCGGCTGCTTTTTTAGCGTCCATCTTTTGCAAAATCTTCGCACTGTTGGCAGGGTCCATGTAGCTTAGCAGCTGCACAGTCTCTTCCGTAGTCAGATTCTCCATAATCGGTGCCGCTTTACTAGCTGTCATTCCTTCATACATACTAGCAAGATCTCTGGCCTGTTTTACATAAGGATCTTCATTTGTTGTTCCACCTGTAGTTTGCGTACCAGCCTGTCCCTGCTGACTGGCCTGTGGCTGCTGTTCCTGTTGCGTTTGGAGCGTATTGACCTGATTCTGCAGTTCAGTAACCTTTTTATCTTGTGTCGTCTTAGCAGCGGTAGCCTTTTTAAGCTCCTCCGTCTGCTTGGCTAGATCTGCCTTTAACTGCTGAATGGTTGCTTCAGAACTTTCGGACTGAGCCTTTTGATCTGCCTCTTTCGTCTGTGTAGCCTTATCTTTCGGTTCAGGTACCCAATTTTTAACAACTGGTATTTTGTTCCCTAATGAAATCATTTCGCTTCTGAAGTCCATATTGAACAATGTAAGCAGGACCCCGACCAGAACGATTGTGAACACAATCGGAATCAGGAAAAACATAAACCGTTCAAATCCCCCGCCTGATTCTTTTCCTAAATCCATATCCAGTTCATTTTCTGCTAACTTCTGTGCCATCGTCTTCCTCCTCAGGCAGCTGATATGCGTATCCTATGACTTTCCGCTTACCGGGCTTTCATGGCAAATCGCACGGAAGCCATTTCATCCAGCTCGTTCTGCTCGCGCAGGAGCACTTCCTGTTGGAATTTCACGTTGGCCTTCTCTCTCGCTTTCAGCCAAACCTGTTCATCCAGCATTTTATCGGTCAAAACGGTTTGTTTGCTTTGCACATTTTGCTGCGCATATTGAACATCCCTATGCTTGCGTGTAATACATTGGTCCAGATGATTAACATAAGCCTGTAATTCCTGAATGGTAGAGAGTGGTGCGCAATCCTCGGCAGCCTTTTGAATGGCTGATATGACTCGATTCCTTTCGCCTACAAGCTGTGTTAATGTCTGCTCCTCAGCCTGCAATTGTCCAACAGCACTGGAAAGCAACCATTCGGCCTGTGACTTTTCGTTGGTTTTCAAGTCTACAACTTTCTGAAAGGAATACTGAAATCTCATCGTTCAACCTTCATCTCCTCGTAAATTCAGAAATCAAACGCTCTCTTACCTCGTCCAGCTCAGCCTTTTCATCTGTTCTTTGTCTTGTAAAATCCCATATATCCCGTATACGCTCCATGGATTCGTCAATTTCTGCATTTGAACCCTGCTGATAGGCCCCAATATTAATCAGGTCCTCCGAATCTTTGTAAATGGCCATCAAGCGCTTAATGTTCTCGGCAGCGTCTATCTGATCTCGTGGTGCGATATCCTTCATAACCCGGCTAATACTCGCTAACACATCGATTGCCGGAAAATGTCCTTTGTTCGCAATTCCACGATTCAAGACAATGTGTCCATCCAAAATCCCGCGCACCGCATCCGCGATGGGCTCGTTCATATCATCACCATCGACCAGTACCGTATAGAAAGCGGTTATGGAGCCAGTAGGGCCTGTCCCTGCACGTTCTAGAAGCTTAGGTAGACTAGCAAACACGGAAGGTGTGTACCCTCTCATTGCCGGTGGCTCCCCTACGGCTAGGCCGACTTCACGTTGGGCCATCGCATACCGGGTAACTGAATCCATCATCAGCATGACATTCAACCCGCGGTCCCGAAAATATTCCGCGATCGTCGTTGCAATAAGTGCACCCTTAATACGGATTAACGCAGGTTGGTCGGAAGTTGCCACAATGACCACGGAACGTTCTAGTCCCTCCGGACCTAAATCCCGTTCAATAAAGTCCAGCACCTCGCGTCCACGTTCCCCGATCAAGGCGATTACATTCACATCAGCTTCCGTATTACGGGCAATCATTCCCATCAAGGTACTTTTACCTACACCCGAACCTGCAAAAATACCAACCCGTTGTCCTTTACCGATAGTAAGCAACCCGTCAATAGCGCGCACCCCGATACTGATTGGTTCCTGCACACGCGGACGATTCAGCGGATTGGACGGAATATTGAAGGTTGAATATCTCGCCATTCGCGAGGGAATCAATGAGCCATCCAGAGGCTGACCCAAGCCGTCCAGCACCTTGCCTAACAGTTCCGACCCGACCTGCACATTCAACGGCTTCCCTGTTCCTACTACATCACAACCGGGACCAATGGATTGCAGTTCTCCAAGTGGCATTAGAAGCACTTTATTGTCCCTGAAGCCTACAACCTCCGCTTGCAACGGCTTTGCCGTTTTACCCGGATAAATGTAACAAACATCCCCGATACTGGCATCCGGACCTTCCGATTCAACCATCAGGCCGATAACCTGCGTAACCTTGCCATTTACCCGAACCGGGTCCAGCTGGCGCAAATGATCCATGTAGCGCTGCGTATTAAGCCCCTTCATGTCTTCGCTCCTCATTCTCATGTGCCAGACGCAGTAGTTCCTTTTTGATCTCAGCTAATTGCGTATCAATCCGC
Source organism: Paenibacillus sp. 1182 (assembly GCF_017833915.1). NCBI lineage: Bacteria > Bacillati > Bacillota > Bacilli > Caryophanales > Paenibacillaceae > Paenibacillus > Paenibacillus sp. 1182. Next base: position 244,215 of record NZ_JAFICR010000003.1, on the reverse strand, counting down.
GCATCCACGCTCCCAAAAGAAGAACGGATAACACAACCGCGATCTTTCACGGTACCATCAGGAATAATTTGCAGTTCTGCCTGCGAATCGACAGTTAATGACAATTCTTCTCGTGCACCTTGCACAAATGCGAAATGCTGAGGCGACACACACAATGTAATGGTTCCTTTTTCCCGCTTACGAGCCAAATTTTTACGAATTAATTCAATTGTGTAGTCCGGCTCAAGGCTAAGCTGTTTCTCAATGACCTTCTCAGCAATAGCACTACTCAGTTCAACCAGAAAAGGCTCAGCTTCCTGAATTAGTTGTTCCTTTATCTCATAGGCCTGACGTAGAATATCCTGTGCTTCTTCCATCATCTGCTCTGATTTCGTCTGAAGCTCGGCCTCAGCCAGCTTCTGACCTTCTTCATATCCTTGCTGAAACCCATCAGCCTTTAACGACTGAGTCAGCTGATCGTCATGCTCGCGTCGCTCCTGCCACCAGGCTTCAATCTGCTGCTGCGCCTCCTGAAGCATCCGTTCCGCTTCTTCAGCTGCCTCGCGAACCTGACGTTCGGCAAAATCCTTAGCATCTTTCAGCATTTCATCCCGTAGCCGTTCAGCCTCATGATCTCGCTGAGGCTCCGGCTCCGTATATTCAGTTGTGATTTCTTCGTCCGTCGTTTCTGGCGCATACGTATGTGCCACATCAATTGTTTTCAAAGCCTCTACAGGAACATATTGGAAAGACTTGATCAAGTTAGACAATGATGTCATCTCCTCCGCCGCGTGCGATTATAATCTCACCGGCCTCTTCCAATCTGCGGATCGTCGATACGATACGTGTCTGTGCTTCTTCCACATCACGCAACCGCACCGGTCCCATGTACTCCATTTCCTCTTTGAAGGTTTCTGCCATACGTTTCGACATATTTCGGAAAATCACATCACGTACTTCTTCACTGGATACTTTAAGCGCCAATTGCAAATCTGCATTGTCGATATCGCGGACAATGCGCTGAATGGAACGGTTGTCCACATTGACGATATCCTCGAACACGAACATTCTTTTCTTAATTTCCTCAGCCAGTTCTGGATCTTGAATTTCAAGCGAGTCGAGAATCGTACGCTCGGTTCCGCGGTCTACGCCATTCAAAATCTGAACAATGGACTCGATACCACCGGCATTCGTATAATCCTGCGTCGCGGTTGCAGACAGCTTTTGCTCCAACACTCGTTCCACCTGGGAAATAACTTCCGGAGATGTACTGTCCATGACAGCGACCCGCCGGGCCACATCTGCCTGCTTTTCCTGTGGCAGAGACGACAGAATTGCAGCCGCCTGCTCAAATTGCAAGTACGAAAGCACGAGGGCAATTGTTTGCGGATTCTCATTCTGTATAAAATTCAATATCTGGTTTGGATCAGCCTTGCGGGCAAAATCGAAGGGTCTTACCTGTAACGTCGCTGTTAGACGGTTAATGACCTCAACTGCTTTTTGCGATCCGAGTGCTTTCTCCAATATTTCTTTAGCGTAATTAATACCGCCTTGAGAAATGTACTCCTGAGCCAAACAAATTTGATGAAACTCGGCCATGATGGAGTCCTTCTCAATGGCATCGACCTTCCGCACATTGGCAATTTCCAATGTAAGTTGCTCGATCTCCTCATCACGCAAATGCTTGAATATTTGAGCAGATACCTCTGGTCCCATTGTGATCAGAAGTATAGCTGCTTTCTGTCTTCCCGTTAAACCTTGACTGCTTGCCTTTGCCAATGAACTCACCTCTATTCGTCAGCCAGCCATGTACGAAGCAGATTGACGAATTCGTCGGGTTTCTTTTTCGCCAGACTTTCAAGCTGTTTACGCACTTGACTTTCATTTGTCACACTTTCCATGGTAATAGACGGGAACTCCGTCGGCGTTGGCATAAGTTGCAATTCTTCATCCAACTCTTCTTCCTGCTTACGACGACCGCGTACGATGAGGAAGATTACACCCGCCAGCAGTGCCAGAACAGCAGCTCCGATGCCCCATAGCCAAGGGTTGGAAGCTGAGAAGAATGTATTTGTGCTCGCAGGCGCCGGAACTGCTTGTGAGAACACCGAAACCTTCTTAGCCAAATCAGCGTCTGTAATTGTAGTACCAGAATTCGCCAACGACGCTCTTACGATATTAACCAAAATATTTTGAATTGCTGTCTGAGTTGCAGTATCCAACGTTTGCTGACCTGTTGGTGGTTCAACTGCTACATTAATGGTTAAATCTTTTACAGTATACGGACTTTGGATAATATCCCTTGCAATTCGGTTAACTTCGTAGTTAATCGTACTTGAGCTCTTATCTGAGCTGGTATTGCCGGAATTAGCTCCTCCGGGGTAGCCCGGAACATCCTGTGTTCCTGTTCCTGCAACTCCTCCGGTTTGTCCACTACTACCTGTATAGCTTTCCTGAATTTGTTGGGCGCTAATTTCAATACCCTTCATTTTCGTTTGGTCAACAGGTGTGACCATTTGTTCCTTTGATGTTACTTTGTCGAAATTTAGCTGGGACATCACAAGTACATTTACCTTGTCGTCTCCAACAATTTTCGACAAAAATTGTTGAACATTATTCCTTACATCGCTCTCAAACTTCTTCTGTAGAGCCATGTTTTCTTGAACACCACTAGTGAGCCCACCTTGGCCGCCCTTGGCCGTTGGAATCAACTCATATTCCTTATTAGTGATCGTAATGTTTTCCACTGGAAGATTCGGTACTGCCGTTTTTACCAGATTAAAGTATCCATCGATCGCCTGCTGATTTGGAGTAAAGCCAGGCTCGAATTCCATTTGAATCGAAGCGGAGGCTTTGTCCTTTTCCTCAAGTCCGGCAAAAATGTTTTCCTTTGGCATATTAATGACAGCTTTGGAGCTTTGGACACCATCCATCCGTTCCAACAGTTGCTGTATTTCGCCGTTCAATGCATTATTGTACTTCACATTGAACTCGTTCTCCGTCATGCCAATGGCAGAGGAGGACTGGTCAAAAGCGCTCATGCCGATTGAACCCTTCTGAATCAGGCCTTGAGACCCAACATCTACCTTCGCCTTATCCGCATTAGCGGTTGGGACTGAGATTTGTGTCCCACCAGCATTAAGTTGATACGGTATACCCGCAGAATCGAGATATTTAATGACTCCGGCAGCATCGTTAGCATTTAAATCTCGGAAAGCCACTTCATACTCGGTTTTGGTAAACTGCATCGTTAGCACTACAACAGCGATAATGATGAATGCTAATGTCGAAACAAGTAATATCTTCTGTTTTTTGCTAAAATTATTCCAATACCCGGAAATCTTATCCCGATATTGGGCGATTCTCTCGTTCACTCCGTCACCCCATCCGAAACTTTGCTAAACCCTCTTTACATCTGTGTACGCATGATCTCCTGATAGGCTTCGATCGCTTTGTTTCGGACCTGTGTAGTAAGCTGCAGGGAAAGCAGCGCTTGTTGGGAAGTGATCATGACCTGATCTACATCAACTTTGCCTGCCATGAATTGGTCGGACATCTGGTGCGTAGCGGCTTCCTGCTGCCCTACTTCATTGAGAGCATCCTTTAGGAAGGAACCAAAGTCCTTCAAGGATTCGGAAGGCGTCGCTTTCGCCAACTCATTGTTAGGCGATTGAATCTGCTGTATTACCGGTGTCTGTACATTAAACATGGCGTTCTGAATCATGTTTTACTCTCCCTATTAAGTAATTAGTAGTCCTAGAGCTTAGCGACCGATTTCAAGCGCTTTGGAAACCATAGCCTTTGATGCATTCAGAGCTGTTACATTGGCTTCGTATGAGCGTGTTGCGGAAATCATGTCGACCATTTCTTTCATAATGTCTACATTAGGCATATATACATAGCCATCTTTATCAGCATCCGGGTGACCCGGATTGTACACAGGCTTCAAAGGTGACTGATCTTCCTGAATTTGCGAAACCTTAACGCCAGCAGCGCTAGTTCTACTTCCTTCCATTTGAGCCTTCAAAACATCGGCAAAGCCAGATTGGTTCGGCTCCAAAACAACCGTTTTTCTCCGATATGGAACTGCTTGTCCATTCTCTACTTTCGCCCGAGTTGTCTCTGCGTTGGCAATGTTGCTAGATATAACGTCCATCCGCAACCGTTGGGCCGTAAGAGCAGACGCACTAATATCAAAGCCGTTGTTAATCTTCACCTATTCCTATCTCCCTTCTACCGCTGTTCTCATCATCTTGATGCGCTCATTAATTTCTTGGATGTAGGTATTATATCTTAGTTGATTTTCAGCCATAAGACTCATTTCTCTGTCGATATCTACGTTGTTCATATTGTTATTCATGACTGAGTACCCATCTTTGGTGACCGTGGCATCTGGAATGGAGTTCACAGGTCCTATTTGAAAATGTCTTGAATTGGTTACTTTTCCACGTAGTGGTGTGACATCCCCGTCCATTTGCTGCTGAAGCAGTTCTTCAAATGAAACCTCCGAACGCTTAAAATACGGGGTATCCGCATTGGAAATATTGTCAGCCATCACACGTTGTCTCGTATTTGCCGCCTGTACACCTGCCTGAAGCTTTTGAAAGCTCATATCACCCAGCAGATTCATTTAGCTCCTCCCTCCCAGCGTCTACTCCAAAGTAAGATTCAATAAAACAAGATTTTTCACTTTTTTTCGACAATAAAATTTCATAATTATACATTTCTTTTAGGTCTTAAGTAGAAAATAATAACTTTCTGTCATATATTCTAAGTTTCGTAGAGTTGGGACCTAATTACAATAAGAAAAAAGCCCTATCTTTTTAAAAAAAGAGGGCTTTAGATGCATAAATTGTTAAATTTTTCAGGTTTTTTTCAAGAAAATGAATGTTTTCTTAGCACTTTACACCTGTAAAAGATTATACGTCCTACTTTTGGAATAGACAGAAAAATCATCAACTTGACCATTATCTAGGTCTAAATGACGGTGCAAGATAGTGTTATTCTGGACCACACACCCTATTTTTAGAAAACCCTATTCATAAAATATACTGACTAAGGTCCCTGTTTTGGGCAATATCTCCCAGCTTCTCACGTACATATTCCGGGGTAATGATCATACGATCCAATGTAAGCTCTGGTGCTTCAAACGACAGATCCTCCAGCAGCTTTTCTAGAATGGTATGCAAACGACGTGCGCCAATATTTTCGGTGTTGCGATTTACAGACTCAGCAATACTGGCAATCTCACGAATCGCTTCCGCAGAAAATTCGACTTCAATCTCCTCGGTACGGAGTAGATCAGTGTATTGCTTGGTCAGCGCATTTTTAGGCTCCGTCAGTATCGACACAAACTCATCCAAAGTCAGGCTACTTAATTCCACACGGATTGGAAAACGGCCCTGAAGCTCAGGGATCAGGTCAGATGGTTTTGCAACATGAAAAGCTCCTGCAGCAATAAACAGAATGTAATCTGTTCTTACCGGACCGTATTTGGTCATGATGGTAGATCCCTCGACAATAGGTAAAATATCGCGCTGGACGCCTTCTCTCGACACATCGGGGCCACTCCCCTTACCCTGGCTGGCAATCTTATCTATTTCATCGATAAAAATAATACCCGATTGCTCAGCACGCTTCACAGACTCCTGAATCACATCGTCCATATCGATCAATTTGGCGGCTTCATCTTGAATCAACACCTTGCGAGCTTCCTTGACTGGCAGCTTGCGCTTCTTCGTCCGCTTGGGCAGAAAACTTCCGAACATCTCCTGCATATTCATACCCATTTGTTCATTCCCTTGCCCAGCAAACATATCGAGCATATTGGGTGCAGTATCCTCCACATCAATCTCTATGACATCATCCTCAAGCTTACCGGACAACAGATCGAATTTAACCTTACGGCGCTTTTCTGCCAAAGATCCATCCTGTTGTGGTGGTTCTTCTTCTACCGAAGTTCCCGTGTTATTGCCAAACAGCATTTCAAAGGGATTACGTTGCGATTTGTTTGACTTTTCTGCAGGTACAAGGATGCTGACAATCCGTTCATTTGCCATGTCCTCCGCTTTGTCCTTCACATTCTCTGTTCGTTCCGACTTGACGATGCGAATGGAGGTTTCCATCAGATCACGCACCATGGATTCCACATCACGACCGACGTAACCTACTTCTGTAAATTTGGTCGCCTCTACCTTGACAAAAGGAGCCCCCACGAGCCGTGCAAGTCTACGTGCAATTTCAGTTTTACCCACACCAGTCGGTCCGATCATCAAAATATTTTTAGGCACAATTTCATCCCGTATGTCATCCGGCAGCTTGCTACGCCGATAGCGGTTGCGCAAGGCAACAGCAACAGATTTTTTTGCTTCCTTTTGTCCGACAATATACTTATCCAGCTCGGATACCACTTGTCTGGGCGTCAACGATTGATTATTCATTTTGCACTCCTCCACCCTTGAATACTCAGAGCCGATTTACAGTTCTTCCACGATAATCTGATTGTTCGTATACACACATATTTCCGAAGCAACCTCTAGCGCTTCCCGTGCCATGTCCTTTGCTTCCATGCCAGAGCCATGGCGTTTGAAAGCGCGGGCAGCAGCCAATGCAAAATTGCCACCTGAGCCAATGGCAAGCACATCATCATCCGGCTCGATAATTTCGCCGCCTCCAGAAATGAGCAGCATCCCGGAAGAGTCCATCACAATCATAAGCGCTTCCAGTTTACGCAGGATACGATCCTGACGCCAGTCCTTGGCCAGTTCCACGGCTGCTCTTTGAAGATTTCCGTGGTGTTCCTCTAGCTTATTTTCAAACTTTTCAAATAACGTGATAGCATCGGCCACCGAACCCGCAAATCCTGCAACGACCTGACCACGATACAATCTGCGTACTTTTTTTGCCGTCTGCTTCATTACAACACTGTTACCGAACGTTACCTGTCCATCACCCGCAATAGCTCCTTTGCCATTGTGGCGTACAGCGCAGATGGTGGTAGCATGAAAGGACATATCCATAACGCGCTCCTCCTTTTCCTTCATCCCTATGCCTGTACTTCAGCTGATATAACTCCCGTTTCATTGATATAACCGCGCAAACTTTCCAACGCGCGACTAGCGAGAGCTTCATTCTTTTCCTTTTTGTTACGAATCCGTTTTTCCAACTTTGGAAGCAAACCAAAGTTTGCATTCATCGGTTGAAAATGTTTAAAATCAGCGGTCGTAATATACCGCGCCATGCTGCCTAATGTCGTTTCTGCAGGAAATACAAACATTTCCTGTCCACGTGCTGCTCGTGCCGCATTCATCCCGGCCAGCAGACCAGAAGCTGCCGACTCCACATATCCCTCTACACCGGTCATTTGTCCGGCGAAGAATAGATTACTTCTTCCCTTGAACTGATAGGTTGGATGAAGTTGCTGCGGTGAATTAATAAAGGTATTGCGATGCATCACACCATAACGTACAAACTCTGCCTCTTCAAGACCCGGAATCATTGAAAATACACGCTTTTGCTCCCCCCATTTGAGGTGAGTCTGGAAACCAACCAGATTATACAGCGTTCCTGCAGCGTTGTCCTGCCGAAGCTGAACAACTGCGTGAGGCAGTTCACCTGTATGCGGATTTACGAGACCCACAGGTTTCATAGGTCCGAACAATGCCGTTTGTTTCCCACGTTGCATCATCACTTCGATGGGCATACAGCCTTCAAAATAAATTTCTTTTTCGAATTCCTTGACTTGCGCTACCTCAGCCGTAATCAGAGCCTCATAAAAAGCATCAAATTCCGCTTCGTTCATCGGACAATTCAAGTACGCTGCTTCTCCCTTATCATAACGGGAAGCCAGATAAACCTTGCTCATGTCGATAGAGTCCTTTTCCACAATCGGGGCCGCCGCATCGTAAAAATAAAAATACTCCTCTCCCATCAGTGATTTAATCTGTTCCGACAAAGCTGGAGAAGTTAAAGGCCCCGTCGCAATAACCACAATACCGTCCTGTGGGATTTCCTGAAGCTCTTCATTAACAACCTCGATCAAAGGATGTTGATGAAGCGTATCAGTAATATGACCGGAAAATCCGTCACGATCTACTGCCAATGCACCGCCAGCCGGAACAGCATGACGATCTGCTGCGCTCAGAATCAAGGAGTTCAGTATTCTCATCTCTTCCTTCAGTACGCCTACTGCATTCGTTAGGCCGTTTGCCCTCAAGGAATTACTGCATACCAGTTCGGCAAATTTATCTGTATGATGTGCTGGTGTTTTTACAACCGGCCTCATTTCATATAACTTGACTGGCACTCCACGGCTTGCAATTTGCCAGGCAGCTTCGCTGCCCGCCAAGCCTGCTCCGATGACCGTTACCTTTTGTAGTTCACTCACGTTTAAATCCCCCTGCTAATGTTGTTCTTAAGAAGTCTCTACACTCTCATCGCTCTCTTCCAGCATTTCGCTGTGATCGCAGACAGTACAGTTGAGCTTCGTTCCTTGTTTCGTACGTTTTTCAACCATTAGGCTACTGCAACTTGGGCAAGGCTTAATGGACGGTTTATCCCAGGATACAAAATCACATTCCGGGTAGCGGTCACATCCGTAAAAGATACGTCCCTTTTTACTTCGTCGTTCGACAACATGTCCCTCACCGCATGTAGGACAATCAATCCCGATATCCTTAACAATTGGCTTTGTGTTACGGCAATCTGGAAAAGCAGAACAGGCCAGGAATTTACCAAATCGGCCAAGCTTATAGACCATTTGGCTGCCACACTTATCACAAATAACATCGGATACTTCATCTTTTATTTCAATTTCTTTCATTTCTTCTTCAGCCACTTCAAGTCGCTTCTCGAATGACTCGTAAAAGTCACTCAACACTTTGACCCAATTACCTTCGCCTTCTTCGACGTGGTCAAGATCACCTTCCATATGAGCTGTAAATTCCACATTCAAAATCTCTGGAAAGAACTCCTCCATCTGTTCGATGACCAATTCGCCCAGCTCTGTAGGGAAAAACTTCTTCTCTTCAATAGCAACGTACCCACGTTTCTGAATGGTTTCCAGCGTCGGCGCATACGTACTTGGACGTCCTATACCCAGTTCTTCCAGCGTCTTAACAAGTCGCGCTTCCGTATAACGGGGAGGCGGTTGTGTAAAATGCTGCTTCGGCTCAACTGCTTCTTTTTTTAATTTATCGCCTGGTTGAAGTGGTGGCAGCAGTTTATCTTCTTCGGTTTTACCGTCGTCATTTCCCTCTACATACACTTTCATGAAACCTGGAAAACGAACCTTCGAACCTGCTGCCCGGAATATCGTCTCACCCGCTTCAATATCTACGGACAAAGTATCCATAATAGCAGAAGCCATCTGGCTGGCCATGAAACGTTCCCATACCAATTTGTACAAACGGAACTGATCCCGACTCATAAACGGTTTAACTGTTTCCGGTTCGCGTAACGCAGAGGTTGGGCGAATCGCTTCATGCGCATCTTGGGCGTTGGCCGCTTTTTTTGAATATTGACGAGGAGTTTCAGGTACAAAAGCTTCGCCATATTTTTGAATAATTAATTCTTTCGCTTCCTCTTGAGCTGAAGCGGCGATCCGTGTGGAATCCGTACGCATATACGTAATTAGACCCACGGTCCCTTCTTTACCTAAATCCACACCCTCATATAGCTGCTGAGCTACAGACATCGTTTTAGAAGCACGGAAGTTGAGCTTCCGAGCCGCCTCCTGCTGCAAGGAACTTGTTGTGAATGGAGGAGAAGGATTGCGTAAACGCTCTTTCTCTTTCACATCGCGCACCTTGTAAGACGATTTTCCGATAGCTTCCAACACTTCTTGTACATCCGCTTCGCTGGAGAGTTCTTTCTTTTCACCGCGCAGCTTATGAAATTTCGCTTCAAAGGTGCTGTCTTTAATAGCTAGTTTAGCTGTAATCGTCCAGTATTCTTCTGGTACAAACTCACTGATCTCGTTTTCCCGGTCCAGAATAATTTTCACCGCAACCGACTGCACACGCCCAGCGGATAGGCCCTTTTTCACCTTTTTCCAGAGCAACGGGCTGATTTTGTAGCCTACAAGTCGATCCAGTATCCGTCGTGCCTGTTGAGCATTGACCAAATCCATATTGATTTTACGGGGTGTTTTAAAAGCATCTTTGACAGCCTGCTTTGTAATTTCATTAAATACCACACGGCAATCTGCCGTATCGTCCAGTTCCAGCGCATGCGCTAGATGCCAGGCAATAGCCTCACCTTCGCGATCCGGGTCAGCCGCCAGATATACTTTTTTCACTTTTTTTCGGGCATCCTTTAATTCTTTTAGAATTGAGCCTTTACCTCGAATGGTAATGTATTTGGGATTAAAATCATTTTCGACCTCTACGCCGATCTGACTCTTCGGTAAATCCCTGATATGACCCATGGAAGCCTTGACGATATATTTGCTGCCTAAGTATTTGCCGATCGTCTTCGCCTTGGAAGGCGATTCCACGATGACGAGTGAATCCGCCATAGGCTCTTCCTCCTCTCAATTACACACATGAGTATGATAGACTTCCTGAAATGTGGTGAGCTATAGTTCGTAGAGAAGTTACACGATGGAATTGATCTTACAATTGCTGTTTGTAACGGAATTCTTAGATTTTATAAACCTTCGATAAAGTTAGAATTCCATTACAAAGGCGAACGCTGTCGCTTTTCCAAGTTCAAATCCAACGCTTCACTAGTACGAGCTATAAATTCAACACATTTCAGGAAGTGGGGAAGGAGTAGGAATCCGCGGCGCGGATAAATGCCATACTGCCCTCCACCTGATGTTTAAAATTGAATTTGTGCATTTACTAAGGACTTTGCAAAAACAACTACTAAATAAGCTTGTATTTTGTGCCCGCTAGCTGGGCGATCCTTTTTTTTATGATTAACGATAACAGAACTGCGTGTAAAAGTCCAAAATCCCATGCCGTAGCATCGAGCAGTTCATCCAGAGTCATGGTTCCCTGTTCGAGCAACAGTATGACACGGTTTTCCTCAGAAGTCTCACTTTCTGGCAATTTGGAGACCTCCTTCAGATTAGGACTCTGCTCTCTATTGTATGAAGAAACCTCCCTTGTACGCAAATCCGCTTCATACTCCTCAATAATATCCGAAGCTTCAGTGACTGTTTTGGCTCCTTGCTTAATCAAGCTCAGCGTGCCTCTACTCTTCGGTGACGTAATGGGTCCGGGAACAGCAAACACATCTCGATTTGCCTCTAGCGCAGCATCAGCTGTAATCAAAGAACCGCTTCTTGCATCTGCTTCGACGACAAGCGTTCCCTTCGTTAGGCCGGCTATAATCCGATTACGTTGTGGAAACATTCCCGGATGCGACCTTGTGCCTGGAGGATACTCTGATACGATCAAGCCTTTGCTAGCCAGCTCTGCAAATAAAGACGCATTTTGGGGAGGATAAATTTGATCGATCGCTGTTCCCAGTACACCAATCGTGTTTCCTCCCCGGCGCAGGGCTGTTTCGTGACAAATACTGTCAATGCCTCTCGCCAATCCGCTAACTATTGTAATCCCTGCATTACATAATCCCTCTGTTAGTATCTCCGCTGCTCTACGTCCATAAGCGGTGGGAACGCGAGTTCCTACCATGGCTACAGAACATGTATGCAAAAGTGATTTATCCCCTATTGTATACATTACCCAGGGTGGATCAACTGTTTCCTTCATTAATAGGGGATAATCCTCGTCCACATAAGTTACCGTTCCAATATCACCGGATTGGACTCGCTGATATCGTTCATGCACCCATTCTTCATCGTAACACTGGGCCGCAATGCGTGCCTGAGCAGGGCTTAACCCTATCTCAATCCATTTTTGTTCGCTAAAATGCAGTAGCTCATGCAATTGATAGTCACTCGACCAAATACGCTGGATTGTTTTTCTTCCGATTCCCTCTAACTCATGTAAGCCTAACAAAAGCCATCTTTCTTCCAAACTATGGTTCCCCCATTCACGGAAGAGTGAACCCTCCCTTATTTTGTGGCACAATGAGTCATTTTGCAAGCGTTTCCCTGATAAGCCTGTCTTAACGCAAAAAAAGCAACCTTTTCATCCCCTGTTTCAGAAGATAAAAAGGTTGCTTACCTTTCTTTCATTATACACTAGCCTGCGGCAAATTTCGATGCGTTTTATGGCCTGTATATTAATGAAGGAACACGATTTAATGTGTCGTGCACAAATTCAAAATACCACGTGCTTCCAGCACACTTACCAGTGTCGAGCCCATTTCGGAAGGAGTCGGTGCCACCTGGATCCCGCAGGCTTCAAGCGTGGCGATTTTCTCTTTAGCCGTTCCTTTTCCGCCAGAAATAATGGCACCAGCATGCCCCATCCGTTTGCCCGGAGGCGCAGTCACACCGCCGATAAAACCAACCACCGGCTTCGTCATATTGTCCTTGATCCACTCAGCAGCCTCTTCCTCGGCTGTACCCCCAATTTCTCCAATCATAATGACAGCGTGAGTGTTGGGGTCCTCATTGAAACGTTGCAAAATATCAATGAATTCCGAACCTTTAACGGGGTCACCGCCAATACCAACAGCGGAAGATTGTCCTATACCCCGGGTCGTTAACTGATGCACTGCTTCATAGGTCAAAGTGCCACTACGTGACACAACGCCTACATGACCTGGTAGATGAATGTAACCTGGCATAATACCGATTTTACATTCTCCTGGTGTAATAACACCTGGACAGTTAGGGCCAATCAGAACGGTCTTTTTACCTTCCATAAAACGTTTGACCCTAATCATATCAAGCACCGGAATGCCCTCCGTGATACAAATCACGAGATCTAAATCCGCATCTACAGCCTCCAAAATGGAATCTGCTGCAAAAGCCGGTGGCACGTAAATCACGCTCGCTGTTGCGCCAGTAGCTTCCTTGGCTTCGCTCACTGTGTTAAACACTGGCAATTTGACCTGTTGTCCGTTCTCCAGTGTAATTTCTACCTCGGTGCCCCCCTTACCTGGAGAGGTGCCACCTACCATTTGTGTACCGTAATCAAGTGCACCCTTGGCATGAAACAACGCCGTTTTTCCCGTAATCCCCTGTGTAATCACCTTTGTATGCTTATCGACCAAAATACTCACGATCTTCACATCCCCTATCGTTTATTCGGCATATCGGAATGCAAACAGGCTATTGAACAAGTTCGACGATTTTTTGGGCGCCATCCGCCATAGAATCGGCTGCCACGATATTCAAACCGGATTCCGCTAAAATCTGTTTACCGAGCCCAACATTCGTCCCTTCAAGACGGACAACAAGCGGACGAGTCAGCCCCAACTGTTTGGCAGCCTCCACGACGCCGTTCGCAATGATGTCACACTGCATAATTCCGCCGAAAATGTTCACGAAAATACCTTCTACCTTCGGATCGGACAAAATGATTTTGAACGCTTCGGTTACCTTTTCCGTCGTCGCACCGCCCCCCACGTCCAGGAAGTTGGCCGGATCGCCACCGTAATATTTGATAATATCCATGGTTGCCATCGCCAAACCCGCACCATTGACCATACAACCAATATTTCCGTCCAGAGCGATATAGCTTAGATCGTATTTAGATGCCTCAATTTCCTTCTCATCCTCTTCATCCAAATCACGCAGTTCCAAAATATCCTTGTGACGGAACAATGCATTAGAATCAAAATTCAGTTTGGCATCCAACGCCAGTACATTCCCATCACCCGTAACGACTAAGGGATTGATTTCTGCAATCGAACAGTCCTTGTCCACAAAAGCTTCGTATAGTGCCAACATAAACTTGACCGCTTTGTTTACCAGTTCATTAGGAATATTAATGTCATACGCCAACTTACGGGCCTGATACACCTGAAGCCCAATCGCTGGATCAACAACCGCTTTAAAAATCTTCTCCGGAGTAGCTGCAGCCACCTCTTCGATTTCCGTACCACCTTCTTCTGAGGCCATCATTACGATACGTCCAGTCGCACGATCTACGACAACACCGACGTAATATTCTTTACGAATATCGCAGCCTTCCTCAACCAAAAGGCGTTTGACCTCTTTACCTTCAGGTCCAGTCTGATGCGTCACCAGCACCTTACCCAAAATTTCAGCAGCAAAAGTCCGCACCTCATCCAAACCTTTGGCAACTTTCACGCCACCCGCTTTACCGCGTCCACCAGCATGAATTTGTGCTTTTACCACCGTAACAGCGCTCCCAAGCGATTCTGCCGCAGCAACGGCTTCCTCCACCGTATAGGCAACCTTACCGTTCGGTACAGCCACTCCGTACTGTTTCAATACTTCTTTACCCTGATATTCATGGATATTCATTCTGGAATCCTCCTATCAACATGACTGCAACAAGGGCGGTTCACAAGGAAATCTATACTAAACCTACATCATTGTAACATGTTTTTAAAACGCTTTCCTTATAATTTAACCTTATGAATTACAGTATTTTGATATCATTATCATTCCCAAAATCGAATGTTTGGATATTATTGGATATTATATATAATACAAATTCACACAAAAAAAGCACCTCTACAATATGGGATTACTAATCCGCATTAAGAGGCACTTTATTTCTTCAAGCATGATTAGGTATTTTTTCTTTCAGTGGAGATTAACTCATGCCGTAAGATTCGCAGAGCAACTGAAAATACCTTATGATTTTTCGATTTGTACATTCGCTTGATGAACACGATCGAGCAGATCATTGAATTGGAGCAGAAGCGACCCAAATTGATCATGGGTCATACTTGTTTTTTCCTGGATGCATCCAGGTACAGACAGAGCTTTTTCCCGTAATGCGATTCCCTCTGTCGTCAAAGAAATCAGCACCTTACGCTCATCCTGAGTGGAACGCTTTCGATCGATCAGCCCGGCGTTCTGCAATCTCTTCAATAGCGGAGTTAGTGTGCCGGAGTCCAAATATAGTGCCTCACCTAATTCCTTCACTGTACACTCTTCACGCTCCCAGAGCACGATTAGCACCAAATATTGTGAGTACGTCACACCGAGCTTTTCCAGATAAGGCTGGTATAGCTTCGTAATCTCTCTGGAGCATGCATATATGGCAAAGCATAACTGATTATCAAGTTTCAACGCTGCGTGTTCATTGAAGTTATTTTCCATACTGTCTAGTCACCTACTTTCGTCATTATTTTAGCACATTATATAGCAAAGTACATTCTAATTGCATAAAATACTTTACAAACAATAATTATTTTGATAAATTAAGTTGTGTAAAATATAAGTTAAGTGAGAGGCAGTGATTGGATTATGATGACCATTCAACAAAAAATGTATGAAACAACAGTAAAAGCGGTTGGTGGACGTAACGGTTATATCGAGTCTTCTTCCCCTGAAATTCGTTTAGATATTGATACCCCAAAAGAAATGGGCGGCGCAGGCGGTGCTGGTACGAATCCAGAGCAATTGTTCGCAGCAGGCTATTCCGCTTGCTTTGATAGTGCCTTAAATATGGTTGCCCGCATGCAACGTGTTAAGCATGAAGGTACTGAAGTAACAGCTACGGTCCATTTCGGCAAAGTGGAAGACGGTGGTTTCGGAATCGGAGTAAACCTCGACATACTGGTAAAAGGCGTCGATCATGAAACTGCAGTAAAACTGGTGGAAGGCGCGCACGAACAATGTCCATACTCCCGCGCTACCCGCGGAAATATTGAAGTGAAACTGAACGTTTTGTAACATAGAGTTAGAATGAATTTCACAACAAGCCCCTGAACCGTATTGGTCGAGGGGCTTGTTGTTTTTCCATCAAGTAACATGGGAGATGATGCATAATCGTATATACGAAATTGATATACTCATAGTATAATCACTATTGTCATAATCTTTTTTGCTTCTCCAGGTCTTTTTGCCTGGAGCTTTTTTTTGTCCTTATTTCCGTTTTCTCTCGTATACATATCCTTTGGAAAAACTTTTTCATAAAAATGATCATGCTGTATCTGCTAATTTTATCGCCTTTTTACATTTCGGGAAAATTGGAATTTGCTCTATCCATCTGGCGGTATTGAATAGCTTCAGCCACATGTGAAGTCGTAATTTTCTCTGACTCATGTAAGTCTGCAATGGTGCGGGACAGCTTGAGAATTCGATCATACGCACGCATGCTTAAACCAAGTGCATCCATCGTCTGGTCAAGCAACTCCGCTGCATTTTGTTCTAATACCGCATATTTACGCAGCAGCTGACCGGACAGCTCACTATTCCATGAAAAAGGAAGCTTGCTGTATCTGCGGATTTGTATTGCTCGAGCAGCCAACACCTGCTTTCTCATATCAGCAGACGACAGTGATTCTTTTTCCTCCCGCCAATCCTTCGGCTGCGATACTTCAAGCTGAAGATCGATCCGATCCAGCAGTGGACCGGAAATACGTGAACGGTAGCGGGCTACTGCTGCAGGTGAACAGGTACAGCGCTGATGTTCCGTATCATTTCCGAAAAAGCCACAGTGGCACGGATTTAAAGAGGCAGCAAGTAAAAAATGCGCCGGATACTTAAAAACAGCACGTGAACGACTGATCGTGACATTGTGGTCTTCCAATGGTTGGCGCAGTACTTCTAGTACATGACGGCTAAACTCAGGCAGTTCATCCAGAAATAAAATCCCTCGGTGTGCAAGACTGATTTCTCCTGGTTTGGGTATGCCTCCTCCGCCTACCAATCCAGCAGCAGAGATCGTATGATGAGGCGAACGGAAGGGACGAACATGCATGAGATGGGGCGATGACTCCTTCCATTTTCCTGCTGCGCTGTATACCTTGGTCACTTCTAGCGACTCCTTTTCAGTCAAAGGCGGCAGGATAGAGGACAATCTGCGGATGAGCATCGTTTTTCCAGCACCCGGCGGCCCCATAAGCAAAATATTATGCATTCCTGCTGCAGCAATAACTAACGCACGTTTGGCGTGTAGCTGACCCAGCACATCGCTGTAATCCTCCATATTACTGGCTAGTTCCTCTTGCTCGCACAACGCTATATGCTCTGCTTGGGATAAATGGTCATAGGAATGGATTATAACTTGTTTACTGGCAGTACAATTTTGATTGGTCACTTGGCCGTCCGGGGTGTCTTGTACATGCTCATTAACCGGGATAAGATCCACCAGATGGTGTATAGCGTAAATACGTATATCCGCAATTAGACGAGCCTCGCTTGCGTTTTCTTGAGGAAGCAGCACGGAATCGAATCCTTCTCGCTTGGCCAGATCAACCATAGACAACACCCCATTTACAGGACGAATGCTGCCATCCAGTGCCAGCTCGCCAATAAACAGCGTTCGTTCCCCTACTGGTAAAACAACCTGTCCGCTGGTTGTCAGCAAGCCTAAAGCGATAGCAAGATCAAAAGATGAGCCTTCCTTACGCAAATCTGCAGGAGCTAAGTTAATCGTGACACGCTGGGACGGATATTTGAAACCGCAGTTTTTGATTGCTGCTCTCACACGCTCTACTGCCTCTCGAATCGCTGAATCCGGCAATCCGATAATTGCGGTCTGAGGCAAGCCATTGGACAAATCAGTCTCAACTTCGATCAGAACGCCATCTATCCCATATAGGCAAGCTCCATGTAATTTTCCATACATATCAAAAAAGCACCTCTCCTCATATTGAAATGTCCCTCTCGGGAATCATTGCCTATATGAAAAAAGGTGCTTCCAAATTTTCATTTATTGCAAATATAATGTTCTAATTTTAGCTCCGAACATGCTTTCAAAATTCTTGACTAAGTTTATCTAACGAAAGATTATTTGTCAAACAAGGTCAGCTTATCGGCTGCCGGAGTACGTGGCCTTGATTCTGGGATAACGTCAGGATAGCCTGCATATATCATTCCTATTACCTTCTCACCCGGTTGGATTCCCAAATGTTCACGGAACTTAGGCGAGTATAAAAATGGCTTTGTCACCCAAAACGTTCCGATCCCTTTGCTCCATGCAGCAAGCATAAAGTTTTGAACAAGCGCGCTGACTGCTGCAAAATCCTCATCCCAAACCGCTTGACGCGGATCTTCTTCCATCACCACTAAAAGCTGAATCGGGTTGTGCAGAATTCCACTCTCAAACTTGTTGTCTTTACCAATATCGGCTGCAATGGCTTTTGCAAGCTTTTTCCGTCCTTCGCCAGCAAACAACAAAAAACGCCACGGTTCACGCATTTTATGATTAGGAGCCCACACAGCGACGTCCAACAGTTCTTTAATTGTATCTACCGGAATGGAGTCGGATTTAAATCGTTTAATCGTTCGACGTTCCTGAATTACATCTATGACATGTTCACTAAAGGTACGCTTTGTCACGTAAATCCTCCTTCACAGGTACAACTTCTCGATATTCATTTTAAGATGAAAATGATAACTATTCTCAATAAAATATACCTGTAGCTTTCCTTTCTGTCAACCTGCACATTTGAATTCAGTCCCGCACTCTTACCTTCGCAAAAGCTCTTACTCTTTTAAAATGCACCTATTAAATGGTCCGTAACAACTGCCTTTTCGTCAGTTAATTGTACAGAAATCATGTCAAAGCGGATTGGAGCATCTCCAATCCCATTCATATGCAAATATACAGCAGCTGTTTGGCGAACTTGGGCTATTTTACGCGCAGTAACTGATTCTGCTGGCGTTCCATATTTGGAGCTACTACGACTACGTACCTCAATAAACACGAATGTATGCTCCTGCTTGGCAATCAGATCTATTTCACCACTGCGGCATCGCCAATTACGCTCTATGATACGGTAACCCAAGTTTTCTAAAAACAAAGCCGCTGCCTCTTCGCCCATCGCTCCTTTGGCTTTCCGTTGATCCTTGCCTCCAGCCTTCATCTCATTCCTCATCACCAGTCATCCCTTGATGCAAGTCGATCCATTTGATAAATATAGGTAAGCACCTCTGCCACCAACTGATAGAGCTCAGCAGGGATTTGTTCGTCCAAATCAAGTTTGGATAGTACTTCAACCAGCGCAGCGTCCTCCTGTACCGGAACACCATGCTCTTTAGCTTTTTCTAAAATGCTATCCGCAATACGGCCGCTCCCTTTGGCAACGACAATCGGTGCTTCGCTCTCACCAGGCGTATATTTAAGGGCGACCGCCTTCTTTATGGAAGGAGAAGGAGGCTCCAACGGCTCTTTCATATTTTAAGATCGACTCCTTTATACGGCTGAGGTACATAGCTTTGTACTTCAGAAGAGACGAGGCTGTTCTGTTCAGTCCTTATGGGCATGGGCTCGGTACGAAGCGATAGAAGTTGGTATCCTAGTGACTCCAACGCTGTGTGAATGGACTCACGCCCACTGGTTAACAACGAAGCCGCCCATTCATGATCATTATGGAGCTTGACACTTACAATCCGATCTACAACCTGGACATCTACCAGGGTCGGTCCAAGCCCCTTCATGTCCAAATCAAACCAAAGACGACAGTTGGAGGCGTCCAGTTCTCCCCGTTTGCCGCGGCGAGACTGAATCTGGATCGTAGCTGTTTCACGACCGTCCGGTCCAACGAACGGTATAAACATGTGTACTTGTGCAAAAGGCGCCGTTCGGTCTGTATTGAGCAGCAACTGCTGACCTGTCAGGTTCTGTACAACCTGCTGAGCCGCCTCTTTCAAAGCGGGCGGCAGGTCGTCACTGCTCATCAGCTGGAGCAGCGCACCTTTTACGGTGGCTGCGTCTGCTGACACTGTGTCGCCTGACGTAGCCGCTAATCCCGGCAGTGTCTGGGGCATTCCCTCTGGCGACTCCATACGTGCCGTCGCCCCTTGCGCGACCTGTGTAGTCGCGCGGTGCACTTGCTGCTCATGCTCTGCACCGAGCAGCTTCAGTACGCGGCCCACCCACGGATCCTCCGTGGGGGTGAGCTGCGGGCTGGATGCCGCAGGCTGTGAAGCAGCGGCATCCGCAGTCCGCGAGGCGCCAGCCGCCGGCTGCGCTACCTCTCCCGTGGACTGGTCTGGTGCAGCCGTGCTCAGTTCGGGTGGCACGGCTGCACGCAGCTCTTGCAGCAGGAGGCGCAGCCGCTGGAGCGGCGCCTCTGGCGCAGTAACGTTGTTCGCCGCGGATGGTAGCGTAGAGCCAGCGGCTTGCTGTGCGGAAGGACGGTCTGCCATGACTGCGTTTAAGGCAGACTTCGTCCCCGTAGGCTCTGCCGTGGCCGGAGTTGGAGCACCATCGGCATCCTTAAGCTGCGTACCTGCCGCAGTAGCTTGCTGTTGTTGCTCCGCTTTGACGCGGGAGCCGTTTAATGCATCAGCAGCGCCCGATTCAGACGCATTGGCACCAGCATCCAATACCACTGGCGCTCCTCGCCCGCTAACTGCTTGCGGTTCTTCTGAAGCAGTCCCGTTGGATGCAAATGCAGTAGATCCCGCCGAAGTATCCGAATCTGTAGCCAAAACACTCGCTTCGCTTACTGTAGCAGCGAGATTGGCTGCCTGAGTCCCTTTTAACAATTCCTTGCCACCTGTGACTTGTTGTCCTGTTTCTGCCTGTTTTGTAGCAGCAGAGGCAGAAGCATCCTTGGACAATGTTAAAGCTTGGCCTTCCTGTCCATCTGCAATCACCACAGAAGAAGTGCCTGTTGGACTAACTGACGTTCGGTCAGTGCTTTTTATTGTGGCTGCTTCCCCTACTGAACGGTCAGTAGGCGTTCCCTGTCCTTGCTGCTTTAACACCGCTTCAAGTTCTTGCTCCAGCGAAGACAACAGATCATTTAAAGGAGGCCCAAACATCGCTTGACGCAATCCGTTTATGCTTTCTGCCGTCAATGGAAGTCCCCGCTGAAAAGCAACTGCCGCCGCCTGCACAAACGTTCCCAACTGTACATTGCCACTTTGCTTCGCCATAGCTTCTCGCAAAGAAGCCGCATTTTCAGATGTCAACGGCACACCATTCTTTTGCATTGCCTGTATAAGCTCCCTGTTCTGAGCTGTATCCGGCAGTCCCACCGATTCCAATACATCTGTCAGCGCTACGGTTTGCTGTGGTGTATTGGCCACATCGTTCAAAGGTTTAAGCACCGTCATTCCGCTGGGGGAAGCCGGTTGAACCTGAAACGTTGTAGTCTGCCCAGGTTGAAGAGGGGTCTCCAGCTTTGCCCTGACCTGAGAACCTTGTATTTGCAATACAGCCTCGTCGCCGTCCTCAGACACCTTTAATACGACTCCTCTTACGACCTGGCCTGGCTGCATATCAAGTTTTTTTGCCTCTCCCGCCTTCACATCTCCAAGTAATCCCCGAAATACAGATCCGATGTTCATATCGCCCCTCCTCTCACTCTCCCCCTACTCAAAAGGGGCTTATGGTATTAGTTATCCTTTATATCGGCATTGTCCCGATTCATAATAAGTAATCACAGATCAAACAGCGTCGGTTGCTCCGTCAACAGATTTCCCAGAAAGCTGCGTCTATGCATCTTTGTAGGTCCTAGCGCCAAAATTTGTTCCCTATGCAACTTGGTAGCGTAACCTTTATGTATACCGATCCCATATTCCGGATACTTCGCATCCCATTCACCTTTGCACAGCCGATCACGGGTTACCTTGGCGATGATAGAGGCCGCCGCAATAGACTGACTGTTCGCATCTCCTTTAATAATAGAGAGCTGAGGAATAGGCACATCTACCTTTTCTGCATCCACCAGTAAATAATCAGGAGACACATGTAAAGCCTCAATAGCCTGCTTCATAGCCAAACGAGCTGCTTGCTTAATATTGATATCATCAATCGTCTGCGCATCTACATAGCCAACTCCTACAGCAATGGCCTTCTCCATAATCAGCTCGTAGTACGCTTCTCTCTTCTTATCCGTCAATTTTTTGGAATCATCCACACCTTCCAGTAACTCACCCACTGGTAAAATGACTGCTGCGGCCACAACATCACCAAACAGACATCCGCGACCTACCTCGTCAATTCCTGCAATCCGCTCACAAGACTGCTCCCAGCATTTTTTTTCATAATGTAGCATGTCCTTCACTACAATCTCTTTATCTTCCATATTCAATACCTGCCCATCTATATGTAGTTTAACGCGTCATTCATGCCGTAGCTCTAGCGATTGAATTCAGCTTACCACAGACCTTCATCGTCCAAAACCCTTTTCTAACTGCCTTCAAATACCAAAAAAACCTTCCTCCTCTCCGGAGAGATGGGGAAGGTTCTTCCTTGCCACAAAGTGCTATGTTCTGTATCGGTGTACCTGTAGAATCAGTAAGGAGCTTCCAGACTGAACCGTCCCAGCTTCCCTGCACGCAGCTCACGCAAAATGATTTTTGACGCCTTTTCAAGATCCACACGTCCGCCGCTAACAATACAGCCGCGTTTACGTCCGATCGCTTCCATGACGTTGACAATTTCATCAGGATTTTCTGTATCTTCAGGACGTTTGGTGAGCTCAAAGCGCTCTGCCATTACATCCCAATAGTACTGGACCAAATATTTAGTCGCAAAAAAAGCAATATCCTCGACATTCAGAATTTCTTCCTTGATCGCACCTGTAACAGCCAGACGATAGCCTACATTCTGATCCTCGAATTTAGGCCATAGAATACCTGGTGTATCCAGCAATTCAATTTCACCGATCTTGATCCACTGCTGTGCCTTCGTTACCCCTGGACGGTCACCCGTAGCTGCAATATTACGTCCCGCCATTCGGTTGATCAGTGTCGATTTACCGACATTCGGAATACCAACAATCAACCCACGCATAGGACGCGGGTTCATTCCCTTCCGAATCTGCCGATCTATCTTTTCCTTAAGCAACAGCTTAGCCTGAATCGGGATTTCTTTTAGCCCCGTTCCAGTTGTGGCATCCACTGGTAAGGCCACATGCCCCTGTTCCTTAAAGTAGGCAATCCATTGCTGTGATACTACGGGGTCCGCCAAATCTGCTTTATTCAATATAATCATTCGCGGCTTGCCTTGCAAAATATCATCAATCATTGGATTTCGGCTGGAGAGCGGCAATCGAGCATCAATCAGCTCAATAACCAAATCAATCAGCTTTAATTTTGCTTCAATTTGGCGGCGCGCTCTGGTCATGTGACCAGGAAACCATTGAATCGTCACCGTCATCACCCCATTGTGCGTAACTCCAACTTTTACTCTTAGGCTCTTAGTTAGGATTACGGCAGCTATGCTGCTTATTAGTTATTCTAGTGGTTAATCCACTGCATATCTTTCGCCGGCCAGAAAATAACGTCAGCCCGACCCACGACTTCTTTCAAATCAATATATCCGATCATCCGACTGTCTGTACTATTGGAACGGTTATCTCCCATTACAAAAATATGCCCAGCCGGAACTTTTCCATCCTTAAACTTCTCATTTGGAAAATTTGTAAACTTGTTGTAAAGCTCGCCATTTTGATGCGCTTCTTCCAAAGGAGCTTTCAGGTAAGATTCCTGAATCGGCTTGCCATTTACTGTAATTGTGTCACCTTCTACCTTGACCGTATCTCCTTCAACGGCAATGACGCGTTTGATAAAGTCTCTTCCTTCCTCCGGCACATGAAACACGATCACTTCGCCTGGTCTAGGGGCACGGAAATCATACAAAATCTCATTCACAATGACGCGTTCTCCGGTATGAAAGTTAGGCTGCATCGACGGGCCATCCACAATAAACGGCTTAAAGAGAAGCCAGCGGATTAAAAAGACAAGCACTAACGCAATAATGATGGCCTTGAGCCACTCAAAAATCTCATTTTTTGGTTTACGCTTGGGCGTACCATCCTGATCAGTTGGCTGCTGTACAGCTCCTTGTCCTACTTCTTGCTCCATAGCTCACTGTCCTCTCTTTACGGTCAATAATCCACAGTTCCCTATGTACGTAGAAAAAACGAAAGGAGCTTGTAACCAAGCCCCTTTCGTTATTCGTTGTATTAACGACGAATTTCTTTAATTCTCGCTGCTTTACCGCGCAGTTCACGAAGATAATAAAGCTTCGCACGACGCACTTTACCACGGCGAGCCACGTCGATTTTATCGATTTTCGGGGAATGAAGCGGGAAAGTTCTTTCCACACCTACACCGTAAGAAATTTTACGAACTGTAAAAGTCTCACTGATTCCACCACCACGGCGTTTAATTACAACACCTTCAAACAACTGGATACGCTCACGAGTTCCCTCAATAACTTTCACGTGCACTTTCAAAGTGTCACCAGGACGAAAGTTAGGCAAATCTTTACGCAGTTGTTCTTCAGTGATCGCTTGGACGATATTCATCTATGACTCCCTCCTTCCGTACAGGTGTTCATGCTTCTTCTGGAAACACAACCGTTTCCTTCATCATCCACAGAGGACCACCGTATTACACACAACAGATGTATTGTATCATGGAGGATACCGCATTGCAACAACAAAAAGGGATTTGACCAAACATTATTTAATTGACTTTATTATAGAACAGGTCACTGCCTGCTTTCAAATCCACTCATGTTTAAAGCGTTTTAATGCTTGTCTTCCAAAAATTCAGCTTTGCGTTGCTCCTCAATCCACACACGCTCCTTGCCTGTCAGTTCAGCTTGTTCCAATAGATCCGGTCGGCGTTCCATCGTGCGACGTAACGCCTCTTGTCGTCTCCAAGAATCAATATTGACGTGATGCCCTGACAGGAGTACATCGGGTACTTTCCAGCCCCGAAACTCCGCAGGCCGGGTATAATGGGGGTATTCCAGCAGCCCCGTACTAAACGAGTCCGTTACCGCACTCGTTTCGTTCCCCAGAACTCCTGGAAGCAACCGTGTCACACTGTCAATGACGGTCATGGCTGGAAGCTCACCACCAGTCAATACATAATCTCCGATAGAAAGCTCATCCGTCACCAAATGCTCTCGAATACGCTCATCATAACCCTCGTAATGCCCACATATAAAAATAAGATGGTCCTCTTTAGCCAGCTCTTCCGCTTTCTTTTGCGTAAAAGTCTCGCCTTGTGGACACATCAAAATGATACGCGGAGATTTTATGTCTGTGTTACGTTCTACCCCTTCAAGTTGGTTAACTTCATCGGCAGTCTCTAATGTTGGTTGCTCTGATTTATCCAACAGCGCTTCCACAGCAGCAAAAATAGGGTCAGGCTTCAAAACCATGCCGCCCCCACCGCCATAGGGCGTATCATCCACTTGTCCGTGTTTGTTGCCGGCATACTGACGAAAATTAACCGCTTGCAGTGATACAATTCCCTTATCCCTTGCTTTTCCCAGAATGCTTGCATTAAATACTCCATCAAACATCTCTGGAAACAGGGTCAGCACATCCACCCGCATTACAGCAGACCTTCCATTAACCGTACCGTAACTCGTTTTTCACGCACGTTTACATCCAAAATAACATCTTCTATATACGGCAATAGCAGTTCCTTGCCTTTAGGCATTTTGACTACCCATACGTCATTGGCTCCCGGAGTCAAAATTTCCTTGACCACGCCGAGCTCATTTCCGTCCTCGGTCACCACTTCCATGCCGACTACTTCATGAAAATAGAATTCATTTTCTTCCAATTCGCCTAACCGCTCAGCAGATACCTTCAACAATGTACCTTTATATTTTTCAACTTCATTAATATTGTGATATTCCTTAAATTTAGCGACAACCATATTTTTTTGAAAACGCGCTGTTTCAACAGTTACGGGGATCGGTGCTTTACCTTCAGCCGGAACAATCAAAAGCTCACTGCCTTTTGCAAAGCGATCCTCTGGAAAATCTGTCGTCGTTAATATTTTTAGCTCCCCACGGATTCCATGGGTGTTCACAATTTTTCCGACATTAAACAATTGTTGCATCGTGTTCCTCCTGCTTGTAATCGGTCCCGCTCCATATCATCTTCATCATGTACGAAAAAGGGTTAGGACATACATCCTAACCCACTTTCGTATATCTTTAAGATATGATGTCTACGGTAACCCGTTTATCCATCTTAACGGCTGCTGATGCAACCACAGTGCGAAGCGCCTTGGCGATACGACCCTGCTTACCAATGATCTTGCCTACATCCTCAGGATGTACACTAAGCTCATATACAACAAGCCGATCCTTCTCCAAGGTCTTCACGGTTACATCTTCCGGATGATCGACTAAAGCCTTAGCAATGATTATCACTAATTCTTCCATGGTTGACCCTCCGTATCAGCACCTTATTTCTGTAGTTTAGACTCATGAAACTTTTTCATTACGCCCGCTTTGCTAAGCAAGTTACGGACTGTGTCGGATGCTTGTGCACCATCTTGCAACCATTTCAGCGCTTTATCTTCATCAATTTTTACAACCGCTGGTACTGTGATTGGGTTGTAGTAACCGATTTCTTCGATAAAACGACCGTCACGCGGGGAACGAGAATCAGATACCACGACGCGATAGAAAGGAGCTTTATGTGCACCCATACGTTTCAGACGAATACGAACTGCCACGAAAATTCACCTCCTTCAAAAAGTAGACTGTATATTGTTATCCATAATTCCAAGGGCCTATTGGCCTTAGCGGAAAGGAAACTTCATACCTTTACCCATACTCTTCAACTGCTTCATAGCCTTGTTTTTGCCACCCTTAGGTCCCATCATATCTGAGAACTGCTTCATCATGCGACGCATTTCGTCAAATTGCTTTATCAGACGATTTACCTCAGCCAGTGATGTTCCACTGCCTACAGAAATACGTTTGCGACGGCTATGATTAATCATGTCTGGGTTTTGCTTCTCCTGTGTGGTCATAGAATGAACGATAGCCTCAATTCGGCCCATCTGTTTGTCATCCACTTTGATATCTTTCATTTGCTTCATGTTGCCCATACCGGGAATCATATCAAGAATCTGGTCGATTGGGCCAAGCTTCTTAACTTGATCCATTTGCTCCAGAAAATCTTCGAAAGTAAACTCGGCATTACGCATTTTCCGTTCCATTTCCTTCGCCTTATCGGCGTCGATATTGGACTGCGCTTTTTCAATCAGGGACAACATGTCACCCATACCTAAAATCCGTGAAGCCATCCGTTCAGGATGAAACGGCTCCATCGCATCCAGCTTTTCACCCAATGTAGCAAACTTGATCGGACATCCCGTTACAGCTTTAACCGATAAAGCTGCACCACCACGAGTGTCGCCATCCAGCTTTGTCAGTACAACTCCCGTTAACTCTAGGCTAGTATTAAAGTGCTCCGCAACGTTAACCGCGTCCTGCCCCGTCATGCTATCTACAACCAGTAAAACTTCATCCGGGTTGACGTTGGTATGAATCTGGCGCAACTCTTCCATGAGCTCTTCATCAACATGAAGACGACCGGCAGTATCTATAATAACGTAGTCATTTCCATTATCCTTAGCATGCTGCAAACCCTGTTTTGCGATTTCCACTGGGCTTGTCTGATCTCCCAGAGTAAATACAGGAGTATTAATCTGCTCCCCAAGAACCTGAAGCTGCTTGATCGCGGCTGGTCTATAAATATCACCAGCTACAAGCAATGGGCGATGATTTTGCTTTTGCAGCAATTTCGCCAGTTTACCAGATGTCGTCGTTTTACCTGCGCCCTGGAGACCCACCATCATAATGACCGTAGGCGGTTTGTTTGCTTTGGCAAGCTTGGCCTGACTGCCACCCATCAACTCGGTCAGTTCCTTGTTCACGATGTCGATGATGACCATGCCTGGCGTAAAGCTGTCCATCACTTCCTTACCAACGGATTTCTCCTTTACCTTGGCAATAAAGTCCTTTACAACCTTGAAGTTAACGTCCGCCTCAAGCAAAGCTAATCGTACTTCGCGCATCGCCTGAGCTACATCATCCTCAGACACTTTTCCTTTACCGCGCAGTTTACTGAATACATTTTGCAAGCGAGTCGATAATCCTTCAAATGCCATACTTTCGCACCTCCTTGTCTACCAGGGTTGTTTGTTCTTAATCTATATGTCCTACAGTTCCTGCAGGCGATTTACAATTTGATGGACATGTTGCAGAGTACCTTCATCGGACTCACTGATTTTACCGAATGCCTCATACAACGTCTTATTTAATTCATCGAGATCTTGGATTCTGCGCTCATACTTACTTAGCAAACCAAGCTTTTCCTCGTACATTTCCAATACCTGTTCAGCACGTTTAATATGTTCATATACTGCCTGACGGCTAATTTGAAATTCCGATGCAATTTCCCCTAAAGAAAAATCATCATGGAAGTAATATTTTAAAAACATCTGTTGCTTCTCTGTAAGCAGAGGTTCATAGAAGTCAAACAGTCGGTTAATCCGGTTTGTCTTTTCCAGCCGATTCTCCTGACTCATCTTGTATACCTCCATCGTCAAGGAAAAACACTTTACAGTTCTTTTCAACGTTCCTTATGATACCTAAAAGAAAAGAAGATGTCAAGCGTTATCCCTTGTCATACAAAAAAAAGCCGATCCACTGTCCTTAAACGGAAGTACGGATCGACTTTTTACCCATTGTTACTTAAACCCTTACCGGAGTAAGATACAGCAGAACAGCCAGAAAATGAAGTATGCTGCCTGCCAGAACAAACAGATGCCAGATCGCATGGTGATATGGAAATGCCCGCCACACATAGAAAATCGTGCCCAACGTATACATAAGGCCACCTACGAACAATAACGTCATCCCTCCGGCGGGAACAGTCGCAACCAGAGGATTCCAGGCAATGGTGATGAGCCAGCCCATCACAATGTAAAACACGGTAGACATAAACAGGAAGCGCTTGGTGAAGAACGCCTTGAACAACACACCGAACAGTGCAATCCCCCAAATCACTCCAAACAGTGTCCATCCCAGAGTACCTCGCAGTGCAACGAGCATAAACGGGGTGTAGCTACCTGCAATAAACAGGTAAATGCAAGAATGATCGAATATTTCGAACAAATCCTTCATTTTTCCTTCACGCAGGCTATGAAGCAACGTTGAATTGGTGTACAACAACAGCATCGTAATCCCGTAAATCGTAAAGCTGACGACATGCCAAGTGGTTCCTTTCATGCTAGCAAAAACAATAAGCAACACAAGCGCTGCCACGCTTAAAACGGCTCCAATTCCATGTGTAATGGCGTTGGCTACTTCTTCCCGTCGGGAGTAGGTATAGGTGTTTGCCATCGGTTTTTCACCCGGCTTCCTGATTTATATTTTACATACAAGATACATTACATATACGACATCGACAGACCTCTTGCTTTCATTATACATCTGGGCAAACTTGAACAGCAACAGGATGGCTACTTAGTTATCCCAAACGTAGCATGAAAGCCCACTTTAAACGTATCAGTTCTGTTCTTCCTCGCCTGTAGCAGTTGCTTCGACCGTCTCTTCCTGAATCAACCCCGCGAACAACGCATGAACGAATTGCTCGGAATCAAACGGTTGAAGATCATTCACTTTTTCACCTAAGCCCACCAGCTTAACAGGCAAATTCAGCTCCTGACGGATGGCCACAACAATCCCGCCCTTCGCTGTACCATCCAACTTCGTTAGTACCAGCCCGGTTACACCGCTTTTCTCACCAAACAGCTTGGCTTGGTTAAGTGCATTTTGTCCAGTCGTCGCATCAAGTACCAACAACACTTCATGAGGAGCATCTGGAATTTCGCGTTGAATCACACGGAAAATTTTGTTCAGTTCCTCCATCAGATTGCTTTTATTCTGAAGACGTCCTGCGGTATCACACAACAAAACATCCACTTGTCGCTGCTTGGCAGCCTGTACGGCATCAAACATAACTGCAGCCGGATCGGAACCGGATTGCTGCTTAATAACCTCTACACCTGCCCGCTCGCCCCATACCTCCAACTGTTCGATCGCACCCGCCCGGAACGTATCTCCGGCAGCCAATAATACTTTTTTTCCCTCTTGTTTAAAACGATGAGCTAACTTGCCAATGGTTGTCGTTTTGCCGACGCCATTGACTCCCACGAATAGAATGACTGTAATTCCGTCAGGACTCATTTTGAGCTGACTGTTGTCATTCCCCCGCAGCAACTCGGACAGCTTTTCCGACAATACAGGCTGTAATTCGGATGCATCCTCAATTTTGCGCTTTTTCACTTCTTCTCGCAGGTCTTCAATGAGGTTCATAACCGTGTTGACGCCTACGTCCGCTCCGATCAGAATTTCTTCCAGTTCCTCATAAAATTCCTCATCAATCTTTTTACGGCGAATCATCAAGTCCGTTACTTTTTCAACAAAACCTTTACGCGTTTTTTCCAAACCATCTTTGAACTGTTTTGTGACCGATTCAGTTTTGTTTGCAATGCTTTCCTTCAATTTCCTAAAGAAACTCATGGATTCCCTCCGTTGGTCTGAAAGTATGTTGTTTAATGTCAGGCAATCTCAGCTTCATCGTTGTCCAGCTTGACAGATACGAGTTTGGAAACCCCGCCTTCCTCCATCGTAACCCCGTACAGCACATCAGATTCTTCCATTGTGCCCTTGCGGTGTGTGACTACAATGAACTGTGTCTGCTCCGAGAATTCTCGTAAATACTGGGCAAAACGCACCACGTTTGCTTCGTCCAATGCAGCCTCTACTTCATCGAGTACACAGAATGGAACAGGTTTAACGTGTAAAATGGCAAATAGTAACGCCATCGCTGTTAACGCACGCTCACCGCCCGACAGTAGCTGCAAGTTTTGCAGTTTTTTGCCCGGTGGCTGAGCTACGATGTCAATTCCCGTCTCCAATAAGCGTTCCGGGTCAAGTAACACGAGATCAGCACGTCCGCCTCCGAACAGCTTGGAGAATACCGTTCCAAATTCGCGCCGAATAGCATCGAACGTAGTCTTAAAGCGTTTGGACATTTCTTCATCCATTTCACGAATAACCTGATAAAGTGTTGTCTTGGCCTCCACCAAATCAGACTTTTGCTCATCAAGAAACGTATAACGCTCATGCACACGCTGGTATTCATCAATGGCGCCCAGGTTCACCTCACCCAACGCGGAAATACCACGTTTGAGCCTTTCTACCTCGCTCTGCGTGCCTTCAATATCTTCCGGTATAGGGTAACGCTGCTTGGCTAACTCATAGCTGAGTTCATAATCATCACTTAATTTTTTCAGTACGTTTTCCAGCTCCACATCAAGCCGATTTACTCCAATTTCCGTTTGACGAAGCAACTCCTCCACTGACTTGAGCTGAATTCGCTGTTCTTTCGTGTCGTTCTCAGCCACTTCAAGCTTTTTGGACAAGCTACTGCGTGCAGCCCGTTTGAATTCCAGTTGCTGTGCGGCTTCTTCCTTTTTCAAACGGTATTGATTGAGATTTTCAATCTGTTTCACGGTCTCCTGCTCATTGGTCAGCAAATCTGCTTCGATGGAAGCAAGCAAGGTTTTGTTTTGTCTCGAATCTTTACCAAGAGTATCATAATCCCCACGCAATCTGCGCAACTGCTCTTCCAAAGAAAAGCGCTCTTGGTCCAGCTTTCCTTCTCTTACCTTGAGATTCGTAAGCTCTCCCTGCAGCTGCTCTTTGGCAGATTCGTTAGCTTTACGGGCAAATTCAGCAGCGTGAATGGCCTGATGCGTTTTCTTTTCTTCTTCTTCCAGCGCAGCCAACTTTACCAACGCTTCTTCACGGGAAGTTTCCAGCTCCTTGATTTCCTGATCAAAGCCCTTTTTCTCCTGACCAGACGCAGCGACCTGCTCCAGAACATGACGAAGTTCATGCTCCAGTTGCTTGAGTTCCATTGCCATCTGCTGCTCTTCACCGCGCTTCACATCGCCGCCCTGGCGCAACTCGTCCAGACGGGTCTGTGTCTCTTCCAACTGGCGTTTGGTATCTATTGCACTCTGGCGCAACCTTGCAATTTGCTGCTCCGTATCTACAATGTCCTGGTCCAACTGATCCAGCTGACGTTTGCGTCCAAGCAGATTAGCATTTTTCTTAAACTGGCTTCCCCCAGTCATGGAACCCCCTGCATTGACAACATCGCCTTCCAAAGTGACCACGCGGTATCTATATTGGCAACGGGCCGCAATACGGTTTGCATCTTCCAACGTACGGGCAATGACCACATTCCCCAAGAGACTGCCTACAATTCCGGCATATCGATCATCATACTGAACAAGATCTGCACCGATTCCGACAAAGCCTTCGGCTCCTTCTGCAATTTGGCGTTCTCCTGCACCGATTTGACGCGGACGGATAACATCCATAGGCAAAAATGTCGCTCTGCCCAGTTGACGCTGCTTTAGAAAACTGATTGCCTGTCTGGATACGGATTCATTTTCCATCACGATATGCTGAACTGATGCACCCAAAGCAGTTTCCATTGCCTGCTCTAAATGCTCAGGCACCCGAATCAGCTCTGCTACCGCTCCATGCACACCGTGCAAGGTTTCTTTTCGTGCAGCCTTCAATACCTCTTTAACTCCAAGCATGAAGCCGTCAAAGTCATCCTGCATTTCCTTCATTGTATCTCGCCGTGAAATTTGAGCCTCACGTTTTTGTTCCCATTTACGAACTGTACCCTGGTTTTCTTCCAAAAGTTTTTGCAGGGCCTGGTACTTTTCACTTCCCTGAATATAGCCACTACGCAAACTACTGATTTCCTGCCCCAGCTTCTGAACCGCAGCTTCCAATCCCTTTTTGCGCTGTTCAAGTTGTACTTTCTGGGCTTCCCATTTGCCGGATTCGTCACTTACACGAGTCACACGCCGTTCCAATGCTTCCTTCTGTTGGTCTGTATAACGGATTTCGTTACGCGCCTGCGCCATCTGATTCATCAGCTCCAGCAGACCACCCTTTAGGCTTTCTTCCTGCTCCTGGCTGATTCCGCCTGTAACTCCAATCAGTTTGGCCTCTTCGTCAGACAGCCGTGCACGCAACTCGTCAAGCTCTACATTCAGTGCAGACAGCTTTTCGTTCAGCTGATCCAGTTCACTCTTGCGCTCGGAATGCCGTGATTCGCTTGTGCTAAGTGATAAGATCAGCTGTTCCCGATTAGCCGCCAGATTGCGTGTGCGCTCTTTGAGCAATTCGCCGTAGCCTTCACTTTTCTCCGTCGCTTCACTGTATTGCAGCAGATCCCTTTGCAACTGTTCTACCTGCTCTTCCAGCTGGCGTAATTCGTTGCGGTCGCTTTCCAGCATCGCATCATGGCGGGAGACCACCGTAGACAACTGAAGTTGCTCCTGCTGCAGCAAAGCTAATTTGGAAGTCGCATCGCTCCACGAAGTATGAATTTGTTCAATTTGATGGACGTACATAGAGATTTCTTTTGATTTCAATTCACCGCGTAGCTCTTTAAAATGAATCGCCTTTTCAGACTGCTCCTTAAGCGGTCCAATCTGATCTTCCAGTTCACTAACTAAATCGTGAATACGCAGCAAATTTTGCTCCGTCTCATCCAGCTTGCGAACCGCATCTTTTTTACGGGATTTATATTTTACGATACCCGAGGCTTCCTCAAAAATACCTCGACGATCCTCAGATCGAGTACTTAGGATTTCTTCAATGCGTCCCTGCCCAATAATGGAATAAGCTTCTTTACCAATCCCTGTATCCATAAACAGCTCTGTAATATCTCGGAGTCTGCATGATTGCCGATTAATGAAATATTCACTATCCCCACTTCGATGTACACGTCGCGTTACCGTGACTTCACCAAAATCCAGAGGCAACGCCTGATCTTCATTATCCAACGTAAGCGATACTTCACCGTAATTAACAGCCTTACGAGCATCACTACCTGCAAAAATAATGTCCTCCATTTTGCCGCCACGCAGTGATTTGGCACTCTGTTCGCCCAGCACCCAACGAATCCCGTCGGAAATATTACTTTTTCCGCTTCCGTTAGGTCCGACGACTGCCGTAATGCCGCGGACAAATTCCATTTCCGTTTTATCTGCAAACGATTTGAAGCCCGCCAGCTCAATGCGCTTTAAAAACATGCTCAATCTCACCTCTAACATTTCAAATATGCTTGTACAACACCGTTTACCTGATTGATATGAATTATCCCTATTGTAGCATAAACTAGCTTGTTTAAAGCACAGTACCAACACTCACATTACACCAGCAAAGCCACGAAAAAAGAGCAAAACGCAGTCCATTCGCCATTACGGGCCGGGACTCCCCGCGGACTGCCCTTTGCTCTTACTTTGTGCCCCCTGCTTGCGTAACCCGTCCGGGCTGCTCAGGTACCGATTACGATTCTGCCAGCTTCAAACGGTTTAAAGCTACTGCCGCCGCTTGCTGCTCAGCTTCTTTTTTGGAGCGCCCCGTACCTGCCCCTAGCCGTTCGCTGTCCATATATACCTCGGCTACAAACTCGCGCTCATGGGCTGGTCCGCGCTCCTCTACAATCTTGTATTCAAGCATCCCCATGTTATGATGCTGTGTCAGTTCCTGAAGCTCTGTTTTGAAATCACTCATCTGAAGTTTACCATTTAATACAATTTGAGGGAAAATATAATGTTCCAGAAACGAACGGACGGCCTCCAGACCCTGATCCAAATAAAGCGCACCTACGAACGCTTCGAATACATCAGCCAACAGAGCCGGACGAGTACGTCCACCTGTCAACTCTTCACCTTTTCCAAGCAGCACATATTGCCCAAACTCAAGTCCGACAGCAAACTTCACCAGAGAAGGCTCACAGACAATAGCTGCACGCAGCTTGGTGAGTTCGCCTTCGGGTCGGTTAGGGTACTGATTGTACAATTGCTCGGACACCGTCAGTTCCAGAACAGCGTCACCTAAAAATTCAAGACGCTCATTGTCTGCATGCTGACTGAACCGATGTTCGTTTACGTAGGAAGCGTGCGTAAAGGCCTGCTTCAGAAGCTGCCGATTGTTGAATTGAATATGAAGTTTCTGCTGTAATTGCTTCAAGTCTCCACTCAACGAACTGACCCCTTATGCTTCATATTTTTTTAGAATAACCGTAGCATTGTGACCGCCAAAACCAAAGGAATTGGACATAACCACATTCAGTTCCGCTTTTCTCGGCTTATTAGGTACATAATCAAGATCGCATGCCGGGTCTTGATTATCCAAATTAATCGTTGGCGGAATCGTCTGGTGCTGAAGGGCGAGACCACAGATCACGGCTTCAACGCCGCCCGCTGCACCCAATAAATGCCCTGTCATCGACTTAGTTGAGCTGATCGCTACCTTATAGGCATGATCTCCAAGCGTTTTCTTAACTGCTTCCGTTTCGGATTTATCACCGACTGGCGTAGACGTACCATGTGCATTGATATAATCAATCTCCTCAGGATTCAATCCGGCATCACGGATCGCCATTCTAATGCAGCGTGCCGCTCCCTCTGGATCAGGCTCCGTCATATGATGAGCATCGCCAGAAAGACCGTAGCCAATCACTTCACCGTAAATACGCGCACCACGCTTCAAAGCATGATCCAACGATTCCAGAATAAGAACACCAGAGCCTTCGCCCATAACAAACCCGTCTCTTTCGGTATCAAAAGGGCGGCTTGCCTTTTCAGGCTCGTCGTTACGCGTGGACATCGCTCGCATGGAACAAAATCCAGCCATACCAATCGGACGAATAGTCGCCTCAGCTCCTCCGCAAATCATGGCGTCTGCGTCGCCGCGCTGAATCATGCGGAAGGAATCGCCAATAGCATGACTGCCCGTGGCACAAGCCGTAACTGGTGATGTATTGGGGCCTTTAGCACCGAGCGAAATCGACACTTGACCGGAACCCATATTAGCAATCATCATCGGGATGAAGAAAGGGCTTACGCGTTTAGGTCCTTTTTCAATCAGTGCGTTGTGCTGATCTTCCCAAGTTCCCAATCCGCCAATACCGGAACCGACAGATACACCAACACGCTCAGCTTCCGCATTTTCTCCGATTACAAGTCCGCTGTCCTCAAGCGCCAATTTACTAGCAGCAACCGCAAACTGCACAAAGCGGTCCATTTTACGCGCATCCTTACGTTCAATATAATCCTCTGGATTAAAATCTTTAATGGAAGCGGCTATTTTCGTAGTGTACTCACTTGTATCGAAAGCTTCGATTTCACTGACGCCGGATTTTCCGGCCATCAGATTATCCCATAGTGTGTTCAAATCCTGTCCCAGCGAAGTGATTACACCCATTCCTGTTATGACAACACGTTGTTTCAAAGATAATCACCTCTATGTCTACTGCATATTGTATTTTAAGACCGCACACTCTTGTGCGTTAAAATAATATAGAATCAACTAAAGTTAGTAATGCGGCATACTTCTCAGCCTTTGACTAAGTTAAGCTGAACCAAACTCAAAAACACGCGGCAATTCCGCCTTTAGTTCAATCTGTATAATTAGGAGAAAGTCCCGCCTGTAACAGAACGGGACTTTTGATGACATGAATTAGGTATGAGATTGTATGTACTTCACAACTTCACCTACAGTTGTAATTTTCTCTGCATCTTCATCAGAGATTTCCATATCAAACTCATCTTCCAATTCCATTACCAATTCAACTACATCGAGAGAATCAGCGCCTAAATCATCTTTAAAAGATGCTTCAAGTGTAACTTCGGCTTCGTCGGCTCCCAAACGGTCAACGACAATGCGTTTTACGCGCTCCAATACATCGGACATCCGGCTCACCTCCTCTTAGGTATTATACGAAAATTACAATTAAAATGCCATAGAAGAGAGTTTTCTTTGACAACTCTTCATCGGGGCATGCAGATTGGCAACATGCTACTACATATACATGCCGCCATCCACATGCAAAGTCTGGCCCGTCATATATGAGGAAGCATCCGAGGCCAAGAACAGCACCACGTCAGCAATTTCCTCAGGCCGTCCAAGACGGGCCAGCGGAATACCGCTAAGCATATTGTCACGCAAATCATCAGCCAGTACCTGCGTCATCTCAGTATCGATGAATCCAGGAGCCACGCAGTTCACTGTAATACCTCTCGAAGCAAGCTCTCGAGCAGAGGATTTGGTAAGACCAATCACCCCTGCTTTAGCAGCAACGTAGTTGGCTTGTCCTGCATTGCCAAGAACACCAACCACGGAGGAGATATTGATAATTCGGCCAGAACGCTGTTTCATCATTGGACGTGTTGCCGCCTTAAGACAATTAAACACACCCTTCAGATTCGTTTCGATCACCTGATCGAATTCCTCTTCCTTCATGCGCATGATTAAATTATCTCTTGTTATGCCGGCATTATTCACCAGGATGTCAATCTTGCCCCAAGCGCCAATCACATCCTTGATCAACTGATCTGCTTCGTCAGCGCGACCGACATTAGCCTGAACTGTAATAGCCTCCACACCTTTGGCACGAATCTGCTCAGCTACCTCAGTCGCAGCCGCTTCACTACCAGCATAGTTTACCGCCACATTAGCGCCTGCATCAGCCAGCGCCAGCGCGATACTACGGCCAATTCCGCGCGACGCTCCCGTAACGAGCGCCGTTTTTCCACTTAATGGCTTAGACATCATAGTCCTCCCTTGCAAGTATATAACCCGTTAAGGCAATAATTATACTTTTAACGGGCCTCCAAGGCTTCCGTTACAGAAGCAATCGACTCCAGGCTACTTATATTATACAGCTTAACCGTTTTGTCGATTTTTTTAACCAGTCCAGTCAAAACACTTCCCGGTCCAAACTCAACAAAAGTGTCAACACCTTGTTCCAGTAGCCATGCTACACTGTCTTCCCACAGTACCGGAGAATAGACCTGATCCACCAACAGTTGGCGGATTTCATTCCCCTCACGTACAGGTTTAGCTGTTACATTAGCCACCACCGGAATCTGAGCTTCAGAGAAAGTTACAGTCCCCAACTTCTCTGAGAGCTTGGTCGCTGCTTCCTTCATCAATGACGAGTGGAAAGGACCGCTAACCTCCAGAGTAATAGCACGCTTGCCGCCTGCTTCCTTCACACGTTCAGCGACAGCAGCTACGCCTTCCTTCGTACCAGATACGACAATCTGTCCGGGACAATTGATGTTGGCTAGTTCGACCAGTTGACCAGACTCCGTAATATCACGGCACAATGCTGCCAATGCTTCACGATCAGCTCCCAACACAGCAGCCATACCGCCTTGTCCAGCAGGAATAGCCTGTTCCATAAACTGACCACGTGCACGAACAGTCTCAACCGCATCCGCAAATGCAAGGACACCTGAAGCAACTAGCGCGCTGTACTCTCCTAGACTGTGCCCAGCTACATAATCGGGATGAATGTCCATTTTTTCCTTGAACGCTTCATACAGTGCAATGCTCGCCGTTAACAGTGCAGGCTGCGTATTGGATGTTTGCTTCAAAGCTGTGTCTGGCCCTTCAAAAACCAGTGTGCTTAGTGCGAACCCTAACCGTTCGTCCGCTTGGCGAAATACTTCTGTTGCAGCTGGAACTGCTTCATAAGCATCTTTAGCCATACCTACAGCTTGTGAACCCTGACCGGGGAATATAAATGCCGTTTTGCCCATCGTGTATGCACCTCTCTATATCCAATGCTTGTCCTGTAAAACACTACACAAATTCAATATTATATCAAAAATTCCATCTTATTACCAGACAAGAACCGACGCTCCCCAGGTCAAGCCACCGCCAAAGCCCACCATTAATACACGGTCGCCTTCCTTCATGCGGCCTTCCTCAGCTGCTTCTACTAGGGCGAGAGGGATTGATGCTGCGGATGTATTCGCATATTTATGAACATTAACAACTACCTTTTCCTCTGGCAAATCCAGACGTTGCATCGCCGATTGGATGATGCGAACATTGGCTTGATGTGGAACGAACAGATCAATATCATCTTTGGACAGCCCTGCTTTTTCCAACACATCAACCGTTGCCGTTCCCATAACACGAACCGCGAACTTGAACACTTCGCGTCCGTTCATGTAAATATAGTGCTGTTTATTCTCCAGTGTGTCTGCACTCGCAGGCAAACGCGAGCCACCAGCTTCCAGCTTAAGCAAGGTTCCACCTGCGCCTTCAGCCCCGAGATCAAAGGATTGGAATCCTCTGCCTTCAGGCACTTCGCCAATCACTACAGCTCCTGCACCATCTCCGAATAGGACACAGGTATTGCGGTCGGTATAATCTGTAATCCGAGAAAGACAGTCTGCCCCAATGATTAACGCATTATTATAAATACCTGTCTTAATGAAGCTCGTTGCCGTAGCCAGTCCGTATACAAAACCCGAGCATGCCGCAGACAAATCGAAAGCCGCTGCGCCTTTGGCTCCCAGTTTGTCCTGAAGAATGCAGGCAGTTGACGGAAACGCCATATCCGGTGTAACCGTAGCTACAATAATTAAATCCAGATCCTGTGCCGTCATACCCGCGGACTCCAACGCCTTAATTGCTGCTTCATAAGCTAAATCAGATGTAGCCTGCTCTGGAGCTGCAATATGGCGCTCCTGAATCCCTGTACGGCTGACAATCCATTCATCACTTGTTTCTACGATTGCTTCCAAATCTTTATTGGTCAGAATTTTCTCAGGTACGTATTTCCCTGTTCCGATAACACCAACCGGCCGTAATTTATTCATATCGTCACTCACTTCCTGCTGATTTCCTTGGATATACTTTCCACCAACCGGTTTTGCAAGGCCGTACGAGCCTGCCTTACCGCATTTTTGACGGCAACGCCGTCAGACGAACCGTGACTTTTCAGGACGAGTCCACTCAAACCCAGCAAAGGAGCCCCGCCATGCTCTTTATAATCCAATTTACCTTTCAGACTGCGGAGCTCAGGCATAATCAAGGCTGCCGCAAGCTTGGTCTTCAAGGATTTGGTGAATTGCTCTTTTAAGAGAGAAAATATGGCCCCCGCTGTACCCTCTAGTGATTTTAGCATGATATTTCCAGCAAATCCATCACACACCAGTACATCGCAATTCCCAGTTAACACATCTCTCGATTCAACATTACCCACAAAATGGACAGGTAACTGCTCAATAAGTGGAAATGCCAACTTCGTCAGTTCATTGCCCTTCCCAGCTTCAGTCCCCACATTCAGCAGACCCACCCTTGGAGAAGTCACACCGTGAACTTTCTGACGATACAAGCTCCCCATCAGTGCATACTGGGCAAGATGCTCAGGCTTGGCATCCATATTGGCTCCCAAGTCAAGCGCCAGAATACCCTGATCGTCAATCGTCGGTATCATCGGTGCGAGAGCCGGACGTTCAATGCCCTCCATTCTTCCAACCACCAGCAACCCCGTGGTCATTAGCGCGCCTGTATTACCTGCAGATATCATGGCATCCGCTTCGCCTTCTCTGACCATTCGACCAGCTACGACCATTGAAGCATCCTTTTTGCGGCGCACCGCCTTTACAGGCTCGTCCTGCGCATCTATCGTTTCGGATGCATGGCGAATGCTGAGGTTCGTCGGCAACGCTCTACCGTTCAGAACCGATTCAATTCGTTCCCGGTCACCAACCAGCGTAATGTCCGTATCCTTCCATTCCGCCGCCGCAGATAGCGCGCCCTCTACTGTCGCCTCAGGAGCATTATCTCCCCCCATGGCATCAATGGCGATCCGCATGCTGACTTCCTCCTTCGCTATACTCTTCCTCCGTGGAGCGATAAATGATAAAGTTGCCTTGGAACACCATTTCTTCTCCTACGTAGGCGAAAACTTCCACTTTAGCCTTCCCTTTTTGTTCTGGATTTGAACGTACATATGCCTTGGCAATGCACTTCTCACCTAAATGAACCGGGCGGACAAAGCGTATATCCGCTGATGCAGTCAATGCTATCTCATCATTAATCACAGCAACGGCCAATGAATTGGCCTGAGCAAATACATAATGCCCCCGCGCAATGCCAGTACGCGAAAAAACATGTTCCTCTTTAATCTCAAAAATCGAAATACCGCTTCGATCCAACTGCAGATCAACGATATCCCCGATCACTTCATGCAAAGGCAAGGAACGAACCTGGTCGTAGGAGCGCTCAGCCATCAGCTTTAGCCGTTCCCGCAATTCGGGGATTCCCAGCTCCATCCGGTCCAGCCGAATAGTCTGAATACTCACCTTCAGCTGTCTTGTCAATTCCTGATCCGTTACGAATGGATTATCATCAATTAATTGAGTCAGCCGCTGCTGTCTCTGTCTCTTCGGCAAACGTTCGATGTCAGTGACGCCTCCTTTCCCTACAATAAACCATCGTTCAGACGACAGTTCGGGTTACTTTACTTCACTTTCTAACGGCGAAACTTCAAGCCGATTTGTCTTCTTGTATGTATAAAGGAACCCCTTCGGCCCTTCTTTCTTAGAACCTGGTACTAAAACAGTATATAGCATGCTGACGTAAAAAGGAAGCATGCAGACAAAAAAAGTAGCGCCTCACTGAAGTGAAGCGCTACTTTTTCTGCGAAGATTCCAAAGAATCCGCTTATCGGACATTATTGAGAGATGATCTCTCTAGCTTTGTACGTTCCGCAAACTTTGCACACATGGTGAGCAAGTTTCAATTCGCCGCATTCGGAGCATTTCACCATACCTGGTACTGCCAGTTTAAAGTGAGTACGACGTTTGTCGCGACGAGTTTTGGATGTTCTCCGTTGAGGTACTGCCATTATTCCCACCTCCTTAACCAGATCAACCCCGCATAACGGGTATGACTTCTTATCTCATTCAAGACTGAAGAAAATGCCAGAAGCAATTATCTTACAGCCGGTGAATCAAGCCTGCAACATCCACGCATCGGTTCTGTAACTTTCCGGCACAAGCGGATGATGATTTTTCAGAATTGAACTCAATTCTCATTTAAAAAAATCCTTAAGCCCTGCCAGACGCGGATCAATCTTTTCCGTATCGCCATCGCTACTGTCATCGGAGCCAATACTCCAGTTTTGTCCGGTCTTTGGTGCGATTCCCTGACAATCCTCACTGCACAAAGGCGCAAACGGCACATGCAGTACAAACAGTTCTTCACAATACGGTGCAATGTCGAAGGAGTCCTCCGTCACTGCGATAAAATCGCCATCTTCATCCTCCTCTTCAACACTCGAAGAGGTTTGCTTGAACCGTTCACGGAATTCAATCTTTAAATCCTCGTGCATCGGGCTTAAACAGCGTGAGCAGAGCATGTCCAGACCTGCGGTCAACGTGCCTTCCACGCTCATCAACCCTTGACCCAGACTAACGGCGACCAAGTCGGTCTCCAGCGGGGAAACGGCCGTAACATCAGCACGATCATCCACCAATTCACTCACATTAAGAGATTCACGGATAGGAAAAGGACCGTCACTTGTTGCTACTTTGCGAAAAAATAGTTGCATCACTATCACTCCAAACAAACAAAAATTATTATACCGACTGATCGAGTCGTTTGTCAACACCTTTCACTTTACACCACTCACAAATCCACCGGTTTTCCAATGGTTCGACAAGTTTTATGCAGAAGCAAAAATGCATTGTGCTAAACATGTACTGATGAGTATTCGTACCCCCGCCACTCTTCGTGTACAATAATGCGAGTATAAAGCTTTTTCGTCCAGGTCTCAATGGTCTTGTTCATGCCGATGCTGAAAAATCAGTATAGCTGCCCTGAAAACAATCATTCACGGGTACTTAACCATTATTGTCAAAATAGTTATCCAATAAGCTACTATAAGAAAGGAGCCGACATACGGTCTTGAAAACACTCGGTATGATTGTAGAGTACAATCCCCTGCATAACGGACATGTCCATCACTGGGAGGAATCTCTTCGCATCACTGGTGCACAGCGCACAGTGGCTGTGATGAGTGGTCCTTTCCTTCAGCGAGGTGAACCCGCGATTACAGACAAATGGTCCCGCACCGAAATGGCACTCGCCATGGGTGTGGACCTCGTTCTGGAGCTGCCTGTGGCCTATGCCGTCCAGCCTGCAGAATGGTTTGCCCGCGGAGCAATCGCCCTGCTCCATGCGACAGGCATCGTAGACGCGCTCTGCTTCGGCAGCGAGAGCGGAGACATCGCCCCGCTGCGCGCGCTGGCCCGCGTGCTGGCGGCAGAGCCGGCCGAGCTCAAGGCCGGCATCGCGCAGCGCCTGAGTAGCGGCGCGAGCTATCCCGCTGCCTACGCGGGAGCCGCAGCCGCGCTCGCGGCCGAAGGAGCGGA
Source organism: Paenibacillus sp. 1182 (assembly GCF_017833915.1). Classification (NCBI taxonomy): domain Bacteria; kingdom Bacillati; phylum Bacillota; class Bacilli; order Caryophanales; family Paenibacillaceae; genus Paenibacillus; species Paenibacillus sp. 1182. The sequence continues at coordinate 201,149 of NZ_JAFICR010000003.1, read as the reverse complement.
CGGCGCTGCGCTCGCCGCCCTCATGCAGCAGCCCAACAATACGTTGGGGCTGCATTACTTGATTGCGCTGGAACGGCTGGGCAGCACAATCAAGCCCTTCACGGTAGCCCGCACGGGATCGGGCTACCATGAAGCCGTGGCCCCTGCGGACGGAGTCATCGCCAGTGCCACGGCCATTCGCCGTCTGCTGCTGGACGGCGGGCCGGAGGCCGCGTCGCCATACATACCTGCGGCGACACTGGGGATTTTGCGGCGCGAGTGGCAAGCCGAACGCGCTCCGCTGCATTGGGAAGCGTTCAGCCAGCCGCTGCTGAACGCCCTGATCACACGTAGCTCGCAGCAGCTGGCGGAGCTGCACGAGGTCACCGAAGGGCTGGAGCATCGTCTGCGACAATCGCTTTACACGCTGCCCCAGCCCTCTGTGGAGGCCCTGCTCGCCGCGATCAAGACAAGGCGCTATACTCGTACGAAGCTTCAGCGGATGTGTGCACATATTTTGCTGAATCATGCCAAAGCCGATATGACTCCGGCTGAGCTGGCGAAAGGTCCGGGCTATATCCGCGTGCTTGGCTTTAACAGGGCTGGACGCGAACTGCTGGCACGTATGAAGCAGACAGCCACCCTTCCGGTATGGGTCAAGCTGTCTGCCGGATCACATCCTCATCTGGACTGGGATACAGCCGCAGCCGCCATACATGCAGCCGGGATGCCACGCCCCGCCATCCGCGACATGTATGCTGATTACTTGCGACCGCCCATTATGGTTTGATGGGCAGCTTTTCCATATAATTCAGCGCATCGCCAAGTTTGCGAACCGGAACAAGCTTCATCCGGGTTCCAATTTGCTCAGCTTTGGTCTTGGCCTCTTTATAATTATCCGCAGGGACGAAAAACAAATCCGCACCCTGACGGTCAGCAGCAACTATTTTATACTTTGCACCACCAATCGCTCCAACCTGACCGTCCTTATCAATGGTACCCGTACCGGCTACACGATATCCCTTACTCAAATCACCTGGTGTCAGTTGGTTATAGATTTCCATGGTAAACATCAAACCTGCCGAAGGACCGCCAACATCCGTAGATGTAAAATGAATCGTTTTACGTCCATCCTTCGGCTCTACCTTCTGTACCGTGGCAATACTGACGCCAAATCCGGAACGTTGCTTGCCCGTCTCACTGTCCGTAATGGTCGTTAAAGGAGCTTGCACGGACAGCAACTTTCCATCGCGCTTTAGCTTCACTTTAGCCATTATTCCCGGTTTTTCGTCCTCCAAAGCCTTCCGAATGGAACGATTATCGGTCACCCTCACGCCGTTCAGCTCCAATATTTCATCCCCGGGGTCAAACACGCTGCTCGATCCCGGGACCTTAAATACATACACGTAATCCGGCACAATGCGATAGGGGACATGGGCACGGGTGTAGGCAGCCTCCATCGCGGAAGATTGGGAATCCCCCATATACCATAACTGTTCTGCCGCATACTCGTCTTCACTTTTTCCATGCAGACGATCCTCTTTGCGCTGAATCTCCGAATTGCGGTCCAACTTGGACAGACCCAACATGATAACATTGGCATAACGCGCCGATACCGTCGTCATCATAAAGGCCCCCCGTTCGATGCTGTCACCCTCCCGGACTCTAACCATCGGTTTGATCTCATTTGCCCCACCTGGTCCGTAGATCAGATAAGGGGTTGGCATATAGACCAGCACATAGACCATTGCAGCCAGCATTAAGACATAACCGGTTGTAAAAAAAGCTCTTTTCCGGTTTATTCGTTTCATTGCTTCTCCCCCCTTCCAGCCTAACTTCTCCCATCTTATCCAAGTGCCTCTGTGCACCTGTTCTCAAGCCTTTCAAAAAAGCATACATTATTTACGACAACGTATACGAACAACCTATCCCAAGACAACGAACGTGAATAAACGCTGGAGATAGCATCCGACTCTCCTTAGCATATTTATGAGAGGTGAATTTTTTGATGCAAAAGGAAGCCCATTCCGCTCCTTATTGGACAACCGTACTGCTTGGCCTCGGAGCCATTTTGCTTGTACTGGCTGTTGTCGCCTCACCAGAAAAAGTATTTCAAGCCTCTACTCAAGGCCTTAAGCTATGGTGGAGTATTATTTTCCCAGCTATGCTACCTTTTTTGATGCTGTCCGAAATGCTCATCGCCTTTGGTCTAGTACATGGACTAGGTGTCCTGCTGGAGCCGTTTATGCGATTCTGGTTCCGTCTACCCGGACGAAGTGGCTGGGTGTTGGCCCTCGGCCTGACCGCGGGATTCCCGGCTGCTGCGGAAGCAGTACGCCAATGGTCACAACAGGAAGATATGACCGCGCTTCAGCTTCGACGTCTAACCGCCATCGCTCATTTCTGCAATCCGATTACCATCCTGCTCGTCATCGGGACAGGGCTACTGCACAATGCTGCCGTAGGCGTGATGTTACTTGCCGTTCACTGGATTTCCGGGCTGCTGGCAGGCTGGATCACCGCCAGACTACCTGTATCGTCCAAAGAATTGCAAAAACGGGAAACGCCAGCTGCCCTTCGGCGCACCTCAGTTTCCCGTACTTCTCCCTCCCTGATCCGATCCGCATGGGAAGCTACCCGTTCTGCCAGAGAACGGGACGGCCGCAGCTTCGGAAAACTGTTGGGCGAAACCGTATCCCATGCTGTACAGACGCTGATGGTGACAGGTGGATTCATTATTTTCTTTTCCGTACTGATTCGACTGCTGTCCATATACACAGGCCAAGGATCGCTTTCTTTCATATGGCCTGCTTGGATGGAAATCCATCTGGGTTCCTATGAAACCAGCCGTCTGCCCTACGATCTCCGTACACAAGCAGCGCTGATCAGTGCTGTGTTGGGCTGGGGCGGCCTGTGCGGCTGGCTTCAAATTACCGCCGTCACCAGACCTTCCGACAAGGGTATCACCTTCACCTTGTCACGAGTGCTCCATGGGATCATTGCTTTTGGACTTACCTTGGCGACATGGGTCCCGCTTAACCGCATCGTCAGCAATACAATTCCCGCTTACGTCAGTCGCAGTTCTGTGTCTTCTTTTGCGGAAAGCGTAAATGAATCCGGCACGCATCCTGTCATGGCCGAAGCCAGCAGCTTACTAACACAAATAGAAGGAACATCTATGTACCCCTGGCAACTAACCGTACTGTCCATTGCGCTGCTGGGTACAATTATAGTTACCCTGCTGGCCTTTTCCTTTATGACTTCATGGTGGAGCCGCCGCGATTTGCGTTGACCTTTGCACGCAGCGCGTCTTCCACCTCCGGTGCCACCAGATCTACAACCTTGCCATCAAAATGCGCAATTTCCTTCACCATACTGGAACTCAGATATGAATAAGCCGGATTGGTCATCATAAAGATCGTTTCCGCATCCGGGTTCAGCTTATGATTTGTAGAGGCTAATTGCAGCTCATATTCAAAATCAGTCACCGACCGGATTCCTCTGACAATAACTTGGGCCCCTTTTTGACGTACATAATTAGCTGTCAAATCACGGAAGCTGTCCACTTCAACGTTCGGGATATCGCGAGTTACCGTTCGCAGCAGCTCCATTCGTTCCTCAAGTGAAAACAGCGGATTTTTACTAATATTGTTAAGAACCGCGACAATCAATAGATCAAACTGTCTGGCTGCTCTTTGAATAATATCCTGGTGCCCCATTGTCACAGGATCAAAGGTTCCCGGATATACGGCAATACGTGGTTTGTGCTCAATCATGATGGTCCTCCCCGTCTGATTCGATGATGCCGAACTTGACCACTCCGGCTTCTGTATGTTCTTCGACATCCGATAAAGCATCGGCTGCAAAATGATAAATGGATAACGCCGTTTCCCCATAGACTGCTTTTCTAACCTGTTCGAACGGCCCGAAGCTTTCCGGATATTCATGTCCCGATTCATACTCCAGCACGATGATTGCATCTGAACGAAGCAAGTTCAATTCAACCATACGGCTCATCAATTCATCTCCGTGTTTGAGACGATAGGGCGGATCCAGAAAAACAGCATCAAAAAGAGCTCCACGTTTTGCCAGCGCCTTGAGCGCTCGTCCGGCATCATTGCGGAACACTTCAGCCTGTCCTTCCAATCCAGTTTTTCGCAAATTTTCTTTAATGACATCAATGCTTTTGGATTCCATATCAATAAAAACAGCCTTGTCCATCCCCCTGCTAAGCGCCTCTATACCCAGGCCACCACTGCCAGCAAACAGATCAAGTGCGACTCCCCCATCAAAATAAGGACCTATCATGCTAAATAGCGCTTCCTTGACCTTATCCGTGGTTGGCCGCGTCCCTGTGCCGGGAACTGCCTTTAACAGCCTTCCTTTGGCACTACCCGATACCACTCTCACGCTGAAACTCACCTATTTTCTATATGTGTTCATAACCATAGATTATGACGCTATCGTACCACATGCACCGCCGTTTGAAAAACTTAGGATGAGGCAGGTATAAAAAACCATTCCCTGGGCATCCTTAGGATATCGGCATTCAACCAATGTCGTAGACAACCGCGGAGAAGACTTACGTTTCCCCATAAGCTCTTCGTCCGGTTTCTCCTCTCCCATTCGGGCGCTCTTTAAATGGAGCGCCTGATTTTTTTTGCATAAAAAGGAGCTGCTTAAGAGCAGCTCTATGTATCATTTTTCTATTTCGGCATTTTGTTTATTTCAGTAGTTCCTCGGGTGTATCCCCTTGATAAACATACACGTAACTCGCCACTGATACAGCAAATGTAGCAAACATAGACAACGATGTGGCTAACCCATATACCATTTTTCTCATCATTCCACTCACCTCCTTCCCCGGATCAATGTTAGGCTTTGGACCAAAAAAGCAACAGCCACTACAGAGGAAGCGATTACAAAATTAGTACATACAAGCAAGGAGGATAACAGCCGCAAGAGGGGATAAAACCGTACTGGAATGCGCGACTGCTTTTCAATTCTGGACGGGGCAAAACATAAAACGAAAATGAGAGCTATTCCGGTAAACAGGTTTGTCCACCAACTATTTAAGGCAATGCAGGATATGTAAGTAAAAGCTGCTGAGGTCACCAACACACATGTCATGCCCGTTTTCAAATGAATGCCTCCTGACATTTGGCGCAGTAGGGCGAAAGCGACGAGAATCGTAACAGCCTCTACCATACGCCCCGTGAAGAATGAGGCGAATAGTGTCAACACAATGATCAGGGACGCATTCAGAATGAGAGCAAGTGCGTATTTAAGTACCGCGACAGAGGCCGGATGATCAGGCACAGTACGTTTGATCTGGTTAGCAAGTTTGAAAGCCATCGCTTCAATCATCCCGGTATTCCTTTCCGATTGCATAATAGATGAAAAATCCCGAAACCAGTGCAAAAAATATCATACTTAACCATACCTCGTTATAGTAGAGCACAATAGAAGTTGAAATGAGAGACAGGATAATCAGCGTGATGACAATGCCATATTCCTCTTTGAACTTAAGCTTCTTGAAATTAGGGGAAAAGCCGATCCCTTTTCGAGACAACATCAATGAAATAAGCAGTCCTACTGCCGCGCTTACCACTTGTAGCTGATAGCCCTTCAAGGACCCATCCTGCAGCTCAGAAACCGGAAGATTGCCGAACATGACTTTTAAGAATACCGACTGAACAACGGCATATGCAAAATAACCTGTAACCGTCATAATACCGGACCACACAATCGGAATCTTCACGACCGTAGCGAGTAAAAAAATAAAAAGCAGCATATTTACGACAGGCACCAAATACGAAAGGGAAAACTCCTCTCGAAGCATATAACTTTGCATATTCATAATCAGGTTAACAAAAATGGCCTGCCATAGATAAGGGGTCATTTTAACTTTAAAAACACTCAAAATAAGCGCAAAAACAGCGACTCCCTCAAGTGTGGAGAAAAGCAAAAAGCCGATTGGCTTCAAAAGCATGCGTGCATCTCCTTTACAATTCCAACAAACCTCATCGGTGTATTCAAAAACTTGGATGTACATCGAATATAAAGGGCTGGGAGCTACTTTTCAAGAGGTCTTTTCAATTATTTCATAGATTTATTCAAGCACTTCAACCAAATGTTATCGGATGCTGCTTCAAGTTGTAGCTTAGGCAACACTTTCTTTGACCGAATCTCCCTGCTTGCGCACAGGCTTCATACGTGATATAAGCTTTTTCCCCCAACGGATGCCGGGCTGTTCAATCCACGAGTAGGTAAACCAAGATAGTCCGATGGTGACTAGCAACGTCATGATAAACATAAGTGTGAGGCTGACTAGGGGAGCAAAAGGTATTTTAACCTGTACGACTAGTCCCAGAGCCAGCATATGCGTCAAATACATGCTGTAGCTAAGGCGGCCGATCCATGACCATACCCGATTAAGCAGCCATATCGGCTGCCAGTGATACAAAGCATACGCTCCCAGCAGCAACCCGACACCTATGAGAACATCGGTCATGCCTTCTAAAAATGAAAATAGCACAGAAACAAGCAGCAAAACTCCACTAACCCGGTCTATACTTTTCCAATGCCGCTCGTCTTTCCAAATGAAAAACAACAATATACCTAGCCCAAAGACAGGCAATTGATTCGGAAACCATAAATACAGATAGTGCCCCCATAAAGAGTGATCACTAATCCATGGATATTGAACACTTACCGTATTTAGCCCCAAGCTTACCACAAGCGCCATCACGACAAACCACGTCGCATGGCGGACGGATCGGATTAGCTTAAATAATAGAGGGATAAACAGATAAAACATACATTCCACCGCAATGGACCATTCCACACCGATAATGCTGTTGATCCAGTACGGATTCAGACCATTCAGAAACAGGACATGAGCTGCGATATTGGCGGCAGTGACTCCCTCCTGATCCCCAAGCCAAAATCGTGGACCTGTCCCGTTCACAACTAAATAGATTCCTAACATCACGTAATACAAAGGAGCAATCCGAAAAAAACGACGCATCAGGTAAGCTGAAATTCTTTCACTCTTGTTACCCGAACGTCTGCTTAAGGACAAAAATAGCGTAAAAGCGCTGGCCATATAAAATAAAGCGACACCTTTGGCTCCTATACTCAAGCCTTTTTGCAACCATCCGTTTAATCCGTCCACATGCTGGCTGACATGCACAAGCAAAACTCCAATAATAGCCAGCGCCCTTAGCGTATCTACAAATTGCAGCTTGTCATCTTCCATTTTCCCCTTAGCTTCGGGCATCGTATCCCTCCATAACAGCCTCAAATGATACATTTTGTATCTATAATACACAAAATGTATCACTAAAGTAAATATCCTCGTTATGCAAAAAAACACCTTCCGACCGCAAAGAAATGCGGCCAAAAGATGTTCATTTTGTCATTTGTTTAAATGAAAAGGTACGGTCGTTACGATCACGTCTTTATAATTAATTAAATAAGCTCTCATCAGTAAGCTGGTCTGATTGTGTAGAATATTTTCCCACCAGTGCTTGGTGATGAATTGTGGAATGAGAACAGTGATATGGTCCTCGTCTGCTTTTTTCCACTCTACTGTATCGATGAACTTGCGAAGCGGATTAATAATGCTGCGATAACGGGATTTCAGTACGACCAAACGTATACCGACATCCCACTCTTCCCATTTCTGTTCCATTTTGCGAATTGCATCATCATCCACACCCACATATACGGCAACCACATTGTCCGACAAGGTTTTGGCATAGCTGATCGTATTCATGACGACTCGCGTAATGCCTGCCACCGGAATAATAATCGTATTGCCTTTCACCATAGGTTTATCCTTGGTAATATCAATGCGCAGTTGTTCAGCCGTATTTTTGTAATGCCTGTTGATCTTCATAAAGAAATACAGAACCAAAGGCAGGAAGATAAAGACTACCCACACCTGGCTAAACTTGGTGAAGATAAAGATGAGCGTAATCGACAGCGTGGTCAGCATCCCAACCGTATTAATAGCAAGTTTGACAATCCAGCCTGGCGGTTTGAGCTTGATCCAGCGAATCATCATACCAAGCTGTGAAAGGGTAAACGGGATAAATACCCCTACTGCATAAAGCGGGATCAGATTTTCTGTGTTGCCGCCAAATACGATGACCAGCAATGCCGAGAAGATACTCAGAAACAAAATACCATTAGAGTATCCGAGCCGATCTCCACGAACCATGAACATGTGCGGCATGTATTTGTCCTTCGCGAGCATAAAAGCAAGCAATGGAAAGGCCGAATAGGCTGTATTCGCCGCCAAAAACAAGATGAGCGCCGTTACACCCTGAATGATGTAATACATCACACCGCGCCCGAAAGTGGCGTTCGCAATTTGCGAAATGACCGTTTCATGCGGATTAGGACGAACACCGTACCAATAAGCCAGCAAACTGATTCCGATAAACATACACCCGAGAATCAAACCCATCATCATTAGTGTAGTTGCTGCATTTTTGGCAGCTGGCTTGCGGAAGTTCGGAATGGCATTCGAGACAGCTTCTACCCCAGTTAACGCCGAGCAACCCGAGCTGAACGCCTTCAGTAACAGGAACAGGCTGACGTTGGATACCGTAGCTCCAAATTGCGGTGCTGCAGCATGAGCTCCCCCTGCCACGTAATGAATGATACCGCTAATAATCAAAACAAATATGGCAACAACAAATAAGTAAATCGGTACAGCCAGCACTGAGGCAGATTCTGTTACTCCGCGCAAGTTCATAATCGTCAAAAAGATGATCATAATTAGAGCAATGGCGATCCGATGATCATGTAACGATGGGAACGCCGATGTAATGGCATCTGTACCTGCTGATGAGCTAACTGCTACCGTCAGAATATAATCGACCAGCAAAGAACCGCCTGCAATCAGACTCGGACTCTTTCCCAAATTGTCCTGTGCAACAATGTACGCTCCTCCGCCACCAGGATAGGAAAAAATGGTCTGTCTATAAGACAGGATCAGAATGATCAGCAAACCCAATACCGCAATGGATATAGGAATGGAATACCATAGGGCAGCAAAGCCGGCTGTAATTAAAACCAGCAGAATTTGCTCCGTTCCATAAGCTACAGAGGATAAGGCATCTGAGGACAGAATGGCCAGTGCCTTGAGCTTATTCAGCTTCTCATCTTCAAGGGCCGTCGACTTTCGCGGACGACCGATTAATAATCTTTTGACTTTGCTCAGCATTTCGTTGACTCCTTCTTTGGATGAGGGTTTTGCAAAAGAATTATGGATCTTATGTTTATTATGTCACCTGCACATCAGATTGATGAAACAAATGAACTATTATTTTATACTCCCTCTTCCTGAAAAAAACAATAAGGAATGCTCCCTAAAAAGAGCATTCCCGAGTAAGAAAGAGCATTTCGATAAAATACCTTTATGTATACAGTAATTTGAACCTTTCCGGGGTAATTCCTTCAGCTCGGCGAAAAGTTGCCACAAAATGACTGGTATCTCGGAAGCCCACTCGCTCCGAAATCTCCTTTACTGTTAATTGCGGATATTCCGCCATCATTTCCTTGGCCTTCCGCAGCCGAATCACAATCAGATAAGCATACGAAGTCACACCAAACGCTTGCTTAAATAATGTATTTAAATGACGGGAGCTGACATTCATCATAACTGCCATATCACCTAGGCCCACATCTGGACTGGCATAATTTTGCTCCATAAAGGCCAGTACAGGGGTTAATCGTTCCACATTATGGGATAGGGAAGGCATCGAGCTATGTTGTCCATGTTTACGCAGCAGAGTCAGAAAACGATACATATTGGCCGAAGCATCTAATCCAGACAAATCACGTTCACTAACCATGGAATGAAGCATCGTTTCCCCAAAACTGTGCAGCTCGCTATCCGGGTCCCAATGATACCCACGCGTATGCTTTAACCCCAGTGCAGTCAGTACAGCAGCGGCGATGGGGCCGTCAAATGTAATGTATAACGTTCGCCATACCTTGGTCGCCCGTCTGTATGCATGGGATTCCCCAGGTAGCAGCAGAACTCCAGACTGCTCCCCCAGACGAAAGGTCCCCCCTTTAAATGTAAACATCCCTTCACCAGACACCGTCTGAATCCAGTGAAAGCACGGATAGCCCTCTGGACGGGACACATCCTCCTGCCTGCTGTTAAATCCGATACTTTCAATAAAAAGGGGTAAAGAGTGCTCACGCGTAGTCAGGAAAAATCGCAAATGATGGGGAGTTAAAATCATAAAAAGCACCTCCGGCGTATGCGGGTATGTATTTCTCATGTAGATCCATATTGTTATATACACGTTCATTTTATTATATTTAAAAGCAGTTATTTGTATTATAAGATAGAATTATTCTTATATACAGAGGTGATTGGCATGATAAGCAGTAAACTACCTAAAGTATTTTACGGTGGAGATTATAATCCTGAACAATGGGATAAGGCCACGCATCAGGAAGATTTACGGATGTTCAGGCAGGCAGGGATTGATATCGCCACGGTCAACGTATTCTCATGGGCCAAAATTCAATCCGACGAAATCACATATCATTTTGAATGGCTGGATCAATTGATTGACAGTCTTTATGAAAGCGATATCTTCGTTTGTCTAGCTACTAGCACGGCAGCACACCCTGCTTGGATGGCTACTCGCTACCCCGACGTTCTCCGGGTGGACGCTGACGGACGGAAGCGGAAGTTCGGTGGTCGCCACAATTCTTGTCCGAATAGTCCTACGTATCGAAAATACTCGGAGCAGATGGCTGACCAACTTGCAGAACGATACAAAAACCATCCCGCAATCCTCGTGTGGCACGTGTCCAATGAGTACGGCGGAGATTGCTATTGTGATAACTGCGCGGCCGCATTCCGGATGTGGCTCAAGCAAAAATACGGATCACTGGAAGAGCTAAACCGGGTGTGGAATACTTCCTTCTGGGGTCATACCTTCTATGATTGGGATGAAATCGTGCCACCAAATAATTTGAGCGAGCATTGGGGAGAAAATCACTCCTCCTTTCAGGGTATATCCCTCGATTATGCACGATTTAATTCAGACAGTATGCTGGATTGCTATCTGCTGGAATACAACGCAATTAAAAAGCATATTCCCCATGCCGTGATAACGACCAATCTGATGGGATTTTTCAAACAACTGGACTATTTTAAATGGGCTAAGCACATGGATATTGTATCTTGGGATAGTTATCCTGCGGCTAATACCCCGCCGAGCTATACCGCGATGGCACACGATCTGATGCGCGGCTTGAAGGATGGGCAACCCTATATGCTAATGGAGCAAACACCGAGCCAGCAGAACTGGCAGGCGTATAATTCGCTTAAACGGCCCGGCGTTATGCGGTTATGGAGTTATCAGGCAGTCGCGCATGGCGCGGACACGGTCATGTTCTTCCAGCTTCGCCGCTCAATCGGCGCATGTGAGAAATTCCACGGGGCTGTTATTGAGCATGCCGGGCATGAGAACACACGTGTATTTCGCGAGGTGGCACAGCTTGGCAGTGAGCTTGGCGCATTAGGCAACACGCTACTTGACGCGACCGTCAATGCCAAAGTAGCCATTTTGTTTGATTGGGATAATTGGTGGGCATTGGAAAAATCAAGCGGTCCTTCTGTCGCCTTGAAATATGTGGATCAGGTGCATAAGTATTATGCGACCCTCTTCCGGCGTAACGTACAGATAGACCTGATTTCCGTTGATGCAAATTTCCAGAAATATGATCTCATTATCGCGCCTGTACTCTACATGGTCAAGCCAGGTACCGCCGAGAAGCTGGAACAATTCACAGAGCATGGAGGCACCTTCGTAACGACCTTTTTCAGTGGCATTGTAAATGAAAACGATTTGGTCACAACCGGAGGATATCCTGGTAAACTGCGTAACTTGCTCGGGATCTGGGTGGAGGAAATTGACGCGCTTCTGCCGGAATCATACAATCGCATTGTATTAAAAGAAAAGGTGGGCGTATTACAAGGTGAATATCAATGTGGCCTGCTCTGCGACTTGTTGCATAGCGAAGGTGCCGAGGTGCTGGCGGAATACGGCGATGATTTCTATCAGGGCATGCCAGTGCTGACACGCAATCGTTTCGGTCAAGGCGAGGCATGGTACGTTGCTTCAGATCCTGAAGAGACTTTCCTTGATGGCCTGTTGGGCTACATTTGTGAGCAAAAAGGGATTCCATCCCTGCTGCGCGCTCCTGCGGGTGTAGAAACCACTGTACGGACCAAAGATGGAAAATCATATCTGTTCATTCTGAATCATAACGCCCAGACGCAGCAATATCATCTGGATGATCAGAAAGGGAATGAGCTAATCAGCGGTAAATACCTGGAAGGAGATATTTCTATTGAAGGCTACGGCTTTCAAGTACTGGAGCTAGCATAATCACTCAGATTTGACACATACAGTTCACTTTGCTGCATGAGTATAATCTAGGTATCAAAGGAGTTCATCATGAAACGACTGCTATGGATCGGCAGCTTGTCTTATTTTTTAATCGGCCTGGCACACGTGGTTGTAGGCTCCCTACTGCCTGTGTTGTTAGAGCATTACGGTAGAAACTATACGGATGGCGGTAGTCTAATCTTCGCTCAATTTTCCGGTTTTCTGGTTGGAGTCCTGCTGTCACCGTGGCTTGCCCGAAGTTTCGGCAAACGCCGAAGTCTGGTATTCGCCCTGCTCTTGCTGTGCGCGGCTGAAGTGCTATACTCATTGCTGCCGCCTTGGGGTTGGCTATATGCCGTCGGGGCAGCAGCGGGGTTTGGCTTCGGCATGGTAGAAACACTCATTGGCACTATTATTATCAGCGGCATTACTCAAGGAACGGGCGCGGCGATGAGCCGTCTGGAAGTCTTTTTTGGGATCGGCGCTTTGGCTATGCCCGCTATCGCCAGCCAACTTATCGCTCTTGGTTGGTGGCGATTGGCCTTTCCCATCATTTCCATGTTTGCAGCCGTGACCATTATAGCTTGGCTGCGCGGGTCCTTCGGCACGCTGGACGCTGTATTGGACCCACAGGAACACCGAGATAACAGCCTTAAGCGTTCGACTAATTCTCTGAAGTCACCCACGGAGAAAGCCTCTGAGGGTAGCCCTATTGGCAATTGGAAGCTACTTACACTATTTATCGTCTTTTTCTTTATCTATGTAGGAACAGAGATGAGCTTGGCCAATTTCCTGCCCTCCATGTTCATCGAACGGCTGGGCCTCACTCAAGCGGAGGCAGCACTCAGTGTCACCTGCTTCTGGCTAGCAATGGCTACCGGACGGTTGTTCGCAGGAAGTATTGCTGATCGGTACGGCTATGGTGTCTTTGTAGCCCTAAGCTCGCTGGCGGCGACCGTGCTGCTATGCGTGTTCCCGCTGATCAAGGGAACTACCGTTGCCTTTGTCCTTATCACACTGCTGGGGCTGGGCATGTCGGGCATTTTTTCCATCGCACTTGTTTTTGCCAGCAAAATGATGCCAGGCACCGAAGAATCTACCACCAGCCTGCTTATAGGCGCAGGTGGAGTTGGGGGAGCTCTGCTGCCTTTATGGCTCGGAAATAGCATGGATCGTGGTGGAGCAGTCTCATCGGCGTGGTTGCTGGCAGGCTTCACATGTATCCTGTGCCTGCTTGGGGGCATCTTGTACGCCCTATATGTGCGCAAAAAGCGGCTTCAAACCGCCTCATCATGATATATACCTCTACTGGTGCCTTTGTCTGTTCCTTGGTTGTCATCCAAGTGCACATTCAAAGGTGCTTTTTTTACATACTAGACGAATGTACCTTGTACAGTAGCCTGTTTTTAGTCAAAATAGATCGTTTCCTATGAATCACAGGACAGATATCCATGCCTCCTCTAGATGAATGGAGTAGTATACAACAAACCATATGGAGGTGTTTGTATTGGGTCATCCTGAATTAAAACGAAAAAAAGGCCGTAAAAAAAATGTTTTTGTCCGTGCCTGGTTTGATAAGTTAGAAAAAAAGTTTGATGAGAAGCCCCCAAAGAGAAAAGGCCGCTCGAAAAGAAAGTGCCACTCGAAAAGAAAGTGCTTTTGTAAGGAAATCGTCGTCAAAAAGCAAATCGTCCGTGTAAATATCCCTCAAGATGTTTTTGGTGCAACGGGTGCTCCTGGAGCTATAGGTGCAGCAGGTAACGTAGGTGCAGCAGGTAACGTAGGTGCAGCGGGTGCCGTAGGTACAGCTGGGGCTGTCGGGGCTGCCGGAAATGTTGGCGCAGCGGGGGCTGTGGGTACTGCGGGCGCCGTTGGGGCTGCCGGAAATGTGGGTGCAGCGGGGGCTGTAGGCACTGCGGGTGTGGTAGGACCGGTAGGACCAGTAGGACCAGTAGGACCAGTAGGACCTGTAGGACCTGTAGGTCCTGCGGGCGTTGCTGGATCAGTAGGACCAGTAGGTCCTGCGGGCGTTGCTGGACCAGTCGGCCCTGTAGGTCCTGCAGGCGCGGCAGGTGCTATCGGTCCAGCAGGTCCTGCGGGTGCGGTAGGTGCCACTGGTGCTACGGGTACCGCTGGAGCGATGGGGGCCACCGGCGCTACTGGAGCTACTGGAGCCGCAGGTGGAATAGCACAGTTTGGTTATATTTACAACTTAGGTGCTCAAGTCGTTCCGATAGAAGCGGATGTCATTTTCGATACGAACGGTATACTTACACCTGGTATTACACATGCTCCCGGCACTACACAGATTGCAGTAACTGACGCGGGGATCTATGAAGTTAATTTTTCAGTATCGGGTGTAGAGCCAAGTCAATTCGCAATATTTGTTAATGGAACCCTTGCTGCGGGAACCATATACGGCTCAGGAGCTGGCACACAGCAAAATACAGGGCAAGCCATCATCGCTCTGGCATCCGGTGATGTTCTTACCCTGAGAAATCATAGTTCTGCCGCTGCGGTTACCCTCCAAACTTTAGCTGGAGGTACCCAAGCCAACGTAAACGCTTCTGTGGTTATCAAAAGATTAAGTTAGATCTGGAAACATCCCGTTTATTTTACTACTAACGGCTCATTTGTTCAGATCAAACATCAGCTTGTTCCCGCTTGGGCCAATGACAGAAAATCTATTCACTTCTTCATGGATTGCAACCATGGAATTTCCTTAAAACCCCTGTCGCTTGAGCGGGAGGAGAGGGGTTACCTTCTCCATTCCATACATTACTACCAATCTCGATTCTTGTTCCAATGGGCAGTCATCATTACAGTCCACTTCTATAGCTTAAAACGCCATAATAATACCTTTGTCATTGGCATACATTGAACTAATCCCTCTGGTGGACACAATATGAATATCTTTAAATTGATAGCGTTTCTTCAGCGCATTCATTAATTTTTCCGCCAGCCCAGGATTATTGCAGTGAGTAATGACAATGCTCTCTCCTTCGGTAGCCCGGCCACTTTTTTCAATAGTATCTGCCAACTTTTCGATAATTTGATTCTGGCCGCGTGCTTGAGTAAAAAATGCGATATTACCGTCACCATCCGAGCCTAAAATAGGCCTGATATGCAAGAGTGAAAGTATCTTTCCAGTGATTTTATTCATCCGCCCGTTCTTAACCAAATTATCCAGATTTTCTAAAACAAAGTAGGTTTTCATCTTGCTGATAAAGCTCTCTAAGGAAGAAATAATTTCGCTTTTATGATATCCCTCGTCAATCAACTTGCGCAGTTTTAGAGCTAACAAGAGCTGTCCAGCCGAAGCGCTTTTCGAATCAAATACATGAACATCCGCCCCCTCTTCTTCCGCCATATCTTTTCCTACCAATGCACTGGAATACGAACTGGACAGGTTGCTGGATAATGTAATGGCAAAAGAAGTATGCGCACCTTGAAAGGCTTCCTTATATAGCATAGGTGACGGTGATGCGGATCCTATTTTGGTTGTACAGGCTTTCATTTCTTCCATAAACTGAGGTAAGTCCAATGTGTCATCATCTACAAAGCATTTATCTCCCAGCGTCATATTTAACGGGATCGTAGTAATCTGCATCTCTTCTCTAAGCTCTCTCGTTAAATCACAGCAACTATCTGCTATTATTTTATATCTCACCCGGTACACCCTCACATTATGTTATTTTTCAATAGAACGAGCGTTCATAGTACTCAAAGAAAGCTCAATTAACCGTATAAATTCCTTCACATTCTTCTCACCCAAACCTACTACAAGCGCTTCAAAATAACCTTCAATTCTCTCTTGCTTCTGTCTGATCAAGGATTCACCATCTACTGTGAGCCTTACACACATTCGTCGTCTGTCATGCTCTGACATTTCCATAGTCACATAGCCTTTTTTCCTTAATCCCGTAAGCGCTGCCGTAATTCTTGATCTGGATACATGCAGATCATCGCTGAGCAAGGAAGGATTAACTTCATCATCCCGATGCTGAACTAAATATTGAAGCACATGGTTTTCCCCCTGAACAAGCTCCGTCAGGCTACTGAATAATTCCATGTCATAAATCCGGTTAACGGATTCTCTCAATTCGTCCCTTAGTTCATAATCTTTCATAGTGAACCTCCGCAACACACATAATACATACAGTTAACTATTAATACTATGTACTATAATGAATTGCCCACGATAATAACAATGAAATATTTGTGAATTTTTATACTTTATCCCCCCCTTGAATGTCCAGTAACAGGAGGTTTTATACCGTGGACTGTGAGACACCCAGAGGAGACAACAAGGAGTGTTTTATTTTATGAGGTTCTGGAAATGTGTTATATCATAGAATTTCAAGGAAAAGGGGGATTTGAGCAGCTCCAAATGAGATTGTTGTTTGGACTATATTAGAGAAGTATTAACATTTACAAGAAAAGGCCAACCACTAAATACGGGTTGACCTCATCATTTAAAGACTGTCTTACGTTTCTAAGAGAAAATGAACTGACTTTACAGCACCGTTTTAACCGTATCTTGGACTTGCTTTAGCAGCCCTTTATAGCCATCTTCATCAAGGTAGCCGATACTTCCAAGCAGCAAGTGACCGACGGATTCAATTCCAACGAAATCAAAAATTCCCGTATCGGATGTGATCTTCAATCCTGCGGTCATACCGATTTCATCGTAGATTGCGTTGGGAGTACCATGTGTATTCACGATAAAACCTTTTTTACCTGTAAGCAGCTTATTAATCCCTTCCGCACCAGCCGTATATGCAAAGCCGTATGCAAATACACGATCAACGTAACCTTTCAGGATAGCCGGAAGACCTGTCCACCAAATGGGAGAAATAAAAGTAATCGTATCCGCTTGTGAGATGTATTCCTGCTCCAATTTAATATCAGCCGGAGTTTGCCCTGCTCTCATAGCGGCAGTATCCTCAGGTTTTAATACAGGTTGAAAATTAAGGGCATAAAGATCGCGTACAACGACTTCATCACCTTTTTCTTTCAAGGTATTTACAACCGTTTCGAGTATCGCGTGATTGAAGCTTTCTGCGTTTGAGTGAGCATAGATAATAAGATGTTTCATTTTAATAACCTCCAGATGTTTTATTGTTATTTTGATATTAATATTAATATAGATATCTATACATTTACTTAAAAAAATTTATAATCTGTTTTTGACATGCTCCAGCAAATATTCCAGTTGTTCTTTTTCTTCATCTTTGAGACCACCATAGATGGTTTCTTGTAATCTATTGGAGATCATCTCAAATACAGGCTCTATCTCTCTTCCCTTATCGGTCAGAAATATCAGGGTAACTCGGCTATCCTCCCTTTCTTTTTTTCTTTCGACATATCCCAACTTCACTAGCTTGTCGATCAAGACAGTGACCGTGGGTTGCTGACGAGAAATTTTTTGCGTCAATTCCTTAATGGAAAGCCCGTCGTTTTGATAAAGGAACATTAGGATTCCGCCATGAGTAGGAACAATCCCTTCAATTCCATTCGATTCGAGCTCAGACACAATCAATTTATTGATCGAGTCTCTAATGGTTCCTATCAGTGCAGCTGCATTATTTTTTAACATACAAACATTATTACATAGATATCTATATATATCAAGTATTGATACCAGTCTGAACTAAAAGCAAATATGACTTAATCTATAATGTTTCATGATGGACTACTATCGCAGCCGCATAAAAAAGCCAAAATACCAAAGTTCCTTACCTGACTTTGAGTATTTTGGCTTACAGTGTTTATTTATGAAATAAAGAGGTATTCGAAGTATGATATGTTTTAGTTGAGCGTTTGAAGTACCTCAGGTGTAAAGGTTTGAAGATCATGAATTCGGCCTTCACGTATTTTCGTAGCCCATGCAGGATCGCCCAGAAGCGCACGCCCAACAGCTACCAGATCAAATTCATTGTTGTCGAGCCGTTCCAGAAGTTCATTAATATCTTGGTGTCCTGCCCCTTTCCCTTCGATATAACTTACAAAATCCTCATCCAGACCTACAGAGCCAACCGTAATCGTAGTTTTTCCAGTCAGCTTCTTCACCCATCCGGCAAAGCTCAAATCGGAGCCTTCAAATTCAGGTACCCAAAAGCGACGTGTCGAGCAATGGAAGATGTCCACGCCCGCTTCTACTAATACATTCAGGAATTGCTCCAGTTTATCCGGTGTATCGAACGGCTTTGCGTTGTAATCATTCATTTTCCATTGGGATAGGCGCATGGCAATAGGGTAGTCAGGGCCAACCTCAGCACGAATAGCTTCCACAAGCTCAATGGCGAATTGAGCACGTTTTATGATATCGCCACCATAGCGATCCGTACGTTGGTTCGTTTTCTCCCAAAAGAATTGATCAACCAGATAGCCGTGCGCTCCGTGAATTTCAACGCCGTCAAAGCCCAGTCGTTTCGCATTCGCAGCTGCATCGACATAGGCGCGAATGACCTTGACAATTTCTTCTTCTGTCATCGGCTCGGTCACTTTATTGCCTTCCAGATCCAGCCCCGATGGACCAATCGATAGCGCTTCGGGATTCGGCTGAGATCCCAAAGGACGAGCCATCCCCATATGCCAAAGCTGTGGGAAAATTTTACTACCAGCTTCATGAACCTGTCTGACCACTTCAGCCCAACCGTTTAAAGCCGCTTCCCCATAAAAATTAGGTATCCTCGGCTCACTTGTTCCAGCCGGATGGTCAATCACTGCGCCTTCAGTAATAATAAGACCTACATCATTCTCTGCGCGACGGCGATAATAAGCGGCTACATCCGGTCCTGGCACACCATTTGGTGAAAAAGCGCGGCCCATTGACGGCATTACAATACGAGTCTGTAGGGTTAGATTATGAATGGTATAAGGTTGAAATAAAGCTTCTGTTGAATGAACATTTTGCGGTTGATTACTCAAGGATTGTACCTCCTCATTTTCTTTTATTCTTTTAAAGGATTATATATAAGGCTCGTGCATCATCAAACGGGGTGCAAGTGAAATGTTAGCAATGTTTAATTTATCATTCAACCGACAAAATGTTCATTCTGTTGCTTAACCAAAAGGGTTATGAAATTGTTGTATATCTAAATTCACTTGTTGACAAAACAACACATGTTTATAATGGGGGAATCATTTGATTTACCTGAAAGGAGTGTCTTTAGGATGCCTGGTGTAACTTCACCCAACCCAAACGATCCTCGCGTCATTCGAACACGTAGATTAATTCTCGACGCATTCGTTGACCAATTAAATAAGAAAGACTTCTACACGATTACGATCAATGACATTACCCAAAAAGCCACCATTAACCGCGCCACGTTCTATGCACATTTTCAAGATAAATATGCACTGCTTGAAACCCTTTTGTCAGATGCATTTTTGGAGTATGTTATCAAGAGGATTGATGCTGAGGCACGTTTGTCGGAGGAGATCATTCAGAAACTTATTCTTTCGTTATGTGACTATCACGACTCAAGTAACCAATGCGTTCATAAATATAATTCAGTGGCACCGATCCTGGAAGAACATATTAAGAATCAATTACAGCAATTCATACTTCAACTCATAACAAGAGAAGCCAATAATACAGACCAAAGAACGTTAGAACTTGCCGCGACCATTTTAAGCTGGTCCATTTATGGTGTAACCTTTCGCTGGAATGTGGAAGGAAAAAAAGAGTCTCCTACAGATTTAGCCGAGAGAGCTGTGCCTTTAATCTTCAATGGGGTTGTCTTATCTCTAGTCTCACAAATCTCTTAGTAGAAAATGCGAATAAAAAGGGCCGTTCCCAGTATACTTCGATCAGTTCCTGGGACAGCCCTTATAGTATTTAGTAAAATAATTGCCTCTTTTATTTAAAGAATTTTCTTAAACATCTCGATAACTTGTTCTTTGCTAGGTATAAACGGATTGCCCGGAGCGCAAGCATCCTTCATTGAGTTCTCGGCAAGCAGATCCAAATCCACTTCATTTACACCTAGTTCAGAAAGTTTGGAAGGAATCCCTACTTCCTTCGACAGGTCTTTGATTCTTTGGATTACATAGTCTGCGCATTCCTTATCCGTTTTCCCCTTATCTTCAAAACCGATGGCTTTAGCGATGGCACGAAACTTCTCCGGTACATGCTTGGCATTCTCCTCCTCCACGATTGGCAGCAGCATGGCATTACAAACACCATGAGGCAAATCGTAAACGCCGCCAAGCTGATGCGCCATCGCATGAACGTAACCCAATCCGGCATTATTAAATGCAAGTCCTCCCAAGAAAATAGCGTATACCATTTGCTCACGCGCTTCTATATCATGACCGTTTCTCACTGTACGAGCTAAATGTTTAAAAATAATTTCTACTGCTGCCAAGGCAGTTGCATCCGTTACAGGATAAGCACCTGGCGTAACCAAAGCTTCAATGGCATGGGTCAAAGCATCTAGCCCTGTAGCTGCCGTTAATGCGGCGGGTTTATCTACCATCAGTTCAGGATCATTTACTGAAATCGTAGCTACACTATTCTTATCAACCATAACCATCTTGACCTTGCGCTCTTCGTCCGTAATGACATAATTGATCGTGATTTCAGCAGATGTTCCTGCTGTGGTATTAATGGCGACAATAGGAAGCGATTTATGCTTGGATTTATGAACGCCCTCATACTCGGTTATATGTCCCCTATTGGTGGCAATAATGCCGATTCCCTTAGCCGTATCCTGTGGTGATCCTCCGCCAATCGAAATTAAAAAGTCACATTCATTTTCTTGCAGAAACTGAACACCATCATGTACATTTTTACAGGTCGGATTTGGTTTTACTTCATCGTATACCGCATAGTTCAATCCAATATCATCCAGCAAAGATGTAACCTTGCCTGCAATACCACTCTTCATCAAAAATTTATCCGTCACGACTAGAGCTTTGTTTAAATTCAGTTCTTTTATATACGGCCCAACTTCTTGCAAACAGCCTGTTCCCATAAGATTGATAGATGGTACAAAAAATACATGTGCGCTCATATAAAATCGGCCTCCTAAAGGATTCACTTCTTGTTGCCTCGCTAAATATAAGGGTATTTCTCAAAAGTGAAATATTTCACATATATAATGTTATCTTTATTTTATTTTGGTGTCAACAATTAAACACAGATATTTATTGGTTTTATTTTTGTTTGTTTACGTTTTTCGAATCAGTCCAATATTTGGTACACAACTAATCGGAGGAAGCCTCGTACAACTTAGATGAACATATTCACAATGAGGTGATGACAGCATGACAATCAACAAGAAAGCATTGCTAGCTCTGCTAGCAGTATCACTGCTCCAAGCAAACCCGTCGTATGCGAAGTCGGTACCGCTGACTCCGGTGACGACCGTTTATGTAGATGACCGCCCACTTCAGCTTGCTGCCCAGCCGCTGCTGCTAGAAGGAACAGCGCTCGTCCCGATGCGCCAGTTGTTTGAGGCACAAGGAGCCGAGCTTTCCTGGAACGCATCCAGCAAAACCGTAACAGCTACCAAAAATGAAGCGGTGCTGACCTACCGTATGGGGGAACTTGCTGCCACCTTAAACGGCAAAACGCTGTCCCTGAATGTTCCTGGACAAATTGTTGAGGGCAACACAATGATTCCACTACGTTTTGTGAGCGAGGCACTTGGGAGCACAGTGAAGTGGGATGCCCTGACCCGAGCGATTCGGATTGTCTCCAGTAACGATTTTTTTACAACGGTTCTTTCGGGAGTCAACCTGCGCAGCAAACCGGATTCGTCGGGAGCTTCCCCTTCCCTGCGGCTTATTCCAGCCAACGAAAAGGTTCATGTCATCCGTGAGATCAATGCCCTCTGGCTGGAAGTGCGCACTAAAGACAACCTGACCGGATACATATCGGCTAAACCCAAATACAGCGATTATACCAGCTCATCCCTGGTGGAACGGCAGGGAGATGAACTCATCGCCTACGGAGAGAAATTCCTTGGTACTCCTTATGAATTCGGCGCAGCAAGCGGCCAGACATCGACCTTTGATTGTTCTTCTTTTGTGGGGGAAGTGTTCCGACATACGCTCTCCATCGACCTCCCCCGTGTCTCTTACGATCAGGCTAAAGAAGGCCAGAAGGTCGGGCTAAACGAGCTACGTAAAGGCGACCTGCTGTTCTTCAGCGCACGCGGCCTGGAGATCGGCCATGTGGCTATTTATGCAGGGAACAACAAATTGTTGCATACATTCTCCAAAGAACGTGGCGTTCATTTTGACACGCTTGATGGTAAATGGCAGAATCGTTTCGTAACAGCCCGCAGGCTGTTTTAAGACAAACTGGATGGCTAATAATAGCGGGCTATTCCAGTACCACATTCAATATTTTCTGTTTGCATTTTTGCCGGACGCCTCCCTTGCGGTTTGCGTTCAGGTGGCAAAAGGTATTGATTCGTTCCCATTGTTCAACAAGTAATTCGATCCTCTTCTCTAGCACTTTCTCTCAAAATCTTGGATCTTCCCCATCAGATCTGCTTAAATAGGATTAATAGAATGTGCAAAAAACACGAATATGTATGCTAATTATAGACAGGAGGAATCGTTATGCAATTTGAGACAAAACGGCTCATCATTCGTGATATTTGTACATCCGATTGGGGAAGTATACATACCTACACGTCATTGCCTGAAGTTACTAGGCACACAGCATGGGGACCCAATACAGAAGAAGATACAAAGGCATATATAGAACAAGTTCTAGCCTCACAGCAGGAAATGCCACGACAAGACTACGAACTAGCCATATGTCTGAAAAACACTGGAATCCTGATCGGCGGTGTTGGTATTCATGTCAAAGATACTAATGCAGAAATGGGCTATATTCTAAACCCAGATTATCAAGGAAAGGGTTATGCAACAGAAGCGGCACGAGCCCTGCTAGGCTTTGGATTTAGCACACTTGATGTCCATCGTATTTATGCAACATGTCGTCCAGAAAATAAGGCTTCTGAGAAGATTATGCAACAGATCGGAATGCAACGTGAAGGTATAATGCGAGAACACTGGTACTACAAAGGCGAATTTCACGATTCATATTTGTACTCTATTCTTTCTGAGGAATATAACAGGACATAAAAGGTATTGTTTACATCTTGGGAAGCATGTTGCTGCGATAAATTGATAGTAAACCATTTTGACTATCTAGTTTGAAAATATATATCGTTGGAAATAGGTGTTGTTAAGAACGTGTCTGAGCCATTCTATGAGGAGTTTTAACGACAAATAGGTTCGAGGAACTTCTCTGAACGATACAATTTTTAATTAAGGAGGGAACAACATGGAAGCTTTTGCAGAATATTTAGCGCATATTGATAACCCCCAACATCGGGCTCGAACGCAAGAAGTATTGGCTTGGGTAACCAAGAAATTTCCAAATTTAATGCCAAAAATTGCGTGGAATCAGCCTATGTTTACGGATCACAGCACATTTATTATTGGCTTTAGCGTAGCCAAACATCATTTGGCCGTTGCCCCTGAAAAGGCAGGGATTAATCATTTTTCTGAGTTAATTGTGCAGGCTGGCTATGATCACACCAAGCAGTTGGTACGTATCCAGTGGGATAGTCCAGTTGATTTCTCATTACTTGAGAAAATGATCGAGTTTAATATTTTGGATAAGGCAGACTGTTCAACCTTTTGGCGGGAATAAAAAAAGGTTCCTTTTCTCGTAAAACTATACACCGAGCATCACAAATAAGTGTTTTTCTTCTCACCCCCTCTACCATCCTTCGAAATCTCATCAGGCTAATGCCCCTTAAAGCGGCTTTATGCTATAATGTGGAAAGTATGGATTGTTACATGCACAGGAGGATTGGAGAAAAATGATTGGGAAATTTTTAATTTTCTCTCTACTATGGAGTTTGCTCGGCAACCCGTTTCTGGCACTGCTCGTACTCTTAATCGTGATCTATATATTGGATCGTAGCTTTGTCGGTGTATTGCCCAGCATCAGCAAACCATGGAAAAGAAGACGCAATGCCGCTCGATTGCGCCAACAGATTGCGCTAAACACCAACGATGTGGCTGCTAGGTTCGATTTGGCTCGTATCTGGATCGAAAGCAAGAAATATCCGCAGGCTTTGGAGCTCTTATTGGAAATTCAATCCCGTTATGAAGACTCAGCAGACTATTGGAACGCACGGGGAACGGCTGAAGTACATACAAACCATCTGGAGGATGGAGAACAACATTTACTAAAAGCACTGGATATTAACCCGCGGGTACAGTACGGTGAGCCTTATTTGCATTTAGCCGCTGCTTTCAAGGAACGTGACGTCAATAAGTCGCTTCATTATCTGCAGCAATTTCAGGAGATTCAGTCTTCTTCCAGCGAGGGTTATTATCTGACAGGCTTGATGTACCGTATGCTGGGACGCAAGGATGAAGCCACTATAGCCTTTAACCAGTCCATTGCCGTCTATCGCTCTCTACCCAAATACCGCAAACGAAGTGAGCGCAAGTGGGCTGCGCGTAGCTTATTTCGTAAATCAATCGGCTAAACAGCGCCTACTAACGCAAACAAAGAGGTTCATAATGGTCAGTTTCTACTGTCATCATGAACCTCTTTCTTTAATATACTTTGTCTGATCCAAAGCATCCTCTCACGCTCGCCTTAATGGCGCATAACCAAGCCGATTCAACTCTTCCGCAATCACGCGATAACCACGACTGTTCGGATGCACCCGGTCTAACGAAAGTAGTGCCCGTTCATAGCCCTCAAATGCGGGATAAATATTCGCCACCCGGTAATTCGGTCCGCCTAATGTATAGAGAAACGAGTTGTACTGACGCACATATACTCCCGCCTCCCTTACTTCTGGAAAAGGATTATATAATCCCACCATTCGAATAATAAATGGCTCACGCTGACCGGACTTTATCTGATACAGGGCATGTACAATTTGGCGTACATGTTCTTTTGTGTGATTCAACGCTTGTGGAATGGAAGAACCCGATAAGCCGGACCCTCCAGCAAGGGCGCTGATGTATGGGCGCAGATCATTCCCGCCGATCGTTACCGTTATAAGTTCAGCCCGGCTGATCGCCGACCGAAAAAGTGGATTGTTTCGGACCATGGACAGCAACTCCTGCGATGTCAGCCCGTTAATTCCCAGATTCTCGTAACTGACTGGCGTACGCAGATGTCTTTCTGCCATTCGCCGATAGATAGGTACAAATCCGCCGCTCAGCAACGTCCCTGCACCTGTTGTTAAAGAATCTCCAATCGCTGTGTAGTGGTACGCCAATGAAACCCACCTCCCTCTTTCTGCATAACATATCTTATGTAGAAAGAGGGACGCGGGACCCGGAGATTCGCTTATTCTTCGTCTATTTCATATACACAATGGAATTGCCCACCATCCGGCAAATCCTCTGATCCATACACGGCAAAGCCCACGTTGCGGAAAAAATCTGCCCCCTCCGCATCCGTGTCCACAGTAAGCCGTTTTGGATTACGCTCCTGAATGAGCGTAAGTAGCATACCTCTGGCATATCCTCTATGACGGTTTTCAGGCAACACGGCCAGATGGCGAATTACAGTTGTTCCATCCTCCTGGTCCTCAAAGCCGACAATACCTACAATAAGTCCTTCATCTTCTACACCGAACAGCTTCCAGTCATCCGAGGCTTGATAGGTACGTAAAACTGCTTCTCCGCGTTCAGGGTGATCCAGCACGGCGTAGGTTAACAGCTCCAGAACTTCCTCACGATCTGAATCTATTTTTATATTTTTAAACATTGTTTGTCGTCTCTCCTTAATATCCTAAAATTAGGATTTCACTCTAATTCTCCATAATAAGCAACGGCCAGTTATCAAGCCATTGCTTCTCAAATACACGCTGACGATAAGCCGTTGTGTGACGAAACAAAGGGCTTTGTCGTACCCGCATATCCAGCAGATCTTCCAATCCATGCGGACAAATGACCTCTATTTGATCCTTGTCATTCAATCTAACCGCCACCGCCGTTGCCGTCTCTGGCCAGCGGCTCATCGCATCCTCTACCGAGGAATAAGGAGCCTCCCCGTTGCGAAAATGCATCCGAGCCTGATTTTTGACAGACCAATTACGTCCGGCCTGCTTACGGTTCAAGGACAACTCTAGATACTCATCTCGTTCCTCTAGCGTGTTTTTCGGGTCAAAATAGATAACATCTATATCGTTTAAAGGTGTAGCCGTTGTATACCCATGGAGCTTGTCCCAAACGCGGTTACGTACATAGCCTGCGGCAATACATCCTTGCGGCAACTTCAGCTCTCGCACATAGCGCAAGTCTTCCAGTACCTGCGGATCATTCATATATTGTATGACTCGTAGCACATCTTCTTCCGACTTCATCCTGCACTCAACTCCCTTTTTATGATGACAGTTGCTGCACCGATTCTCCTCCTTGAGCCGCGATCCGTGCTGTACGCTGCACCAGGCGGCGGCGTGCGACCAGAAGGAACGGAATGCCAATCACAACCGACAGGGCAACCGGAACAAAAACAACAAGCGGCGCCGTTTGACCATAGATATCCAGCAACCAGCCACCAAATAAAGGAGCCAGCACGCTTCCCAAATTATTAAAGCCGATTGTACCGAAGTAGGTCCCTTTATATTGAGCATCTGCAATTTGGTCAATCAATACGTCCAGCATCGTGAACAATAACACTTCACCAACCGTAAACAGCACCATATCCAGTATAAACATCCAGCCTGAGTTTAGCATACCGCACAGCAACAGGCTGACCGCAATACATATATTCCCTGCAATCAGAGAATTCACCGGGGAAAATCGGCTTGCCAGCCGCACCAGCGGATATTGAAATGCCAATACACAAACCGCGTTGACCGTCAGCATATATGTAAACCATCGAGTTCCTTCCGCGAAGGATAAGGACAAGAATTGAGGCATTGTGGAATTGGAATGCGCATAGCCCATCACACAAAATACCGTTCCCAGCAAAATCGGCATAAACACCGGATCACGGCTGGCTGTACGGAATGCCTCAGCCATTCGCAGTGGAGCCTCTCTCGCCGTTGTACCTATATGCAGATCCGATGCATAACGGGCAAATTGGATCAACAACAGTACTCCGTATAGTGCGTACACACCAGCAGCTACCATGAACGGCGTACCATTGGATGCAGATCCTAACATCAAACCAAGCAACGGCCCTGCCACTACCCCAACATTAATGGCCGCATATCTCATATTATAGATAAGCAGTCTTTTCTCCTTGGGGGTTACATCTGATAACAGCGCCCGCGAGGTTGGCTCGAACAAGGACCTGCACAGTCCATTTAGAGCATTAATGACAAAAAAGGCCCAGGCCGCTTCCGCCAACGCAAAAGCAACGAATACAAGCGCCCAGCTCGCAATGGACACCAACATCACCTTACGCCGTCCGATTCGATCTGAAATATATCCACCGTAAAAGCTGGCAAAAATGCCGACCAACGAGCTTACCGACACGATCACCCCCGTATGAAAGGGGGACACCCCTAAACGGGTGGTAAGGTAAATTGACAAAAACGGGATACTCATGGATGTCGCCATCCGCCCGAAAATAGTACCGACAATAATCGTCCAGGCCAGCGGGTGAATGGAACGCAACTGTTCTTTCATATATGCCTTTACGTTCTCCTTCCGGTGCAAGTCTAATAAAGGGGGGGAAACGGTCTAGCACTGGTGAATATAGCGTTCCAGTTCTAAACACGTTGCTTGATAGACAGATTGGAGCGCAGACAACTTCGCTTTCGCATTCTCGAGTCGGTTCTCCCGTGCAAGCTGTTCAATATCGGACAGCAACGAGGACAAACGCCCGACACCCAGACTCACGCTGCCTGATTTCAACTCATGAGCAGCCTCTACTACTTTTGTGGCTTCGCCCGCAGCAGCCAGTTCTCTTAACTTATTGATTTTGGCAGGTGTATCACTTGTATACATTTCGACCAATGACTCCAGTAGTCCCGTGCTGCCATCCTCGTCCAGCAGCATAATTTCACGTATAACTTCCTCATCCAAAATCGGCTCGGTTTCCGGCTTTGGAAGCCATTTGACAAGCTTTTCAGAGAGCTTTTCAATCGTTACTGGCTTTATCAAGTAATCGTTCACTCCAACCTCCCGGCCCCGTGCCTGATCCTCCTCAGACACATTTCCAGTCAAAGAAATGATCGGTACAGGTGGTTGCTGGTTTTCTGCTTCCCTCTGGCGGATCGCTTTTGCCGCATCATGACCATTTAGCAGAGGCATGTAATGATCCATTAGAATACAAGCGTAGGATTGTTCGGAGGCCGCTCTTACTGCGGCTTGTCCATCCTCAGCAAAATCAATATGCTGGAATCCCAAGTGGTTAAGCTGTAATTGCACCACCTGCCGATTCACCCGATTATCCTCAGCCACCAAAATAGTTTGAGAATGACTATGCTCACGCAGCAACTCGCTAAATGCCTTCAAATCACCATTTTCATGCTTCTCCATTTCGCCTGCCTGCTCCAATCCTTTCATGAGGGGAATTTCAAACCAGAACGTGGAGCCTTGGCCTTCTGTACTGACGACCCCAATTTCTCCCTGCATGAGTTCCACAAATGAACTGCATATCCATAGCCCTAGACCCGTTCCTCCATATTGGGAGGCGCTGCCTTCACCGGCTTGTACATAAGGCTGAAACAGCTTATTCTGATCCTCCGGTGAAATCCCAATACCCGAATCCTGCACCTCAAACCGAACACGTTGGGAGTCTTTTGTTTCCTCCACTAATTTTGTTCGAATGATGAGCAATCCTTCACTCGTAAATTTATTCGCATTGTTCAACAGATTGAGCAAGATCTGCATGATCCTTGCCGAATCTCCCTCCAGATGCTCTGCCACACCGGTATCGGTCTCTATACTCAACCGGTTACCCATCTGATAGATTTGCGGCTCCAACAACTGAGCAACATGGCTCATAATCGCCTGAACTCTGACGTTTCCGATCTCCAGTTCCATCTGTCCTGCTTCCACTTTGGATATATCAAGCAGATTATTAATCATGTTCAACAACAGGGAGGCTGACTCACGTATCACACCGATGGCCTGCCGTTGATCCGGGGAAAGTTTGGATGAACCTAACATTTCGATCATTCCAAGTATTCCGTTCATTGGCGTTCTGAATTCATGACTAACCACAGCCAGAAAAGTGCTCTTTAGGTCATTAGCCCGTACCGCTTCTTCCTTCGTCCGTGATAATTCCGCATTGCTTTTGGCAAGCTGACGCTGCAGATTAACCAGCTCGTTGTTCATCGCTGAAAATTCATTCAGCAGCTTTTCTTCCTCAGCCTTGCTTTTCACTATCTCATCCGTTAATTGTTCGACCGTTTTCCGCAGAACAGCCATTTCTGCTGTCGGTTCCTTCATATTAAAAGGCCCCCTTTACAAAATGACTTACAGGTTCACAAAACCAACCTTATTTCCTGAGCGAAAGTAAGTCACCCGCAATCTCCAGCGCTTCTTCCGCACCTGGTGCGTATCCGTCCGCCCCTACTTCTTGCCACAAGAGGGAATCGAGATTAAAAGGCAAGCCTCCGACCATAATTTTCACATGGCTAGTCGTTGGGTCTTGCCGAATGAGAGCAATCAACTCTTTCACTAGATGGACATGGTAAGCCATGGTAGCTGAGATAGCCACTACATCCGCCTTGTAACTCACAATGGCCTGAAGCAAACTCCGGTTAGGTACATTGGCGCCTAAATAATACGTATCCCAACCATCCATTTCAAATATATCAGCCAGCATACGCACTCCAATTTCATGCTGCTCGCTGCCTACACACGCCGCCACCAGGCAGCGTTCCTTACTTCCACTCCCCATCCATCTGGGATACAGGCTTGAAATAATAAATTGAGTCACGGCAGTGCAAAAATGCTCTTGACCGACGGTGATTTTGCCTTCATGCCATAGACGGCCTATTTCATATTGCGAAATTTGAAAAATATATTTATACGTATGTTGAATAGAGATACCCTCATCCAGCAAGCGAACGATCCAATCCAAAGCCTGTCTGCGATTACCTGAGAGTAAATATTCCAAATATTGAGCCACGTCAGCAGCATAGGGATTATCACCTGTAATAAAAGAGGCATACTCCTCTTTCTTCCCAATTTGCTGTATCCCCAAATCCAGGTGCTCCAGCACCATGACTTTATTCGTATGATCGAAGTGCTCTACCAACGTCTCCTGGATTAATCTGAAATTGATGCTCAAATCTTCTTGGGTTATCCCGAAACCCTCCAGAAGCTTTTTTAACCAAGAAACATACTGTGTAAATAAAATAGGGCTGTTCATGATTACACTTTCAGCCAAATAGTTCAAACTATATATGGAATCCTGTTTTGTCTTTATTTTACCGTTATCCCCAAAACGCTGCAAAAGATCGGGCTGTAATTCGTATTGCTTATGGGTAACTAATTCAGCCAAAGCTCCTGCTTGCATCAATAGCGATTCACCTGCGGTGTATTGCTGTATACTCATGTACAGCTCCTTCCCCGACAAGGTTTTGTATTCGAAACAGGTACTGGGAATTTGTTCCGGACGTGACTATTAGACAATTATACCTGATTTGCGTCTCTACATTAACCCTACTCCCCCATAATACGACAAAAAAATAAAATACCGAAAAGTCGGTATTTTATCTAAAGCAGATTTAACCTGCACATGCACAATTTATGATCCGTTACTCTTCTGCCCCTCAGCCGTTAGTCCAAGCTTTTTTAACAGATGAATAGCCTGCTCCTTCTCTTCCACGGATAAGCCATCCACGGTCTCCATAATAACACGATGATGCTGCGGGAATATTTGCTCAAAGAAATGACGTCCATCATCAGTCAATTCTGCATAAATCACACGCCGATCATCTTGCGAAGCACGACGGGTAAGCAAGTTTTTTTTCTGAAGTTTATCTACCACGTACGTAATATTCCCACTAGAGATTAGTACCTTTTCTCCAATTTTCTGCAAAGGCTGGGGTCCCCGATAATACAGCAGATCAAGCACACCAAATTCTGTTGTATTTAATCCATGACTATGAATGTCCCGATTCGTACGAGACGTGACCGAATTATAAGCACGAGCCAGAACAACGAACAAATTAAGTGCTAGGTCCTGATCATCTGGTTTTACAGACATATTAACAGCCTCCGTTACTCATATCTTTATTCCAAGATATCTTAATTGTGCGCTTTTGTCAAGTTTAAGCGTTCCTCCCCCTACTCCTACGGCCTAAAAATGGAGGAATTGTCGTCTATTATGTGAAGATTACAGTTCATTATGTAAAAAAAGTCCGCTCTCAGCCAGTCTTAACACACTGATTCAGAGAGCAGGACGATTATATTGCAATCCCTAACTTCTTACGTAAAAATACGTAGGCAATACGGCCGCATAATACTCCCAGAACATTCAGTATGATGTCATCCACATCCATTGTACCTGCGCCCAGCAGCATTTGGGACACCTCAAGAATGACCAGTGCGATCACTATCGTTAACAACAGACTGCCTATACTTCGCATGGACACCCAAATGATAGGCACAAGGATACCGAAGGGAATGAATACGCCAATATTACCGAGCAAATTAACACCCCATACCCGAAAAGGAAACGACTCCATTGCCCGCCAGTATTGCCTGATCGTATCAAACGGCACAATATTATACGAATACGGGGGTCCTGGCCGTAATGTACGACCAAAACCGAGAAACATCCAATATAATAGAAGTCCTGTATATAAAATCAATAACACCAATGCCACATGATGAAGCAGACGGGTCCTAGACATTACTTGTTACGGACGTCGATCTGTCCATTGGCCCGTGCGATAATCACCTGGTCCGCCATATTAATGAACAGTCCGTTATCGACTACTCCCGGAATTTGGTTCAAGCGGATTTCCAACTCCTGCGGATTCTCAATCGTACCATAGCGACAATCGGCAATATAATTACCGTTATCCGTAAGGTAGCGCTCGGCGTCTTTCATACGCCACTCCGCTTTACAGCCCGTCTGCCGCAAGGCCTCCAACGTCCATTCACTGGCAAAGGGTACGACCTCAACAGGTAAAGGAAATGCACCCAGCACCTTCACATCCTTGGACTCATCGACAATAATAATTAATCGGTCGCTATTGCTTTCCACAATTTTCTCTCTCAGTAAGGCTCCGCCTCCACCTTTCACCAGCACCAGCTGCTCATTCACCTCATCTGCACCGTCGATGGTAACGTCAAGCCTTCCAATCTGATCAAACGGAATGATGGGAATTCCCAGCTCCCT
The DNA here is from genome assembly GCF_017833915.1 of Paenibacillus sp. 1182. Taxonomy (NCBI): domain Bacteria; kingdom Bacillati; phylum Bacillota; class Bacilli; order Caryophanales; family Paenibacillaceae; genus Paenibacillus; species Paenibacillus sp. 1182. The sequence continues at coordinate 168,410 of NZ_JAFICR010000003.1, read as the reverse complement.
GGCCTGATCTTCCGACGCTTGGGATGTAGCTACAGCCTGTATATGTAATCCTTGCGCTACACGCTCACCGATTTTTTGAATAGCCCAAAAGGCTGTCGAGCCTGTACCAAGTCCTACTTTCATACCGTCCTGAATCGCCTCAACTGCTTTTTCGGCCGCTTTTTGCTTTAAATTCATTATCATCTCTCCCGCTATATAGGCTAGTATTGATCATCATCCATTTTATAAGAGAACGCTTTATATTAATAGAGACAGCTTTTTACCATAACAAAGGCTGTTTTCATCGTGTTCATACTCCCCAAATCGTTCAACAGGTTCGTATCCCCGCTTGGTATAGAGAGCAATCGCTTCAGGTTGAGCCGCTCCGGTCTCCAGTTTAATTCTTACAACTCCCCGTTTGCTGGCTTCCTCTTCCAAAAAAGATAATAGGCTCACCGCAATCCCTTGTCTGCGATAAGAGGAATCGACATAAAATCTTTTAAGTTCCATTTCTTCCGCATCTATAGGCCTAAGCCCTCCACAAGCCACCGGTTTTTCGTCCACATACACAACAGCGAAAAACATTTCTTTAACTTTCGGATTGGAAAAATCAACCAAGTAAATTTCATCGGCAGGATACCTTTCCAGCAAGTCCTCATCCAGCCTTTGAATCAACTTATGCAGATCCTCGTGATTACTCTCAACCTTTAAAATCGTAAGCTTGGACATTCTTCTTATCCCTCTTCTCTTTGCATGGATATAAAGACTCATTTGCAAACAATTCACAAAAACCGCGATAAATCAAGCATTTACAACGTTAAATATGAAAAATGTCCCAAATTGATAAGTGCATTTGACTCTATTATAAAGTATGATGGTTTCTGTTGAATAGTTGCTTATGGACTGTAATGAATTCAAATCTCAAGTTGAAGTATAAATTGGAATATACTGAAACACAGACAGCGTTTACCTATTAAAATTAATTTTTTATTGTGTAAGGTATTCATTTCAAGGGCTTTTCGTACGACATATATATAGGGATATCATACTTGTCTGTAAAAGGACTTAAGACCTATTACATAAAATTCAAGGGTCTATGATCTCGATTATTTTGTTTGTAAGGGGGACTTGATTATCTCATTCGATAAGCGGTTCAACACCATATACAAAAAATACAACCAGGGAGTGGAACATTTTGAAAAAGTGGAGTAGCTTATCATTCTTCACCAAAAACCTATTATTATCCTTCTTCAACATCGTATTGATTGGGCTAGTTCTTATTGTGTCCAGCTATTTGATCCAACGTACGATTTTGATAGACCAATTGCATGGGCAAGTGGAAAAAATCACATTGAAGTGGGCCCAGGGCATTAATTCCGATGAAGTAACCCAAGCGGTTCAAGAGAAAAATTATGATGGACCCATTCAAACCAAACTCCGCGCGTACCTAGATAACATCATGGCGACGAATCCAAATATCTCTCATGCCTATATTTTCGGGACGGAGCTCGAAAATGGCAATCTGACATCTATTGTGGCGATGCCAACGGATCTCAGAGAAGCATTTGAAAAAGATAAGATGCTCGTTGGCTCTATGTATGAGCAACCCAATGTCGTGGCAGTAGGCGTAACCGGTATGCTGGACAGTGGCAAACCAACATTCACCAGCTTCTACGATGATACTTTTGGTACATGGACGACTTTGATGACTCCGATTAAAGATCCAAGCGGCAAAATCTTTGCATATTTTGCAGTCGATGCAGATGCCGGTGCCGTACCTGCAGGATTGACCAAGCTGCTCATTAGCGGCGCTACCATTTTAGTGATTTTCCTACTGATCTGCCTGGCGCTTCAATATTGGGTTGTGAAACGTACGCTGTCCCCGATTAAGCAATTGATGTACGGTATCAGCGAAGTAAGCAGAGGAAATCTGGATGTTCAAATTCATGCAGGTCATGATGATTTAGGACTCGTAAATCAGAATTTCAACGATATGGTAAGTCATATTAACAGCATTATGACCAAGGTGAAGCAGACAACTGATGAAGTCAATGAATCTGCCAAAGAATTGCTCGCAATCTGCGAACAAAACGGAATCAATTCCAACATCATCAATCAAAACATCAGTGAAATCACGGAGAATATCCGTTCGCAGGAAAAAGCAACAGGCGATAGTGCACGTGCCATGGCTGAAATGGCTTCGGTCATTCAAAATATTGCCACGAGTTCTTCTAATGTTGCGGAAGAAGCCAATTCGGTAGAGAAACGCTCTAACGAAGGCAACGAGATTGTAAGTAAGGTATCATCCCAAATGCACTTGATTACCGATACAGTAACCAATACTTCCCGTATCATCAAGTTGCTCGACAGTCGTTCGCAGGAAATTGGCAATATCATCAGTACCATTTCAGGCATCTCCAGTCAAACCAACCTGCTCGCTCTGAACGCTTCTATTGAAGCTGCGCGCGTTGGTGAAGAAGGTAAAGGCTTTGCCGTCGTTGCCAGTGAAGTACGTAAGCTGGCAGAACAATCTGCGGAGGCAACCAAACAGATTACATCACTGATTGAAGAAATTCAAAATGAAATCGGACAAGCTGTGAAGTCGATGGAGCAAGGAAACGTTGAAGTTCAAAACGGAATCGTCGTTGCTGGACAAGCAGGCGTGCTGTTCAATGATATTCTTCAAGCAACTAAAAATGTAGCATGGCAAATCCAAGAAGTATCCAGCGCTACTGAGCAAATATCTGCGGGTACACAGGAAATGACAGCGACAGCAGACGATCTTTCTTCCACTGTAACCAAAACAGCCAATAACAGTGTTCACATTGTGCAAACGGTGGAGGAACAAAAAGCTTCTTTGGATTCGATTATTGATTCATCCCATAAATTAACATCCATGTCTGAAGAGCTTCAAGAAATTACATCTTATTTCAAAATTGCAGACACCAACCGTAGCAAATCATAATAACCATTTATCGACTTAAAGTTAATTTCATAAGTAAATCATTCATTCGGTAATGCCTCCCTCCTGTTCATGCATTTGAAGGGATCGGAGGCATTTACTGAGTTTACCATTTAAATTAAGACATCATACATTCAGGAGGTTAGCGTAATGGCTTCATTACTACAAAACAGTACACAGACAACCCCTTCCCCATTCCTAGTTCCCTTGGATTATGCACGTATACAACGCAAGCATACATCCTCTACTTATCAAGTAGAGTTAGAAGCGTCCATCTCGGAACAATTAAATCAGCAAAAAACTGCGGAAGACAAACAAGCGTTGCTCTTATCAGCATATACTGCATGGGTATATCGCCTTTCCGCAGAAGAAGAAGTTTCTTTTTCTACTTTTGTGCCACAAACCGGTCTGCTTACAGCTTCGCTGACAGTCGAAAAAGAAACGACTTTTCATGAACTAGCAGACTTATTTCAGGAGATGCTCCGTGAGCCAAGTGCATACCTTGCGGAACCACAAGCCGATACTTCATTTTCGGCAAATCTGCCTACGGACAGCGGTGTAGAATCTCGTATTATGGACTGGGCTGTCAGTGAACACAATGGCACTTATCAAATACAGATACGATATGATCAATCACTATTGCTGGAAACAACGGTTGTCCGATACGCAGAATACTTTGAAACCCTTTTGCGTGGCGCGCTAACCAATAGCCATGCACTTGTGAATTCAATTGATATATTATCGGATGCAGATCGAGCTGCTCACGAAGATCTAAATAATACAGTCGTGAAATATCCTGAGCATCAGACCATTCATGGAATGTTTGAAGAGGCGGCTTCACAATACCCTGATCGTCCCGCTATTGCTTCACACACTGGGGAGTACACGTACCGTGAGTTGAACGAACGTGCTAACCAAGTCGCACGTGTCTTGTTATCCAAAGGTCTTACCAAAGGTGAATTCGTGACCATCTTCATGGAACGGAGCTTAGAGACCGTTATTTCACTGCTTGGTATCCTAAAAGCCGGAGGCGTATATGTGCCTGTTGATCCCGCCCACCCCGCTGACCGGAGTAGCTACATTGTCGAAGACACGCGTTCTCCTTTTGTCTTAACAACTTCCGCACTCATGGAACAAGCGACTGAACTGTGCGGTTCTATTGAGACGGTAAAAGAAATTTTAGCTATTAACGGGCCGCTGGCAGGCTATGCTGCAAGCAATCCGAACGTTCGTGTGAGTCCGGATGATCTAGCTTATGTCATCTATACATCCGGCTCTACAGGCAAACCGAAAGGTGCCCTGATCGCTCACCGCGGTGTTGTTAACCTAGGAGCTGTCGTGCAACGCGATTGCGACATTACACCTCAGGATGTATTGACCCAATTTGCGACCTACAGCTTCGATGCATCCGTTTGGGATACCATTGGAGCCTTGTTTTACGGTGCAAAATTGTACTTGCTGTCTTCCGAAGAACGTGTATCTGTTGAAGAATTTGCTGAAGCCATTGCACGTACAGGCACGACGATTATTACCATTTTGCCGACCGTATTCTTTAATCAGCTATCTACGTACTTGTCAGACGAAGGCTATCGCAAACTCGCTAAGGTACGGATTGTTACTGTAGCAGGCGAAGCGCTGTACGGTTCCCAAGTTCGAGCGTTCCAAAGCAAATTCGGCACAGATACCGACATCGTAAACGTATACGGACCGACCGAATGCACCGTAGCGACAACGACCCATCGGGTCCGCGGTGCCGTGCCTGAGCATGTCGTCAATATCCCGATCGGCAAGCCGATTTACAATTACAAAGTGTATATCGTTAACGATGATAACAAACTCTGCCCAGTTAATATTCCGGGTGAAGTATGTATTGCTACTCCTGCATTGGCCCATGGTTATCTCCATCAGCCAGAACGTACAGCGCAATCGTTCGTGGACAATCCTTTTGTTCCGGGTGAAAAAATGTACCGCTCGGGTGATATCGCCAAGCTGCTGCCAGACGGTACGATTGAATACGTAAGCCGCAAGGATTCGCAGCTCAAAATTCGTGGAAATCGGATTGAAATCGGAGAAATTGAAGACCATTTTTCCAAACATCCAGGTGTTCAGGACGTCGCTGTGGTAGCCGTCAAAGATCACACAGATCAGAACATGCTAGTTGGCTATTTCACCACTTCGGATGGACAATCTATTCCACAGGACGTTATTCAGTCTTATATTGGGGGCAAGCTGCCTTCTTATTTTGTACCGAGTCATGTCGTTCATTTGGAAGCTATGCCAATTTCACCAACTGGCAAGATCGATCGCAAAAAGCTGGCCCTGCGACCACTACCGGAAGCGTCTGATCTTTCATTTGGCGGGGAACCTCTCCGAGAAGGAACCGAAACACTCATTGCCGAAGCATGGACTCAAGTGCTTGGTAAAAATAACATTGGCGCTACCGATGATTTCTTCCTGATCGGGGGCGATTCGCTTCGTGTCATCCATGTGCTGGCTATTTTGAAGCCGCGTTATGGCGCGCTGCGCATCGGAGATTTTTTCCGCTACAAAACCGTTCGTGAGCTTGCTGAATACGTGGAACAATTAGGTACGGAACAAATGCCGCAACGCAAGCCACTCGCGATTTCTCAAGAAAAAATGGACTTGAATGAGCATCCTATTGAGTTGTCTGGTGCTTCTGACTTAGCTGAAGTCCGCGACTTGCGCGTGATTTTGTTGACCGGTGCTACAGGCTATCTGGGCTCGCACATTCTGTATGACCTACTTCAACGAACAGAAGCCAAAGTATACGCGATGGTACGCCCTTCTCAGGACGGTCCATCCGGTATTGAGCGTATTCAGTCCGTATTGACAGGATATTTTGGACAAGATGTCTCCAGCCTGATCGAAGGACGGGTAAAGGCTGTCTATGGGGATCTGGAGCAAGCTGATCTGGGTCTCTCTTCCCTCGACCGCCATATGCTGGAGCACCAAATCGACGGCATCATTCACAGCGCCGCTGACGTTCGCCATTTTGGTGATTCTGCAGCCTTCGATCGCACGAATGTGACCGGAACACTGGAACTGTTGAAAATCGCTCAAGCCAAGCCAGGAGTATCCTTCCATCATGTCTCCACTATGGGAATACCGGAGGATCTTGCTAACGAAGGAAAATGGGAGTCGGCATTGGAGCTTTCTGCCTTCCCAGACGAACTGAATGTGGACAACCTGTACACGAATAGTAAACTGGCTGCGGAGAAGCTGTTGTTCCAAGCAGCTCAAGCGGGTACGCCTGTCTCGATCTATCGCGCGGGTAATTTGACAGCCCATTCGGCCAACGGACGCTTCCAGCGAAATATTGATAGCAATGCTTATTATCGTATGATGAAGGCGATGCTGCTGCTGGGCAAAGCGCCACAAGCCGATTGGCATACGGACTTCACACCGATTGATTACGCCAGCCGTGCTATCGTAGAGCTGTCTGTTCATCAAAAAAGCGCAAACCGTATTTTCCATATCTGCAATCCGAACCCACTGCCATATGATGAACTGATCGCTATGGTAAACCAACTCGGTTACGCAGTAGAAACCCTGCCTTTTGACGATTACAGCGCCTGGTTGCTAAATCCGTCTTCCGGCATTCAGGAGGATGCACTTCACCTTGCTATGGGACAACTGGAAGGTGACGGAGCCAAGGATTCAGCTTACCGTTACGGATGCTCTGTAACCACAGCTCTGCTGGAACAAGCTGGCGTTCAATGCCCGGCAACCGACCTGAATTTTATTCGGAACATGATCCAGCATGCCGTCGAGATCGGTTACTTCCCGACCTCTTCACCGGTATCTGTAAAAGCTACACAGAGGTAACAAAGTTGTGATATTTCCCCCGCGTGTTTTCGGTATGATAGACTAGATTTTGCTAGTTTCATATCTAGTATAAACCTCTATACTTTCAGAATTTTTTTGCATGCGGGGGATGTCATTCAATGAAACACACTTTTTTTAAAAGAACGTTGCTGATCATAAGTTTGTTGGCTATTTTAGGAATTTTGGTGTATGAAGCACGTAGCATATACCACACACCTACAGTTAAAGGGGCTCATCGTACACGCACAGCTAATGCAGATCGACTGGTACGCCATTTATTTTCAATGACGCCTACACCAGATAAAGTATATTACCAAAACAAAGTAATTGTCCTGATGTATCATGAGGTGACCAAGACTCCACCTGATCCCGGTGCTCTCAAGCTTAGTAATTTAACGAGGCAGTTGGACGAAATGAAAGCTAACGGCTTCCACTGGATCACGATGAAAGAGTATACGGATTTTATTTTACATAAAGCCAAGGTTCCTGATAATGCGGTACTTATGACATTCGACGATGGCTACGAGTCCTTTTATACGGACACTTTTCCTGTGTTGAAAAAGTACCAGGTACCGGCAACCAATTTTCTCATCACGTCCACGATCAGCAATCCCAAACATATTGGTATTCCAAAGCTGACATGGGATCAAATTCATCAGATGCATGCTGAAGGCATTGATTTCTACAATCATACCAATGACCAGCATGCTTACGGATACTCCAACACAGCGCGCACCCAACAAAAGCCGCTTCTGATGGCTCCAGTGTATTCGAAAAAGCTGGGGCGAATGGAAACCGAGAATGAGTTCAAACAGCGAGTTTCTACCGATTTGGACATGGCTGACAAGAAGCTGTTCAAGCATCTACACAATGATCAGAATGTACTTGCCTTCCCTTATGGTGGGTATACCAAGGAGACGATGGAAATTTGCCGTTCCTTGGGTATTGACGTTACGTTTACGGTGAAACGCGGGATTAACTCGCCAGGGCAAACGAACGGCTATCGCGTCAATGCAGGTGGAATACACAATATTCCCGAAGTATTGGTGCAATACATGAAGGAAGGTGCTCCCCTTCGCCCACTTCCTTTTGCTCAAGGTCCCAACAAGGTATCCTAAACGTTGGCTAGCTTATTGAAGGATAAAAAAGAACCTTTAAAACCATTTTATGTCGTGGTTTTAAAGGTTTTTTTAATGTATGAGATGTAGATTAGGGCCAGATGCGAATTGCCGCGATAACAGCCAGATGTACCGGGTAAAAGCTACGCCACAACCAACGCGGTACCCGACTATAAAATCCGCTTTCTCCAGTTGCAAAACATACGATCAGAATACTGGACAGCAGACTAAAGTGCTGAAGATTCGCGTGATGCACCATATCATACACTACGTTCAAAACAAAATGGGCTGCAATCATCATATATGAACGGGTGTATCGATAAATCAGAACCAACAGCAGTCCATAGGCTCCGTAATCCATCTGGCTGAGCTCCATAACCAGAGCTGAGACGACGTACAGGCACGTTACAGCCGTCCAATGCTTTAAGCGGGATGCAGCAGCCAACGCAAGCAACGAGGCCAATAGCGTCCAGATTACGTTCGGTCTAAGCACATCAAACGCCAGCATATAGGGCACCTGAGAAATCAGAGCCAGTCCGAGTAGACGGAGCATGTAGCTCTGCATGTCTCGGGTATGAGTATATCCCGCATACAGCGCGTACGCGTAGATTGGAAAAGCAAGCCTGCCGGCAATTCTCCAAGCCGGATCCGTCGGAAAAAACACAAGTCCGACATGGTCAATCAGCATCGTCAGCATGGCCAACCAGTACATACAAGGCCCCCTTATTTATGTTTTACGTTTTATCTTCTGTCAAGCTCAGAATGGCGTTCATGATGTCCGTTTTCGTAACCCGCCCTACCAACTCCCGAATTGGAGTTGAGGAGCTACATTGCTCGTCCAAAACTGGAAGACAATTGACCTGATGCCGAATCAGTTTCGATATCGCTTCCAGTAAAGTGTCTTCTGGAGCAAGCGTCGTCATTTGGGCCCGGCGCGTCATTGCCATGGTCACCGGGACGGTGTGAAGATCGGTATGCCCCAGCATGACCTTCAGCAAATCCTTGCGGGTAACAATTCCAATGAGCTCCTGCTCCTCTCCTGTGACCATCAGGGTGCCTGTATTTTGCTGAAACAGCATCAGCACCGCATCATAGGCGGTCGTGTCACCGGAAATCAAAATCGGATCACTAAGTATATCCGCCACCGTCAGCTTTTTGAGCATGTTGCCGATATGACTATCATATTTAGGATGACGCCCTGGCAGGTAGCCTACCTTCGGCTTGGCATCCACCAGTCCGAGCATAACGAGCAGAGCAAGGTCAGAACGGAGAGTCGGACGCGTCAATCCCAGTGTTTCAGCAATTTTATCCCCCGTAACAGGTGCCAGACGCTGGACAATATCAACAATTTCCCGCTGTCTTTCAGACAGTTGAATAATGATTACCTCCTTATGGAGTGGGGTAGAATACATTATAAAGAGTATAGATCGGTAAATTTCAGGCATCTTCCGACAATTCATCAAATTTTAATCATACACCGCTTGTTTTCAAATTTAAAATGTGTCACAATTAAGAATGTAATACATACTAATTATAAGTTTAACGTGTGCAATATGCTACATTTATAATGAACTATTGTACATCGCGTGTGATATGTATTATGTATTATATAAACCTGAGGAGGAAATCAAATGAAATTTTTCTTGGATACTGGTAACATTGAAGAAATCAAACGTATTGAACGTTTGGGTCTGGTTGATGGTGTAACAACGAACCCTTCACTGATCGCTAAGGAAGGTCGAGTGTTCAAGGAAGTCATTCAGGAGATTTGCAGTATCGTTGAAGGTCCCGTAAGTGCTGAGGTTATTGGTCTGAAGGCTGAAGATATGCTCAAAGAAGCTTATGATATCGCCAAGTGGGCACCGAACGTGGTTATCAAGCTTCCTATGACTGAAGATGGCTTGTATGCTTGTAACGAGCTGACCAAGAACGGAATCAAAACGAATGTAACACTGATTTTCTCCGCGGCTCAAGGTTTGATGGCAGCCAAAGCTGGCGCTACTTTTATCAGCCCGTTCGTAGGACGTCTGGATGATATCGCTGTTGATGGTATGAAGCTGATTCGTGAACTGAGACAAATTTTGGACATTCATGGTCTGAAATCTGAAATCATCGCCGCATCCATCCGCAATATTAAGCATGTAGAAGATGCTGCTCTGTCTGGTGCACATATTGCCACCATTCCAGGTTCCTTGCTCCCTTCTCTGTGGAAACATCCGCTGACAGACAGCGGTATCGAACGCTTCCTGAAGGACTGGGAAACTGTACCAAAAGCTTAATTCGCCAGTCATGGCAAACGATATTATATCAACCCAAGCAGCCCGTATTTTACGGGCTGTTTTTTTTGCTGTAGTGATAGCAGAACCCAAAACGCTGAACAACTTTTTTTGACAAAATAACTTGTTGTTCATATAATTGTTATAACAACTAATTAATTTCGAAGTAATTTATGTACGGGAAACGGAAAGGAGTACCTATGAATAACTTGCCTCCCGATTGTTCCATTGGGATGTTGCTCGGGATTACTCACCGCAAAATGAGTCAGCAGCTCCTGCAGCGTCTCAAACCTTATGATATTTCCCCAGAGCAATGGTCGGTTCTGTACCAAATCTATCAGGCTGAGGGTTTAAATCAGAAAGAAATTGCAGCTAAGGCCGTGAAGGACCAGCCTACCACGACTCGAATTATTGATTTGTTGGACAAGAAGGGCTGGGTACGGCGTGTGAATAGTCCACAGGATCGTCGGGCCTATTTGCTTCATCTGACTGAAACAGGCCGACAGCTTGTGGAGAAGACTCTTCCTGTCGAACTTGATACCAATCACGATTTTGTAAAAGGAATTTCCTCGGCCGATCTGAAGCAATTCCGCCAGACTCTTTTACAAATTCACGCCAACATGACCGAATCAGAAAAACAAGGAGAGAACGATTAATATGCAACAAGGCAAGCAACCTCTTTGGACCAAGGAATTTATCGTTCTTACGGTTTCCAATTTATTTTTGTTTCTGGAATTACAGATGATCCTATCTTCCATTCCTTCTTATGTGAAAAATACATTCCACGCTAGTTCCGTTCAGGTGAGTCTCGTTACCACCTTATTCGCTTTAAGTGCGATTGCAGCACGACTCTTTTCAGCCCGTATGCTGGAAAAGGGACATCGCAGTACCCTGATCTTCGTGGGACTGCTGTTTGCATTGGCAGGAACGCTGGGGTACAGTGTTTCGCCAACGATTACAGTGCTTCTGCTCATGCGGATGTTATTTGGGATTGGCTTCGGTATGAGTAGCACGGCCTTTCCAACGATGGCCTCTGACGTCATCCCGCCCAAACGTCTCGGTGAAGGAATGGGCTTCTTTAGTCTGTCCACTAGTCTAGCGATGTCGATTGGGCCGACCATCGGCATTTCGATGCTTCAATACGGGAGTTTCAACCTGCTTGCCTATACGACAGCAGCTGTAATTGTTGTGATATTCCCGTTGGCTTACTGGCTGATTCGTACACTACCCAAAGAGCACATCGAACCACCTATGGTTCCTTTGGAAGAAGGGCGAAAACCGGCATTTAACCGTAAATTGTGGGTTCCCGCCTTGTTGAACATGCTGATGTCTATCACATATGGTGGATTACTCGGCTTTATGGCGCTTTACGGGGATGAAGCAAATCTGGCACATCCGGCCTACTTTTTCCTGTTTAATGCGGTATCCGTGCTGATCGTGCGTCCCTTCTCGGGCCGTATTTATGACAAAAAAGGGGCAAAAGCACTGCTCATCCCTGGCTCCCTGTTTTTAATTGGCGGTCTGATCCTGCTTTCCTACGCACACAGTGATGTCTTCATGTATATGTCTGCTCTTTGCTACGGTATCGGGTTTGGTGTCATGCAGCCGACCCTCCAAACCTGGATGATTCAGGTCGTGTCTCCTAAACAGAGGGGCATGGCAAACGGTATGTTTCTCAATTCCCTCGATTTCGGGGTTGCAGCCGGAGCGCTTATACTTGGCATTATCGCCAAAGCAAGTGATTATGCGTGGATGTACCGTCTTTCCTCGCTGTTTGTTGTACTGTTCTTACTAATCTATGTCATACAAATCGTTGTGAGCCGCAAGCCTAAGACGCATCTCCCTCTAGAAGGGTAGACTATATTTTACAAATGAACATTAGCTCTTACTTGCTTAGTTATCAAAAACACCCGTTGCCATGGTTTCATGGACAATGGGTGCTTTTTCATTTATTTCGCAGGAGTTTTGCGTCTTAGCTTGGGAGAACGAGGCTTTTCCCGGGACACGCTTGTTTGCTCCTCATTTACACTCATACGGTCCGTGGATTTGTCATCTGTGGGTTCATCCTGCTTGGGTCTGACCGCAAACAGCATCAGCAGAGCTGCAATGCCTCCCACTGCGGCCATCACGCCAAAGAGCAGACCATGTCCACTGCTGCCCAGCAGCAAGGATACAACCGGAGGGCCTAGTGACACCCCGACAAAGCGCATGCTGCTATACAGGGCAGTAATGGTTCCGCGTTCCTCTTTTTCAATTCCCTTTGTAATGAGAGAATCCAAACAAGGCAGCGCAAGCCCAATTCCGCCGCCCCCTAACGTAAACAGTCCGATCACCGCATAAATATTTTGGATAAATCCGAGAATGGCAAAGCTGATCGTCAATATGGCCAAACCACTAAAACCGATCCACTTCATACGCTTTTTGTGCTTGCCGATGATCTTGCCTCCTACATAAGAACACAGACAGAGGGAAATCAGCGGAATGGCTAACACAAAACCTTTCCACACTCTATGGAGGTTGTAACGACTTTCCAAGATGTCGGATAAGTAGAACAAGACGCCAAAAATGACAAACATACAAATGCCGCCCATAGCGAAAATAGCATAGAGCCAACGTCCTTTTTCGGCAAGCACCCGCTTCACATTTCCCACAAACTCCCGAAACATAATCGGTTGGTTCTTACGCTTAGGCACATGGATCAGCCAAAGCACCAAAATGAGCGAAATCAGACAGAGGCCTGGAATTACGGCCAGTGGCAAAAACCATAGAACAGCTCCCAATGCGGCACCGAGTATCGGACTTAGCACTTTGCCAAATGTGTTGTAAGTCTCGACGACCCCCAGGTTCTTACTGGCCTCATCCTCATTCTCGTACAGATCACCCACAAGCGGAATGACTATAGGAAAAGCCCCTGCCGCTCCCGCACCCTGAAGTAGACGGCCTGCAATAATGGTCCAGTATGCTGCCGAATCGTGAAGCAGCCATGCTCCCGCTGCAGAAATCCCCCCACCAATCACCGTCAGAATCAGACAGGGAACAATCACCGCCTTACGGCCAAATCGGTCGGAGAGATAGCCCGCAATCGGTATCAGTAAAATGGCCACCACCGCATATACTGTAATCAACATGCTAATCCGAAAAGAGCTTACATGTAGCTTACGTCCGATTTCCGGTAACACAGGAATCAGCATGGAATTACCCAGCGTCATCATCAGCGGGATGGAACCTAACGCAAGCAGATTCCCCTTATTTTGTTGCATCCCGTTACCACCTTTGCAAAAGTAATAACACAGCTGTTCAGATTTGTTCAACAGATGTTATTGTGTTTACATTGGTGGGGATTTATACGGCTACACTTTAAATCCACCGACCCTTGCATTCAGCAGTTGCGACATATCCGCCAGTGTATGAATAGATGATGCAATTTCCTCCATGGAAGCCAGTTGCTCTTCAGCCGCCGCACTGACGCTCTGGGTTCCTCCTGCCGACTGCTCTGCTACTTCACGAATACGTTCTACTGCTTCCACCATTCGCTCTGATCCGCCGGACATTTGTTCTACGGACCGGTTTACATTGTGAATCTGTTCGCTGACCTGTTGAATGGAACTTCCAATCTGACGAAATGCGGTTTCTGCGGATTGCATGACCTTTACGCCAGACTGCACTTCAACCGTCCCTGTCTGCATACTGGAAGCGACATTTCCAACATGCTCCTGAATATTTTGCACAAATTGTGTGATTTCTGCTGCTGAAACCGATACCTGCTCGGCCAATCTTCTTACCTCAGAGGCTACAACTGCAAATCCTTTGCCCTGCTCTCCGGCTCTTGCCGCTTCAATCGACGCATTGAGCGCCAGCATTCCTGTCTGTTTAGCAATTCCAGTAATAACAGCTCCAATCATGCCAATCTGTTCGGCCTGTTCACTAAGTGAACGTACAGCACGTGCAGAGCTGTCTACACTTTCGCTTACCTTCTCCATCTGACGCATAGCCTGACCTATAGATTGTTCCCCTGCTTCTGCATCTTTAGCGGCTGTATCAGACAACTCATATACCTGCTGGCTCGTAGCTGCAATATGCTCCAGTTCGTGGGCAAGCTCTTTCACAGTATCTGTAGTTTGTGTAATATCGTCGACCTGATGCTCCATACCAGCCGCTAATTCTTCCATTACACCGGAAGTATGACGATTGGCCTGATTCATTTCCTCTGTACTTACGCTAACCCGTTCTGCGGTTACGGTTAATGTACGCGCCGTATCCTGAGCATCCACTATAATACTGCGGAATCCCTCAATAAGCTTGTTGTAGGAGCTTGCAATCATACCGATTTCGTCTTTGGACGTAATATCCAGTCGGCTACGCAAATCTCCCCCACCTTCAGACATTTCCAACAGTTGCTCATTCATATGGTGTAATGGACGAATTGAACGAATCAGAACGATGGATTGAAAAATACTGTAAATGATAACCAGAAGCCCTACAATACTCGTAATCAAGGATGTATTCGTCATCGTTTGGTGCGCTTGCTGTACTTTCACCGTCACCATATCCTCTTGAGCTTTGACGAAGGCTACTACCTTGGTATCAAGTTGCTTGCGCAACACCCGTTCGTTTTCAAAATCATCGAGCAAATCAGAAAATGGCGGGAAAGCGTCATCTCTTGTACTCTGATACCCCGCTGTAGTCAGTAAACGATGAACTTGATTCATATAGGTATTAATCCCCGTCTTGAGATCAGTCATCTTTTTACTAGAATCCTCATTGCCTGTACTAAGCAGAGCTTCTGTCTCCTGTAGCAACTTTGCAACTTCACTTTGCTTGTTTCCGATCTCTTTCCCATACTGTTCGTCACGAGTTAGCAAATATGCCCGCTCATCATTAGATATGCCGTTTAACAAAAATTGAAGAGACTTCGAGTTATACGCAATAGCCTCTTCACGATTCATAATATCCTTGTACTCATTCTCACTATGTACGCTTAAAATGTAATTGGTCAGCAGCATTGCTGCAATCACACTCGGGATCAGTATCGCGCTAAGAATCATTTTGGCCTTAATCGTTAAATTCATGAATCGGTCCCCCAGTTATTTCTGAATAAAATGTCCAACTTACTATATATCGTTTTATTCGATTGTTTTTTTGAATGAAATAGAAAATAGTGTATAGATTTTTAAATATATTTATGTCTATTCAGTGAACATATATATCTTTTTTAATATCAAAAAACAAAAAAATTCAAAATTAGGTAAATGAACTGTTTTCAGTTTGTACTCTTCGAATTTCAGACTATTTAAATGATATACTATGTATTGGTATAGCATAAGCCTCAAGGAGGATCTGCATGAACAGTCTGGAGCTCAAACCGCTTATTCACGTGCTTAACGAGTTGGAAACCCGCAGCTGCCTTATTGAGCAGCAGGGTAACATGATCTTGAATTACTATCGTGAACCTCAAATTGCTAACGAACTCTATAAAATAAATTCCTGCACCAAAAGCGTGATTTCTGCATTAGTTAGTATCGCTATGAACCAGCAACAGGGACCGAAACCGGAGACGCCGATCCTCGAATTCTTTCCCCAGTTGGCCACAGATAGTGATTCTCGAAAACATGATATTACGATTGAACATCTGCTGACGATGTCCGCAGGCTTTAACTGGACGGAGTTTGGCGGACAAAACTCTTTTCCTACCATGAGCAAAACGTCAGACTGGGTGCAATTTGTACTTTCACAGCCATTATCGGATGTGCCAGGCACGCGAATGGAGTACAGTTCTGGCTGTTCTCAACTTTTGGCCACCATACTACGTCATGTTTCTGGACAAACAGTTGCTGAATTTGCCGAACAGCAATTATTCCAACCGCTCGGTATCGAAAGCTACCATTGGGAAACCGATCCTCAGGGCACTCATACGGGAGGCTTCGGACTGCATCTCAGGCCAATGGACATGCTCAAATTCGGGCAGCTTTACCTGAATGAAGGAGGCTGGGAAGGACGGCAGATCATCCAAGCAGAGACGGTTCGATATTCAACCCGTCCGTTTCTCCCTGCTGCCAAACCACAAAAAGCATTTTACGGATGGCACTGGTGGACTTCTTCCTTTTCAGATGGAACAGATACAGGAAGTGAAACGGACTATTTTTACGCTCTCGGCTTTGGTGGGCAATATATTGTTGTCGTCCCGTCGTATGACATGGTTGTTGTCGTTACCGCCGATAAATTCAAAAAGAAACGGACTCCTGTGGATATTTTCCGGCAGTATATTGTACCGCTACTACTCCAGCAGAATGGATAGGAGTAGATAACCAATGCTAAAAGTTGCAACTGATTCTATCAAAAATCTGCATCAAAAAGGGCTTGCCTGTTGGATCAAGCAAGCCCTTTCTTTACATATAATCGCTACATTGTGACATACTTCATCCACTTTCTAGCGCCTTACCTAGCCCAAGTGAATCGTAAGCTCTTGCTGTCCACTGGAAGCTGGTGTAATAATTACACCCTGTTCTCCCGACTGGCTGCTGCCTTGCTCCACTTGAACAACCTCGTGGATACCGCGCAGGACGATCGACCATGGTTTAACAGCACCTTCTGCCTTCACTGTAATGACAGAATCCTTGCGGCTGGCAATAACCGTTAACTCTTCTTCACCTGACGTATTCACGATAACCGTTCGAGCCTGTTGCCCCTCACCAAGCTCAAACAAATGAAGCGCCACTTGATCAGCATAATCATAATCCGGACGACTGTCCTCATGACCGATTGCCAACAGTGTGTTCGGCTTCACGAGCACAGGCAAAGTTGTAAAATCATGATGCTCGTTGACCCAACGACCACCTGACACTCTCTCATTCGTAAGTAAATTTGTCCACTGACCTTCTGGTACATAATACTGTACATTGCCTTCTTTATTAAAGATTGGGGCTACCAAAATGGAATCCCCCAGCATGTATTGCAGATCCAGTGTTGCACAGGTTGGGTCCTGCGGGAATTCCAATACCATAGCCCGCATCATCGGCAGTCCCTTTACCGAGGATTCCACAGCAGAAGGATACAGGTATGGCATTAGCGAGCATTTGAGTTTTGTAAAGCTACGCACCACATCCACTGATTCTTCGTCAAATAGCCAAGGCACGCGATAGGATTCGTTTCCGTGCAGACGGCTATGGGAGGACAGAAGTCCAAATTGTACCCACCGTTTGTATACGTCCGGCGCAGCCGTTAACTCAAAGCCGCTAATATCATGGCTCCAGAAGCCGAAGCCGCTCAAACCAAGCGACAAACCGCCTCGTAAGGATTCCGCCATCGACTCATACGTCGACGAGCAGTCTCCTCCCCAGTGAACCGGGAACTGTTGCCCCCCGGCTGTAGCGGAACGTGCAAATAACGCGGCTTCATTTTTACCCAGCTTTTCCTCCAGCACATCAAATACAGCCTTGTTGTACAAATGCGTATAATAGTTATGCATTTTCATCGGATCAGATCCGTCATGATATACCACATGGGTAGGGATGCGCTCGCCAAAATCAGTTTTGAAGCAATCTACCCCCTGATCTACTAACACCTTCAGCTTATCCTGGTACCAGGCGACTGCAGCCGGATTCGTGAAGTCAACCAGCCCCATCCCCGCCTGCCACATATCCCATTGCCACACGCCACCATCGGCGGTTTTGACCAGATAACCATTCTCCATGCCTTCATCAAACAAAATGGATTTCTCAGCAATATACGGATTGATCCATGCACAAATTTTGAGCCCCTTTGCCTTCAATCTTTGCAGCATGCCTTCCGGGTCTGGGAACATGTCTTGATCCCACTGGAAATCGCACCATTGGTATTCCTTCATCCAGAAGCAGTCAAAATGGAATACCGAGAGTGGCAGATCTCGCTCAGCCATCCCGTCCACAAAATGATTCACTGTGGCTTCATCGTAATCTGTTGTGAACGAAGTGGTCAGCCACAAACCAAAAGTCCAGGCTGGTGGTAATGCAGGCTTACCCGTCAGCTTGGTGTAATTGTCCAGTACCTCTTTAGGGTTAGCTCCTCCAATAATAAAATACTCTAACGATTCGCCGGAGACGCTAAACTGAACCTTTGATACATTTTCCGATGCAATCTCATAGGATACCTTTTCCGGATGGTTGACGAACACACCATACCCTTTATTAGATAGATAAAATGGAATGTTTTTATAGGCCTGCTCACTGCTGGTCCCGCCATCTTCATTCCAGATATCGACCACTTGGCCATTTTTTACGAACGGAGTGAAACGCTCTCCGAGTCCGTATACGTACTCACCGATGCCCAGCTCCAGCTGTTCCCGAAAAAAAGGCTGATCCTGCGGGTCTGTAATATAGCCTGGTCCCCGATGTCCGCTACCTGTGACTCTGCGATCCTCGACATAAAAGCCTACGTCCCAGCTCTTTCCACGACCGACTCGCACACTCAGATCGCCGCTTTTCAGTACCGCTGCGTCCTCATCCACCGTAATGCCTACCTCTGTTGGCAAGGTGTGAATTTCAAAATCCGGTCCCTGATGCACCCGTCCCTTATGGTGGTTTAGACGTACCCGAATGACATTCGGCATAGGCGAGCTGTAGGTCGCTTTCAGCAACGCTCCGTTCAGTGTATCTCCTTTATGCTCGATCCGGTGGGTTGCTGCATATACCGTCATGGAAGCATCGTCCGTCACGATATCACGGATTTCAGCAGGATTTTGTATTTCATAGCCCTTGCGAACCAACCAATAGCCATCTGTAAATTTCATCTGTTCCTTCCTCCGTCTCAATCTTTATATTCTTGATTCCAAATCGCTTGTTGGATTTTTTCGAAATCCTCACTATAATAATATTGATTTATGTAAGGGTTTACTTCTTTTATTTTGACGTATTGTATCAATATTTTGATGTTTTCTATATAAATCAGTTTGCCGAAAGGAATCATTGAAATGCAAAGGGAAATGTTACGAGAAAACCGCATTCACGGCAATCCCATGTATCCAGTCAGCGTATATCCGAGCGTAGAGCAATTGAACGGAAATAGTATATTGGAGTCCCATTGGCATGAGGAAATGGAGTTTATCGTAGTGGAACAAGGGACCGCTGTATTTCAGACGGATATGGTCTATACGGAGGTTAGCGAAGGTGAAGCCCTTTTTGTAAACAGTGGCGAGCTTCACGCCGGTTATTTACAAAAAAGTCCTCGCTGTGTATTTTCTGCGGTGGTGTTTCACCCCGACATACTGCACAGCCGCACGCAGGATACGGTGCAGACGCAGTTTATTGACCCATTTATCAGTAAAAAGCTTGTCCCTCCCCCCCACATTCGCGGCGTGCAGCTCTGGGAGCAAGAGGTGCTGGCTGCATTGCGATACATTATCACCAGCCATGAAAAGAATGCGCCTGCCCGTGAACTGGCGACCAAGGCACAGCTCTATAGCATGATCGCCTGCCTGTACCCACACATGACTCCCGCTAACGGAGAGGATGTGATTATGGCGGGTCAGCGCAACAAAGTTGAACGGATCAAAAAAGCGTTGGCGTATATCAACAGTCATGCTCATGAGCCTATACGTTTACGGGAAATCGCAGATGAGATTGGAATGAGCGAGGGACATTTCTGCCGTTTTTTTAAGCAGATGGTTCAGAAAAGCCCGGTAGAATATATCAACTATCATCGGATTCAAAAGGCTTGCAGGTTGTTGGAGCAAAGTGATCGAAAAGTGGTTGATATTGCGCTGGATGTTGGATTTGACAATCTAAGCTACTTTATTGCGACCTTTAAAAAATGGAAAGGCCTGACCCCTTCGCAGTACCGTAAGCAGCACGAAGCAGATCAGGCGCTTGCTGTCCCTTATATAACAGACTGATATGCATAGGATAAATTATTTGTTTTTTTTGGGCTTCATAAGTACTAAAATTATTTTTCTTCCTCTTAATTTAGTAAATATATAGCCAGCTACACCTCCTAAAACAGAGGGAATTAACCACCCTAACCCTACATTATATAATGGGAGAAAATGGGTGAAAAAATCATTAATTACATTAATTTTTATTCCAGCAGCATTCAAGCCATCAAATAAACTAATGATAAAGGTTAATATCAAACTGCCTTGATATACTTCTGACTTTCCTTTAAATACGGGATGTAAAAAAGTTAAAAATATTAGAGAAATAGCAATAGGATATATTGCCATTAATACTGGCGTTGAAACCTTAATGAGCTGTGTTAAACCTATGTTGGCTACAAGGATACTAAATATAGATAACATGAGAGCGACTCTTTTGTAAGAGACTTTTGGAAATAATCCATGAAAAAAGGAAGAGCAGGAAGTGATAAGCCCCACACTTGTCGTTAAACACGCTACTGTAATCATTAAGCCTAATAGAATAGATCCATAAGATCCAAAATAATAGGAGGAAACCTTAGCTAACACCTCAGCACCATTTCCTAAAATGCCCAGTTTTTCAACACTAGAAGCTCCCATGTATGAAAGAGACGTATAGATAAAAGCTAAGAGTAACACCGCAATTGCTATCGCTTTGCCACAAATGATCATCAGCTCTTTTTTTGTATTAACCCCTCTATCCTTAATCGCATTCACAATGATAATTCCAAAAATAAAGGCTACAAGAGCGTCCAATGTTAAATAACCCTCTTGAAAGCCTTTAAAAAAGACATTGGATGTATAACCCTCCGCAGGTTCTTGGAATTTTCCTATTGGGTGAATAATAGCTACAATCACAAGTAATCCAATGAATGTCAATTTAATGGGTGTTAGGAACTTTCCGATGACATCAATAATTTTTGTAGGATTAAGTGACAACAAACATGCAACTGCAAAAAAAAGGATAGTAAATACAAAAAGTGCGACAGGATGATCTGCATTGTCTGAAAAAAAAGGCTTTACTCCAATTTCAAATGACACACTACCGGTTCTAGGAATTGCATACAAAGGCCCGATGGCTAGATAAAGGATTGTTGTAAAGACAAGACCGAATACTGGATGTACACGACTCGCTAAAGTTTGCAAATTGCTTTTGCCCGAAAAAACAAAGGCTGTGACGGCTAGTAATGGTAAGCCGACACCGGTAACCAAGAAACCCGCATTGGCTATCCATACATTCTTTCCGGCCATTTGCCCAAGCATAGGTGGAAAGATTAGATTCCCTGCACCAAAAAATAAGGCAAATAGCATTGATCCTATAATGATAATAAAGGACGTAGAAACACTTTTAGACATAATAAATCCTCCAACCACGAACTCACAACATTTTGTTTTTATTCGTTTTCTTTTAATTTTGTATACTGTATGTTAATAGGAACGTAGCCAATTGTTGCATTCAAAGAACGGCATCTGATTGCCTAGAGTATGTTACTCTATATACGATCATCGTTTCAAGTAACTTTGTACTTGCAAAAATGAATCATTTCATCCCCTTGCTTTTGCACTTATGAGGCTACCCTATATTTCTCCTCCTACTTAGTGAGCTTAATGAACTATAAGAGAATTTTACACGTAGGACTTATTTCTTACAAGACATAGATGTAGTTACACACACCCGGTAGGTCTCGTAAAAGTTTTAAATTACTACATAATCTGCGGTTTAATCGAATCATCAACTGATTGTAATAAGCACAGGAAATCTTGGGAAAATGCCCTATGGAAGCAAGCGAATAATCCTTACAATTAATAGTACAACAATGCATATTAACGTTGAATACAATTTGAGCGGCTACAATTGAAGGGGTGCTTAAACATGACGAATTTGGCAAAACGCAACTATTGGTCTCTGAGTATTTTTAACTTCGCTTATCTATTTACATGGTCTGCCGCCATGTCTTTTTTTGTCATTTGGCTGGGACAAAGCCTGGAAATTTCAGAAACCTACACGGGATTTTTATACGCGGCTAATTCAATCGTCGCCTTGATCATGCAGCCTTTGTTCGGTTACTTATCTGACAAGCTGGGCTTGAGAAAACACCTGCTGTACATACTCTTTACAATCCTTTTGCTCGTCGGGCCCTTTTTTATCTATGTATACGGTCCATTGCTTCAAACGCAGTTCGTCATTGGTGCCATTGTTGGTGCGCTATTTATCGGCCTGGTATTTAATGCAGGTAACGGTGTCGTCGATTCGTATATGGACAAAGTTTCGCGTAAATATGGCTTTGAATACGGACGGGTTCGTATGTGGGGTTCACTCGGGTGGGCGGCGGCTACTTTTGTTGCGGGACGGGTCATCAATATCAATGTAAATCTGACCTTCTGGATTGCCTCCGTATCTGCCATTGTTGCCATGATCTGCATCTTCCTGACCAAAGTCGAAATTTCTGGACAGGAGCAGCAGAAAACAGAATCGTTGAAGCTCATTGATGTGCTGCATCTCGTACGTACCACAAAGTTCTGGTTTCTTATGCTATTCATGGTTGGCGTGACCCAAATTTATGAGGTATATGACCAACAGTTTGCCACATACTTCGTATCGCAGTTCAGTTCCAAAGCGGAAGGAAATCAATTCCTTGGCGATTTGAGCGCTGTGCAGGTTTTTCTGGAATTTGTGTTCCTTTTCGTTACCCCTTGGTTTGTGAACAAAACGACCGCCAAATGGGCATTAATTATTGCCGGGTCGATTATGTCTTTGCGTATTATCGGCTCTTCGCTGCCATTCGGTTCTATATGGGTGGCTGCGATGAAGATGATTCACTCCCTGGAGAAACCACTTATTCTGGTAGCCATCTTCAAGTACATTACCGTTAACTTTGACCAGCGCTTGTCCTCCACCATGTACCTGCTGTATTTGTTTATGGGCTCCCTGGTGGTTTCCATTTTCTCACCCATTGTCGGGCATATGTATGAAGTATTAAATTTCCCGATTACTTATGTAATTCTGGGTTCCATTGCAGGTCTATTCACCATCCTATCCTGTTTTACACTGACAGCAGACAAGAAGAATGGAGAGCGGTATCTGGAAGAACGCCGTAAACAGGATCTGAAAAGAGCAACCAAAAAAGCTGAAGCAGTTCATTCGTAATCTAATGGTTTAAGCTTAACAAAACAGCGGCAGTCTAGGACTTTTTTCTCGTCCAAGGCTGCCGCTCTTAACTCCAGTTGATTTGAAGCTTATTTTAAATCTTGAATACCGACACCGTCTGATTCATCTCTTCCGCCCTCTTGGCAAGCATGTTAGCACCCGCAGACACTTCCTGCATGGATGCGGTAGTTTCCTCGACTACGCTTGCGACTGTTTGAGTAGAATCTGCAGCACGTTCGGAGATTTCAGCAATTTTCTTCATCGATTCAACCATAGAAACGGTTCCTTCATTTACGGATCTTGCTTCTAAAGCCGCCGTGTCCACCTCACCGCTCACTTCTTCAACGGCACCTACAATCTCAGAAAAAACGTTACCTACACCTTCGACAAGCATCATACCTTCATTCAGAGATTGAACACCTTCATTCATTGAAATCACAACTTCATCTGTTCTTAAGGTAATTTCGTTGACGAGCGAAGAGATCTTGCCTGTTGCTTCACTTGCTTGTGCCGACAGATTGCGTACTTCATAAGCGACAACCGCAAACCCTTTTCCCTGCTCTCCCGCCCTCGCAGCTTCTATACTCGCATTTATTGAAAGCAAGTTGGTTCGGGCTGCTATATCACGGATCATAGCTGTGATCTGTCTGATCTCCGCAGACTTTTCTCCTAGAATATTTACCACTTCAGCGGATTGAGTTACCTTGGTATGCACATCTCTTATTTGGGAGACAGTCGAAGACATTTGGGTTTTCCCGTTGTTTGCTTTTTCTTGTGCTTGGGTTGTGAGATTAGCCACATGAACAAAGCGATTGGTTATGTTGTCTACACTTTTAGAAACGTCTACCGTGTAATTCAGCGTTTCAGCTATATCTGCAAGCTGTGTCTGAGATCCCTCTGCGACTTGAGTGGCACTTATAGCTATCTGCTCGGTAGCGATGCTTGTCTGTTCCGCACTGGCCGTTAACTGTTCAGCCGTAGAGGCAACCAGTAAGGAATTATCCACAACTTCCTTTAAAAGGTTGCGCAGTGAATCGCACATTTCATTAAAATCGGATGCCAGTTCCCCGACCTCATCTTTTGACTGGACTCTAAGGGGCTCCACTTGCAGGTCCCCCCTCGTTACCAGCTTTATCTGTTCCGCTATCTTTAATATGGGCTTAGTGAACGATTGAGCCAGTAAAAAAGAACCGATGATTCCAAGGATCGTACATATGATAGTTAGAGAAATCATCAAAATTCTACCTGAATGGTAAGATTGACTCGATTGATTAGCGGCATCAGTTGCGTATTGCTCATTAAGTAGCTTCAGTTTATTTACATCTTCTAATGCTGCCTTATAAATAGAAGAATTTCCATGAATGATCATGTAGGCCATCACTTTGTCGTTTTCTTCCATGGCAGCGGAAACCACCTTTAGATGGCGAAGATACATTGCCCACTGACCATAAAAGTTGGTGAACAGTTCTTTTTCCTCTGCCGTAGAGGCTAAACTTTGATATTCATTTACACTCTTAGCCATTGAAGCTGTAGCTTGGGTTAGTTCTTCTTGATAAGTACTGCGAACAGCCGCATCCTCTTCAAGTATCAATCGAACGGTGAGTCTATCGATTTCTGTAATCTGCTTATCCATACCCTGAAGAAGAATAACCGCGGGTAAAGACCTGTTATTTACCTTGTCAGAAGCCTCACCCATTTCTGACATCTTAATGACGCCTATAACACTTGAAAGGGACAGTACGATAACCAGTATGAGCGCTGCACTAATTATTTTTTTCTTTAACGTTAATTTAAACATCTTTATCTTCCTCCCGTAACTGGTCTCGTATCATCACTGCTGAGCTTTCCAGTATATGCGTATTTGGCGCAACAGCTCAGCCTTATCTATCTTTCCACTGATGTAGCTTTGGATAGATGCTCCTGTGATGCCCCCATGATCAGGTGGAAGGGTTGCCATAAACGGTAGTGTCTTTCCGGTCGAGATATACGACTTGATTGATCGTCCCAAAGGATCGGCAGGCTCTAAATCAATATTTTTGAACGCAGGTACCGTATTAGCCTTGTTTACCAGAAATTCTTGTCCGGACTTGTCGTATACCAGCCAGTTCAGAAACTTCTTTGCTTCCTCTTGCTCCTGAGGTGTGGTAGCTGTGGAGTCAATGAAAATATACTTTGTTACACCGACTGTAATCTTAGCATTGTTAGGGTCATCCGTATTATCGCTTAACGGAAGGGGCAAAAAACCGTATTCCTCATTTGCTGTATCATTGCTCTTAATCCCAGCCCAAGCCCAGTTGCCCATAAACCAAAGCCCCACTTTTCCCTCTCCTAATGCTTTGGCTCCATCGTCATACGTGCTGTCCAAAGGCGAATTCTTATTGATGCTGTTATCCTTGAGCAGATCTAAAGTTTGTACCCATCCAGTCATTACACTGTTTTGGGACATATCGATGGAGTTGTTCTGCATACCATTAACAAATTCTGGAAAACCCCCAGGCTGAACAGAATAAGACAGAGCTAAAAGATGTGAGCCGAGAGACCAGTCCATTGGTGATAGCATGACCGGTGCTACTCCCGTCTTCTGAATCTTAGCCATTAATGAGTTCAGGTTGCTTCTACTTTTTACCGAGGAAGCATCAAAAGCCCCACCTGTTGCTTTGTCCAGCACTTTCTTATTGTAAATTAATCCGTAGCCTTCCACTGCAAATGGAAACCCCAGCACAGCATCACTTTTCTTAACGGCGCCAAGTCCATTTTCTATCGTATCAGCTACCCACTTTTCTTTGCTTAAATCAACGGCTTTATCCAGAAATTGCTGAGCATCCCCAGGATCCAGCATCGACATGGTAGCGGGACTTCCTGAGCCGTACATCGACATCAGCTTTTGATATGCAGACGTCCCCTCAGGAGCGGTTATAATCTCCAAAGATACTTCAGGGTGCTCTTGATTGTATTGTTTTGCTACTTCTTCTAATTGGGTTTTTATTTCTGATTTGGAATTCAAAAGTGTAATCTTGGTCGTCTGCTGTGATACTGGTGAAGCTGAACAACCTATAAACATCATTAAACATACTAGAGAAATCGCAACTTTTAGCTGTTTTCTCATTAACTTTCCCCCCTAAGGATTTACTTTTATAAATTTTATGAATAATATTCAATGTTATCGACATAATCCTTCGCGAAGGTTAGAAGTTTTTCGTTGGTAAATATCGGAAGTTAAATAATAGTACAAACAGGTTGTTACGTTAAGTTAACAGACAAGATAGCACAACAAATTTTATCCAATCGCGTCTTAATATGGGGAAAAGTTACTTCACAACAAATTTAATCAAAAAAGGGGCAATCATTTATGAACAAAGCATTCTGCTGGGTTTTTCTTGCAATCTTTTTATTTATTTCATCATCCACTACTTATGCAGCAGAAAATCAAATCAAAGTTGACGGTGTGACTGCTACATCCGATGTGAAGCCCGAAATGAAGAACAACCGTTTAATGGTACCTCTACGTGTTGTTAGTGAAAGTTTGGGGGCTAGCGTCGAATGGTCCAATTCCGAGGTTATTCTCGCTAAAAGCGATATGAAAGTGAAATTAGCAATAAATAGAAGTACAGCGGAGAAAAACGGCGAAAAGATACTGCTTGATGTAAAACCATACACGAAAAACAATCGCATATATGTTCCACTTCGTTTTATTGCAGAGACGTTTGGCTGCAATGTCAATTACAGCAACCTTGCAGTGATTGTTGATACTAAACCACTGTTCATAGACGGTGTACAAGTAAAAGCATTGCAATATGAATACCATATGTTTATGGGCGGCGTAGTTCAGCAAATTAATGGAAATGCATTTAATGAAACCATCTATAGTATTTTTGCAAACAACATAGGTGAAAAGGTTGAAGCACCTGCAAACTACTCTTGGAGCTTCACTATTGACACACTTGGGTCTTATTATAAAAATGCACAATATGATTTTTTAGACAAAAAAGGGAAAAGCTTAGTCCGTTTTGATATTTATTCTTTAATTAGTCCTGTTCCATCTGAACTTTCAACAGAATATCCAGAGATTTTAGTTCATGACGTATCGAAAGATGAGTGGTATTTGTTTAATGATACCGCAAGAAAATCCATTAATCAGTTAATGTTTACCGCTGGGAAGAACGGTTTTCTGAAGATTATAAGTAACACAACTGTATAATGTGGTTTTTCTTATTACACTTTTTTCGTCTCCAAAAGATAAAAGGCAAATTCCCAGCTGAACATAAGCAGCACAGGAATTCGCCTTTATTAACCGTATATAAGATGAACTCTTCATTTTACATAGAAAGCGGAATGAAGGTTATTTTTCCATCTGTAACATTTCTGACTCATAGGACTGAAATGCATTTTCCATACCCATCACTACATCTTTAATCTTCATGTATCCTTTGGTATACGGTTCCGAATCGCGAATTTCTTCCCACATATAGTGATATTGCTTCATATCCTCTGTTTCGCATACGACGAAATCGGTGTAGTCCTTTCCAGGCAATGCTTCTGCATCAAAAAACCGAACCTGAACCTGTTCGTTATACTTTTGAATGGTAGCCTGCAAGGTCCCCGCATGTTTTCGACGTTCCTCCCGAGGAAGAGCCAACCAGGAAGGGTAGAATTCCAATAATACAATCATCATATAACGCATATGCCTATCTCCTTTTTTTGGTGAAGCTTGAATGATGTATCGTTATTGTACGCTGCTTGTCTACAAATTCGCATTAACATAGGTTAATGCGGATCACTACGCAGCAAACGACTAAGTGACACAGGGGAGACGCCTATGTAAGAAGCTATATGATATTGGGCAACTCGCTTGTCCAATCCGGGGTATTTTAGGAGAAAAGCGTGATAACGTTCCTTAGCGGAGAGGTACAATAATTCGCGTTCCCGCTCCTCTTTTCGAATGTAAAGTCTCTCTACACTCTTGCGCACGAATCTTTCCCACATATGGCTTGTATCCATAAGCTCCTTCAATACGTGATATGGAATTTCAATGACAACCGAATCTTCCATTGCCTCAATCGAAAAAGTGGAGGCTTCTTCTTGGATCATAGCCCCATAAGAGGTTACGTAATCATCTTCTGGCGAAAAACCGACATTATATTCTCTGCCATCTGCTAATGTATAAAATAAACGGAATAATCCCTCTGAACAAAAATAGGCATGTTTCACAAGCTCACCTGCTTCAATGAGAACCGTTCCCTGCTGAACATGCTTCACACGGGTTTGCTCTACAAACCGGTTCCAATCCTGCTCTATAATCGAGGCATGATGAGCCATTTTTTCTAGTGAACGATAATAGGGATGCATCTGCCCACCTCTTCTTGACTTTTATAAAGGAATCGAAGATAACTTTTATGGCTTCGTATATGAAAAACAGGGGTTATCCCTTAGGTCTGGACAGACCTGCAGGACAACCCCCAGCGACGTGTTCTATCAGACTTCCGCAGCATCCTCTTCCACGAAAAGAGATACCTTGCGGATGCCATCCGCTCCGATGACGACAAGCCCCTGATCCGACAGACGGATTTCAGGGATAACGACCAGTGCGAGCAGTGACAGTGTCATCAGCGCGTTGTTCAGCATGCAGCCGGCTTGCTGAAGCGCGCGGCTGATACTTTCGGACTGCGCTGCCACCTCTGCAAACGGAGCTGGGGACATCAGCCCGGCAATAGGCAGCGGGAAGCGTGTCTCACCCGAGGCGGATACAACCACCACGCCACCACGCAGACCAACAGCCTGCTTCGCCGCCTGGGTCATGAGCTCGTCATCATTACCAATGACGAGCAGGTTGTGACTATCATGCGCGACGGTCATGGCAATCGCAGCCGGCTCAGTGAAGCCGACACCTGTCACAAGTGCGACCGCGTGACTGCCACTGGCATGATGTCGCTCGAAAACGGCGATTTTGCACAAATCCTGCGCAGGATCTGATGCAACTTCACCATCACGCACCGGAACGGTCATCCGCACTTCCTTCGTGTCCACGTGATTTTCCGTAACACGAATCACCCGTACGGGTACGTTCCCCTCCTGTACTGGAGCCGCAATGCGGAAATCTGCTGCACTCAGCTCTCGTCCCAGATGGACCGTGTCCATTACTTCCGCAGGATAAACGAATCCGTCCCAATCGGCGACCATTTGACCGTGCTCGGCCACCAGCTGGCCCGCTGCGATGGTAGCCGTCACATTCACTTCGGCCAATCGGCCATCAAGCAAAATAATGTCGGCAATCGCACCCGGAATGATCGAGCCGATGTCCCGTGCCACGCCGAAGCGCTCTGCCGTATTCAGCGTAGCCATCTGAAACGCGGTTACGGGCTTGACGCCCTGTGCAATGGCATGACGCACAACGAAGTCCATCTGCCCTTCATGGAGCAAGGATTCTGCGCTGCGGTCATCCGTTACCAGCATCATGCGGCGCGTGTCGAGACCCATTTCCGTGCTGGCGCGGATCGTCTCGGCCACATCATGCCATGCGGAACCTTGCCGCATCTTGGCATACATGCCGAGCCGGATACGCTCAGCTACATCCTCGGGCGTGACACACTCGTGGTCGCCCGAAATTCCCGCGGCTGCATAGACCGGCAGTCGCCAATCATCGGAGGCCCATGTAAAATGGCCATCCGCCACCTTGCCCGCGCGCAGCGTGGCCTGAATTTCCCCGATCATCACATCGTCTCCATAGACGACACCAGGGAAATTCATGACTTCGCCCAGCCCGATCATATCCGGGCCCCAGCTTAACGCTTCTGCGACTTCCACCGGGCCGAAGGAGGCACCCGTCGTTTCCAGCTCCGGGCCTGTGGACGGCACGCAGGAAGCCACCTGCATGTAAGCTGCCAGCGGTGTCGTACGGGCTTCGTCCAACATCAGACGAAGCCCTTTTAGACCCAGTACATTAGAAATTTCATGCGGGTCAAAAAAACCACCCGTCACTCCCAGCGGCAGTACAGCCTTAGCAAACTCAGTTACCGTAAGCTGCGTGCTTTCGATGTGACAATGTCCGTCCAGTAACCCCGGTGCCATATAGCGGCCATCCGCTTCAATGATTATGGTGTCTTCACCAATCGTATGACTGACGTCCCTACCGACGTAAGCGATACGAGAACCTTGCACAGCAATAGACATGCCCGGCAGCAACTCGCCCGATACCACATTGACCAGTGTTCCTCCGCGGATCACCAGTGATGCCTTGCGCTCCCCTCTAGCTGTAGCTACTAACTCGGGTACACACTCCGCCAGTGGCGGGCGTTGAAATACACTCTTCATGTCCATTACGTTTGTAACCTCCGTTTATGCTTCTTACCTGTTTTGCTTATTTGCTTATGTTACTGGAATACGCTCCATAATGCCAGCCAACTCTATATCTATTCAAACATCGCAAAGGTTCCTGTGGCATTTGTCCCCAGCTGATTGCCAATATCCTCTCTACAGAACACGATCACTTTCTTCCACATTGCGGGTATACGTATCCGAATCCCGTAAACTCACGAATGGTGTAATCTCCCCTATGCTATAAATATGCAGCAAATGCATCGCTCGCGTACAGGCGGTGTAGAACAACTTACGCTCACTCTCACGCTGGTATTGTTTCGCTGATCCGTCATAAATCAGGACCGCATCGAATTCCACGCCTTTTGCCAGGTAGGCTGGAATGATATGAATCCCCTTTTCAAAAGCGGGGGTTGTTTTCTTAATTAATTTTGGCTTCACTGACAGCTGTCCTTCCAGCGCTTTGTAGGCTGCCGCGCTTTCGTCAGCATTTTTACAGATCACCGCGATGGACTCATAGCCTTCTGCCAACAATTCAGTGACATTCCCAGCTATCCGTTGATGCAACTTTTCACGTGAACGCACCTCGGTTACCAGAGGCTTCTCACCCTTACGGTTAAACGGTACAATGTGCTCTCCCCCAGCGACCATCCCCCGGGTAAATTCCACAATCTCCTGTGTCGAGCGATAGCTGCGTGTCAGGGAAATCATCTCGGTCTGATCTGCACCATACAAGTCATACAATGGCTCTGCATCCTGAAGCACCGAGGCATGGGCATAGATGGCCTGATTAAAATCACCCAGTGCCGTCATTTTAGCCTGTGGAAACAAACGCTTGAAGAACGCCAGTTGGAATGGGGAATAGTCCTGTGCCTCATCAATAAACACGTGACGGATGTTGCTATTGGAACGGAAGCCCAGCATCAGCTCACGCAAATATAAAAAGGGGGTTACATCCTCATACGCTAACTCCCCAGCCTGAATTCGTTGCAGGGTTTGCCGACTAATTTCACCCCAGCTGACGGGCAGCTCTGCATGATTCGCCAGTTGGCTCAACAGCGTCTCGTTCATAAACAGCTCGCTGTAGAGCCGGGTCGTATCTACGAAGCGAAGCGCCTTAATCCATTTGCGCAGAGGCTTTAAGCGGTCACTGACCACCATACGTGCCAATATTTCTCTTTCACGTGCAAAATCGTCGAAAGTATCGCCCTTATTCTTGGATTTACGGCGCATACGGTTATAGGCACGCTGATAATCCTCCGGCTCCATCAGATCCATCTGTTGATCCACCCATGGAGCGGAGCATTCCTCCTTACCAAAGCGGGCCAGCTCTTTAAGCATCCAATCCCGCAGCAGTTCCAATCGATTCGCCAGTCGCACCGTAGAGTCGAATTCATAAAACTTGCGTGCCATCTGCTCTACTGAAACCACCTCACGTCCCTGAAAACGGATGGGTTTAAAACGCATGCCCTCCTGCTCCAAATACGCCTTGTAGCCTGTAATCACATGTAAGAACGTCTTAGACGATTTAAAACGGATACCTTCCATCCTGGCTTCATACCCAGGCAGTAACGACGCTGAAAGCACATATTCCAGCTGTTCAAAGGGATCTTCTAACTGAAACTCCCGGCCCAAACGCCGCTCCAAATATTCCTGAAACGTGGCCTGAAGCATATTTTCCTCACCCAATTCAGGCAATACCGTTGAAACATAACTGTTAAACATCGGGTTTGGCGAAAATAACACGACCTGATCCGCTCGCAAGCGATCCCGATACTTATACAGCAAATACGCTACTCTCTGAAGCGCTGCAGAGGTTTTGCCACTTCCTGCCGCTCCCTGAACAATAAGCATACGGCTTCGGTCATCACGGATGATTCGATTCTGCTCCTTTTGAATGGTAGCGACAATACTTTTCATTTGAGCATCCGAGCTGCGGCTCAATACGGCTTGAAGAAGTTCGTCTCCAATCGTCACCCCTGTATCGAACATAAAACGAATTTGTCCATCACGGATCGAGAATTGACGCTTAAGCGTGAGCTCTCCATCCATCTCCCCTGCCGGAGTTTTATAAGAAGCGGGACCCGGCATGTTATCGTAATAAAGATTGGAAATAGGCGCGCGCCAGTCATAGATCAGAAATTCCTCATCTTGATTATCAAGCAGGGAGGCAATCCCCAGATAAACACGTTCCGCAGTCTGCCCTTCCTCAGCAAAATCAATGCGTGCAAAATACGGTGAATCAAGCAACTTTTTCAAACGACCTAACGCCTCTGTGGAATGCTTGTGTCTTCGTTCCCGCTCAGACAAAATCTCAGACTGCTGACGCAAACTGGTGGACGTCTCGCCCACATCATCCGCCTCACTGAAATTGATCGTTACCTCATCCCAGAAGTCTTTACGCATATCGACGACATCTCCGCGCACAGAACCAACCTCTGTCTCTAGCTTCCGAATACGCCCGCTAATTACTGCGGTCACATCTTCTACTCTTCGTTGTTCTTCATTCCATTGCTGTTCAGTAGTCACTGGCATCGCTCCTGTTCCGTTTCCTCCTGCTCCACGCAGGGCTCCCTTGCGTACAAACTATGCTCTATTATGGACCCGGACATACCCGCGGCATCCCCCTGCTCCGGGAAAATTGACTAATCCTTTGAAGCATGCTATAATGTAAAAAGAAGTGTAACTCACAATTTATGCATATGGTTTTACCATAAAACAGAGCATTCTCTATTGTAGCAAGTTCAGTCCCTGTTCGCAACCAGCGGGCTTTTTTTGTGCGTTCTGGCAACCTTCTATTAACCTGTTCTGACATACTTGAATTCATTACATAAAAAAGCGACCGTTTCATCTGATTGATGAATGCGGTCGCTTTTCTTTTAGGAAATTCGCCTATCTGCTCTCTTCCACAGGATGAATATGATCGGCCAATCTGCTCAACCTCTCCAGCTGATGACCGTAGTCGTACATGGCCGCAGCCACAATAGAAAGCCGCAGCATTCCTTCCTGACAATGGTCAAAACGTGTAATCGCATGCTTCATAAATTCGCCGTTCGCCTGCTGGAACAATTCACTTTCGTCCTCGTTCGGTTTTAGCTTATTTTCGAATTTCAGTAGAGCGTGCTCGTGAAAACGAATCAGCAACTCCAGGTGACTGTCAAAAAAAGCATCCGTTCCCTTTGGCCGTAAAGACTGGAAGTAGTGCCTTTCCACCGCATCCAGTACCTCATATCCTTTGTGTAAACTTCCGAGCATTTGTTTGTATACTACCATTTGTCTCGTTTGACTAAACTTGGAGCGCTTGAGCTTCTTCTGCTCTTCCTCGAACAAATGATATTTGTCCGACAGCGATTTAATGGCTCCCTCTAGATTTCCTTTTTCCTCTTTAAAGACAGACTCCTTAATCTCATCGGAAATGGCAGTACGCAGCAGCAAGGACATGCTGTTAAATACATTTTGAATCTGATTAATAAACTGCCTTTTCGGTTTCGGGGGAAAAACGCTAACATTGATGACAAAAGCAGACACAATCCCAATCAAAGTGAGCGCAAAGCGGGTCACCGCAAATTTCCAGTCCCCTGAGGCTTCCATTACAGAAACAACGGTCACGAGTGTCAATCCAACCGTATCAGCCATATTTATTTTCAGACATATCATAAGTACCAATACACATACGAGTCCGACTGCAATCGGCTCATTCGAAAATACCATTCCGCCCAGCAATGCCATGATTGCACCTAGTGTGCTTGTTTGGAGTTGATCCAGAAAATAACGCCACGACCTATATATCGACGGTTGCATGGCAAAAATAGCGGCTATCGCTGCCCCCACAGGCGAATGGGTGTTCAAAAGCGTGCTCAGAAAAAGGGCGAGCGTCACTGCAATTCCCGTTTTCAACACCCGTGCTCCAAAAGCCAAAGCCATCCCTCCTGCTTACCTTTCAAATTTATTCATACCGAATTACTATAATGAAAATTCAATGTAAAGTCCATGCTTTATTATTACCCAAAACAAGCGAAGATCAGGAATATTTATGAAATGTACAGTTCCTGATAGAATACATATCAACAGTATTAACTTATTTGCAACACGTCACAGGAGGAACTCATCGTGTCATGGACTAGCAAAATGTTAGAAGAGCCCCGAAAGTGGCCGCGTAATATCCGATTGTTTTTTATGGCCAATCTGTTGTACCAGATGGGTACAGGAATGTTTTCTGTGCTGTACAATCTGTATATTCAAAAGCTTGGCTTTGACGATGATATGAACGGCCAAGTGGTCAGCATGCAGGCGCTGGCGACGGCGTTGCTGTTCATTCCGGTCGGATTTTTGGGGGATCGGACAAGCCGAAAAAATATGCTGGTCATCGGCGCGTTATTCAGCGGCCTGGCCTTTCTCGCCCGTACCTTTACAGATACCAGCGGAAGCATGTTGGTATTTGCCGTAATCTCAGGTATATTCGCCGCCTTTATTCAGGTGCTGGCCGTGCCTTTTTTAGCAGAAAGCATAAGCAAAGCCCAACGTTTAAAAATATTCAGCTATTACTCAGCTCTTGTACTGGCAGCCCAAGTCCTGGGCAGCTTCGGGGGTGGCGTACTTGCAGATGGGCTGCAGACGTGGGGAATCACACCGCTATCCAGTCTGCGGGTTGCTCTGTTCCTTGGAGGAATGGCAACATTGACTGCTTTTATTCCTCTATTGTTTATCACAAAAACTACGGCAACCGTAGAAGCACCAGCTCCTGCCGAATCTTCATCTCAAACAGAACAAGTACAGACGCCGTACATTACATCCGATATCCCTGCCTCGGAGACACCTACTGCTTCTTCTGATCGCCGGGTTATTGGACAATTTGTTCTGGCCCAGTTTTTTCTTGGACTGGGTTCAGGTCTGGTCATCCCGTATCTTAATTTGTATTTTACGAACCGCTTCTCCGTATCGCTCAGCGCAATGAGTTTACTGATTGCACTCGGCCAGCTCATGACCATCCTCTCCATGTTGATCGGACCTACCCTCGGCAGCCGAATTGGTCTAGTCAGAGCTGTAGTTGGCTTCCAACTGCTTTCGCTACCGTTCCTTCTCATTACAGGCTTTACAAACGTACTATGGATCGCTTCGATCAGCTTTCTATTCAGGCAAGCGCTCATGAATGCAGCTAATCCGCTGCAAACCGCCATTCTCGTCGAACGTGTGTCAGATAAAAATCGTGGCATTGCCAACTCCATTCTCCAGACGACCTGGATGCTAGGCACCGCAGGTATGGGACCTGTACAAGCCTATCTGGTTACAACTTATGGCAACTACTGGGGCTATGCCATCACATTTAGCATGACAGGTGTTTTCTATATTTTGTCCTCCCTCGTCTATTACAGGATGTTTCGAGAAAAGCGTCCGTCTGCGAACCAGCTTTTACAAAACCCGGCAGGCCCGTAAACAAAATCATGACACAATAAAAGCCGGAGCCTCCAAGCGGACTCCCTTGGAACGTCATAGGATAAATGAGAATGGCGGAGGAGGAATGAAGGCATGCTTCGAGTTGCATTATTTACGGACACGTATACGCCTGACGTGAATGGCGCTGCTCTGACCCTGGAACGATGGATTGGCTATCTGGAGACACATGGAGTATCTACGCTCGTCTTCGCACCGGAGGCAGACCATCATCTGCCCTCTGGGCCGGGTGTAGAGCGATTTCGAAGTATTCCCTTTTTGTTGTACCGGGAATGCAGACTTGCGATCCCCAACGCCAAACAGATCAACGAGCGTCTGTCAGCCTTTTCCCCGCATTTGATTCATGTCGCTACTCCGTTTAACCTTGGCCTGTATGGAACAAGCTACGCAGCCAAACACCATATTCCACTCGTTGCCTCATATCACACCCACTTTGATAAATACCTTGAATATTACAAGCTTCGCTGGCTTGAACCTGCGTTATGGAAATACATGCTCTGGTTTCATAGACATTGCGAAAGGGTATATGTCCCCTCTCAATCAACCATGGAATTGTTGCGCAATAAAGGAATGGGGCAGCTCGAAATCTGGAGCAGAGGCATTGATACCGACCGATTTCAACCAAAGGTGGACCGTCATGCAGTATGGAAGAAATGGGACGTTCATGCAGATGCATTTGTTATTTTGTATGTGGGCAGGCTTGCACCAGAAAAGGGGGTAGACACGTTACTGGATTCCTACCTCCAGTTACCTGACGACGTCCGCGCAGCCTCTGTGCTGGTCATTGCAGGAGATGGTCCATTATATAAGGTCAAAACTGCAGCGGATATAGGGGTGCCGGAGCATGCACTCCACTGGCTTGGTTTTGTGAAAGGGCCGGAATTAGCTGAACTCTACGCCGCAGCCGACGTATTTCTCTTCCCTTCAACCACGGAAACCTTCGGCAACGTAGTACTGGAGGCTATGGCGAGCGGTACACCTGTGGTCGGTGCCAATGAAGGCGGGGTAAAAGATAATCTAATCCATGGAAAAACGGGGCTATTGTGTCCTGCTGGGGACGCCTCTGCCTTTGCCAAAGCTGTACACCTGTTGTATAAGGATGCCTCACTTCGCGATGCTATATCCAGAACTGGTAGAGCCTACAGTCTGGAGCAGACATGGGACCGTATTTTTGAACGGCTACTGGACAGCTACATGGACGCAGCGACCCTCCATCTTGACAGCCATCCCATGACGCGAATGTAACTCTGAGGACTTCATAGCTACAGATGCTAAAGGGTGGTTAGAAAATGCTCCTTCACGCATTCTGTAACCACCCTTCATCAGCTTAACTATTTCCCCGTCTAACTACAATTGCAGATAAAAGAAGAAAAACCTTTGCTAATACCTTAATTGTTTCAGCAGCTTGTTATGTACCCCACTCAACAAAATCACTGCGGTCAAAGCGCCGATGAACGCAAGAAGCATATCCCATTGGGTGTCCCATACATCCCCCTGTGTGCCCAGAAAAGCTTCTGCTGCTGTTCCCGTTGCCTTGGCTACAGCAAACTCAATCAACTCGTATACAGCGCTGATCGCAAGACACACACTAACCGTGAGGAAAGTGAGCCAGCTCCCGCTTCCCAAGGCCGTTTTACGCAACAGCACTTCCCTGACAATGAGTGCGGGTACAAAACCTTGTACAAAGTGCCCAAGTCGATCATAATAATTGCGCTCCAGTCCGAACGTGTCCCGAATCCAGTTGAACAGTGGCATTTCGGCATAGGTATAATGTCCGCCCACAATCAGGATCAATGCGTGCAGCCAGATTAGGGTATATACCAGATTGGTAAACCGAAATCTTCGGTACAGAGCCGCCAGCAGTACAGCTCCCAAAACTGCTGGGAGAACTTCCAGTACCCATGTAAAATAATCCGCCGGGCGAATCAAAGACCAAATGAGGGCAAGCGCCAGCAATACAAGTAAAACAAGCGGGTAGCGATCATTTTTAGACCATGCCGTTGCCTGGTTCATCGTCATTCCTCCTCAGCCCAAAGCTCTAGCCTTCGTTCGTTACGATATGTTTGACACGCCCAACCTGTCCGTCTGCCAAACGCACTTTGATTCCATGCGGATGACGTGGGGAATTGGTCAAAATATCTTTCACCGTTCCTCGCGTCAACTTACCGGTAGGCTGATCCTTTTTAAGTACAATATCTACCTGAAGACCAGTGCGGATGTCGGATCGATTCTGTCCGTTCATTGTAGCTATTCCTCCTTTGTTTTTATATTTATAATGATATTCAGCCACTCAGTTACAACAAAATCACCAACGACGCCATTCGTCCCGGCGGCTGTTCCCCATCCAGACTACGCACATCGTGGATACATAGCTGACGAGCAAAATAACGAATACCATCCCGCTAAACTCCACAAAATGAGTACGTTGCAAGGAGTCTGCCCATATGGAAGATACCTGTGCATACAGTTGAGAAGGCGCAGAAACAATATCCCATGTGTTCCCTCGAAAGAAACGGCCAATATAAATACCCAGGCTGCTCAACAA
Source organism: Paenibacillus sp. 1182 (assembly GCF_017833915.1). Taxonomy (NCBI): domain Bacteria; kingdom Bacillati; phylum Bacillota; class Bacilli; order Caryophanales; family Paenibacillaceae; genus Paenibacillus; species Paenibacillus sp. 1182. The sequence continues at coordinate 129,891 of NZ_JAFICR010000003.1, read as the reverse complement.
GAGTACCGCCATCATAAACAGCCAACTAACAAGCCCACCACGTGCACGTTGTACCAACTGTCGTACGGATTCGAGTGATACAAATCCCATTGTCAGGCCAAGTATGGCTACCAGCAGCATCCCCAATACATGATTCCAAAAATACGGATTTCCCCAGAAACGTTGCTCCCCGAGAAACGGATATCTGGCGAATACATGCAGCAAATCTGTGATCAAATAGGGTGTATTGGGATAAAAGAAAAGCCATGCCGCCCCCGTGACCCAGAGTAAAAAAGTCCTCGTTCCTCGCCTCCACGAGCTATACATTACATCAAGCAGCAGCGTCAACAGCATAGGAATCCAGGCCAGCATCATATTCCACCAAATAAAAAGATAAGGGCGGCCCCCTGAGGGCAGTCGCACGTTAATGATCCACAATGTACTGATTACGGAGCATAAGGCCAGTGTTAAAAAAACATAAAGTTTTACTGGATAATTTAACGATCTTAAACGGGCATACATACGTGTCTTTCCCTCCTTGTAACCGTCCTGCCTTCCTGACGTTCCAATTTACACCTGTTCTGGACAGTGTACACCACAATGGCTTCAAGCTCAATGGAAGCGCTCCACCTCTGCATAAATGAACATTAAAAAACATCTATTCTTTGGGAATTGACCTCATCCCCGAAAAATAGATGCATACTGTGTTTTAGACTTCACTCACAGGTAAAGGCGTAGCTCCGGTAGTTTTAAAATTCGGGCAGCATGAATTAGCATAATATCGCTAACGGCATTATAAATTCCGTTGCTGCGCTCTGTCCATTCGCCATCCGTCGTCCGGGATGCACAATTACCGCTTTTGCTCCGTACTGATGCGCATATTCCACAGATTGCACCAGCAGCTCTATCGCACGTTGTCGCTTGGTTTCATCGTCAAACCCGAGCAGAACGGAATTCGTGCCGTAATCCGGATCTGGTGTATGAGGAAATGTATTGTACACACTCGATATGCCGATTTTCCCCCGCTCAATCATAGGCTCAATCGTCGTTAGCATTTCCCGGGTAATGTTATAATTCAGCTCCACCCTGCTAAAGCCCAACTGACGGATTTCCTCTACAAGTTCTCGGCCGCCCATATGTTTTTTTATATTCCAACAGTTAGATGCTGAATAGATAAATTTCTTACAAATGATCTATTATCACTCAGCTCCCAAGCCTTCTTTTGTTATGTATATGAACATTATGAAATCGCTCCACATATCACAAAAATAAATTTATATTATAAAAAAAGCCTATCCATCATCTACTTAAAGACGGATAAGCTTTTACTGTTGTCTAACCTTGTATCCAATTGACTAATGAATGTACTGCCAATGTACCCGGCGCAGCTGCCACAAATGCTGATGAACCGTTGTGCAAAGCCAAAAATTCCACTGTTTTTGGAATACCGGGAGCCAGATCCAGATGGTTGTCGCTGAAAATACCTTCCTGCTCTGCCGATAGCCACACGTGTCGGGCAAGTACATCCGAACACAGCATGAATCTGCTAGCCTCGCTTCCCTGAATCTCTGTCACTTCAATTTTTGCCTGCGGTAAATCCATCTCTTTCGTGTCTGCAAAATAAATTTCACTGGAGATCACCTGTTCACCATTCTGCGTCAGACGCGCGACCAGCATATGCTCCGCACGGTTCAGGCCACTCAGCCATTTGTCGATAGGCAGTATATGTACAATTCCTGCACCACCTGCTGGTTGCTTTACCTTAACATTCTCTTCACGAACAGCCTGGCTGCTTCGGATATGCAAAAGCGTCAGCCGCAGCGTACCTGATATCGGCTCTAGTGTATCGTTGACCAGATGTAGTGCCTTATTCCCCTGTTCTGTATCTGTTGCACTCAACAACACATCGGCAAAGCTACGCTTAGCCGTATATTGGAGCGCTTTCCAACGACCAAAATAGTCCATACTCGACCAGGAGGCAACGGGCCAGCAATCATTCATTTGCCAGTATAATGTTCCCATGCAATAAGGCTTGTGACGACGATGCGCCTCTATAGCTGCTTTCATTGCTTCTGCCTGTAAAATTTGGCTCATGGGAAGAAAACTTGTAAAATCCTTTGGTTCTCGCATGTACCGCTCCATATATTCTTTAATCAGACGATTGCCCGCACCGTTCTTCTGATGTGCCAGCATCACCGCAGATTCCAGTTCCAAATCCTTCTCTTCCGCATAAGTACGAACGGACTTGTATTCAGGAAAAGACTGAAAACCATATTCACTCATAAAACGGCCCACATGTACATGATAATTCTCAAACGGCTCAGACGCGTGCCATACACCCCAATAATGAACATCACCTGCAGTTGAAGACCGATGGGCATGCTGATTCCGATCTCTCGTCAGGTCAATTAGCGGGGAGGAGGGCCAATATGCTGTCTGCGCTGACCAGGTGCGTACCGCCTCCGGTAGAATCCGATGAAAGAGCATTTCATAATCATTCCACAGGCGTTCCCGTTGCTCAGGTGTGTAGTTCTTTTTCCAGCCCCAGCCTCCATTCTCTTCATAATGCGCCCACGCAGAATCGATCTCATTGTTGCCGCACCATAAGGAAATACAGGGATGATTACGCAGCCGCTTGATATTGTCCTCGGCTTCCTGTGCCACATTGTCTATAAAATCTTCATCGCCTGGGTACATACTGCAAGCGAACATAAAATCTTGCCACACGAGCAAACCGTATTCATCACAAAGCTCATAAAATACGTCTTGTTCATATATACCGCCACCCCACACTCGCAACATATTCATATTCGAGGCGGCTGCGCTGGCAATTTCATACCGATATCGTTCCATCGTAACTTCAGTGACAAAGCTGTCATTCGGAATATGGTTAGCCCCTTTTGCAAACACCGGAATTCCGTTCAGCTCAAAATAAAAGCTCTCTCCTGCTGCATCCCGTTCCCGTACAAGACGGATGGAACGCAGTCCCGTTTTTACTGATTTTTCCGCGATTACAGCTCCTTGTTCTTGTTCCACTAATTCGGCCACAAACGTATATAGATGCGGCTCCCCCAGTCCACGGCACCACCACAGCTTCGGCTTCTTCATCTCCAGCTCCAGCTCCACTGTCTGCTTCCCCTTCAGCAGCCGAACTGGCTTGGACCACACTTTGCCGTCAGCAGAAATACGCAACTCGGCATCTCTAATCTCATCTGCATTTTCGATCTCTACCACTGCCATGAGTTTAGCCCCTGCCGAACTCACTTCGTCCTGTCGAATAAACAAGTCTCTCACGATCAGACCGGACCAAGCCTCGATCCGAACCTCTCTCCAGATACCGCTCGTCACCAGCCTCGGTCCCCAATCCCAACCATAGTGGTAAGGAGCTTTACGTGCGAAAACGCTTACCTTTTTATCGGACAAACCACCTATTTCGGACTGATCATTGGGTGCAGGGAGTCCATAACCTAAGCTTTCCAGCTTGGGTACATCTTCAGCAATCGGAGAACGAAAACTGATTTCTAGCCGATTTTCCCCTTGCTGAACCAATGCCTTCACATCCCGTCTCCATACTCGAAACATATTATTGGCTGACAAGACAGATTGATCATTCACTTTTACATCCGCGTATGTGTCCAGACCTTCCAACACCAACTCTACACATTGACATTGAAGCTGATCTGCATTTATCTCAAAATGGGCTTCATATATCCAATCCTGCTTATCAATCCACTGTACCTCCATCTCGTTCATACCCATAAACGGATCAGGAATTTTGCCATGTCGTAAAAGATCGGTATGCACACAACCCGGCACTTTCGCGCTGAGCCACTCATCACTTTGTGCTTCTCTAAACCTCCAGCCATCCAACCCTATCACATTAACCATCGTCACAAGCCTCCCTATAAGCATGATTGGGAACATCTGGATTCGTCAGTAACATAACAAAAATAACATTAAGCTAACAAAGTAGTCAATTGTTTTTTGGAACAAGTGACAAAATACAAAATAAAAGTCGCCCTCTGCCCCAAACAGGCTAAAAGCGACCTCCTTTGTCTTCACGATGTATGGTGTCACACACGTATCTGGACATTAACTATATGTGATTGTGCTGATGGGACGCTCACGGTCATCATTTTCCCGACTGATCCGGGGTGCATGAACTTCCCGTATGAATAGCTCAGCATGTAGCAGCTTTTTCTCGACAGGCGAGTTCGGGTTCGTTATGCGCCACAACAATTGGTCCACTGCACGCATTCCCAGCAATTCCTTATCCACTCTCACCGTGGCATAAATTGGCATTTGTTCATTCGTATCGTCAAACCCGGTCACTCCGCAACGCCTCGGAACGTCAATCCCCTTTTCTTTCAGCACATCCACGACCTGCGCAGCAGTCACATCATTAGCACATACAAAAACCTCAGGCAGTTTGTCCTCAGACAACTTGTCCATTTCCTCAGCAAGCGCCTGCGCTCCTCCGTGAAGAAGGGCTTTATTTTGTCGCAATTCTACTCCGCTCATTTCCAGTGTAGAACGACAAGCTTCCCAGCGTTCGTAGAAACTGTGAGCGTCATCAATATGACCCACAAACTGAAAGCGGGTATAGCCCCTACACAGCAAATCCTTCATTAATTCACTCATGCATGTGCGATTATCTGTAAACACCGTATCACTTAAAAATGCAGAATCCCAATGATCTACCATGACGACCGGAATACCCATCCGATAAATGTTCAGCAACAACGAAGTTGAAATTGTCCCTACTGTGATAATCCCTTTAATCGCCTCCGGGTTCAGTAGAGAAAACATATCCTCAGTCGAGGGCTCCGTTAACGTGATCATATCCATCCCCTTACGGTTCAGACGCTCGGAAATCCCTTCAAATACAGGTCCCCAGTACCTGGATTCCCTGTTCTGGTGCCGAATATTTGGGAATAACACCAGCACCGTACCCGACCATTCTCTTGCATCTGTGTCCCGAGGCTCTATCCCAGTCATTTTGGGATGACTGCGAAAATAGCCCATCTGGGCAGCAAGCTTAACCAGCAGCGCCCTCGTCTCTTCACTTACACCGGGTTTGCCTGACAGTGCACGCGAAACAGCAAACTTTGAAACACCCGCCGCATCCGCAATTTCCTGCAATGTTACTTTTCCACGCATCTCCTCACCCAACCCTATTCGAAATCTTTTTCTACCTTAGATTCTAAATATACAGATATGCCTATAAACTGGTACCATCGTAGCATACTTTGTTTTAGATCATCAAACGATGGATTTACACAAATCCACACTTTTCATTAAAATATGTTTGCTTAATAAAAAAACAAACTGCATAACAAACAATTATAAATAACTTGACGTGAGGTTCTTTATTTCCTACAATTTACTATTGAAAGCACTTACATTGTGTAAATCATACTTATTAAGGGGGATTTGCAAATGTTCATGAACAGGTCGGTACGACAGAGCTCTATTCTACTCCTGTCTTTGCTGCTGCTCGTTACAACGGGCTGTGCGAATGGAACAGACGGTAAGGCAGAAAATGAAGATCCTAATGACACCAGTCCCATTACATTTACTTTCTTTGGCGGTGATTCCAGCTCTAACTGGAACAACATGAAGGATGCTGTCGGACAGGAAATTATCAAGAAAACGGGCGTTACGCTAAATGCCGAACATGCTGTCAATGGTCGAGGCGAGGAAAAGTTTGCTTTAATGGCAGCGAGCGGAGAATATCCAGATCTCGTGTACCCTAAATCAGACATTGGCAAGTTAGTCGATGCCGGGGCACTCATTGACTTAACCGACCTCATTGACAAATACGGCCCTAACATTAAGAAAGTGTATGGAGACTATTTTAATCGTATTAAATATAGTAGTGAAGATCCAGCCATCTACACGATCCCGACCAATCTGGGTGTGGATCACATTGCGTTTGATGCACAAGCCGGCTTCGAAATCCAGCACCAGGCACTTAAGAAGCTCGGATACCCTAAAATCCGCACCGTTCAAGATTTTGAAAAAGCACTTAAAGATTATGTCGCCAAATATCCAACCACCAATGGACAGCGAACCATCCCCCTATCACTCGATGCCGAGGACTGGAAAATTCAAATTACAGTGACAAACCCGGCTGTTACTGCTACAGGTGGACCCGACGATGGCGAATATTATATTGATCCTAAAACACACAAAGCCATTCTTCACTACAAGCGCCCAGAAGAACGTGAATATTTCCGTTGGTTGAACCATATGTACAATGAGGGACTGTTGGATAAGGATACTTTTGTGCAAAAAAGTGATCAGTACAAGTCCAAAATTGCCGCAGGCCGTGTCATCGGACTCATTGATCAGGAATGGAACTATCAAGATGCCGAAAATGCGCTCAAAGCAGCAGGTAAGGATGAATTCACTTACGCCCATTTTCCAGTCACTTTAAATGAGAAATACGAGGACCATTCCCTCCAGCCCATCGGCTTCGATACCGCATCCGGGATCGGAATTACAACCTCATGTGAAAATCCGGTGCGAGCTATCAAGTTTCTGGATTTTCTGGCCTCCGACGAAGGACAAATTTTACGTAATTGGGGAATTGAAGGCCAGCATTACAACGTAGAGAATGGCAAACGAGTCATTCCGGCGGATGTGCAACAACGTAAGAACACCGATAACGCTTCTTTTAGCAGAGAGTCAGGTATCGGTTTGTACTGGATATGGGGGCCACATTACGGCGATAGCGTGAAGGACCCTTCGGGCAATTATTACACAACCAATTATCCGGAGATGATTACCGAAAATTATAGTAAAGCCGAGAAAGAGTCCCTTCAGGCATACAAAGCCCATACGTGGAAAGACCTGTTCCCGAACGAAAAAGATTTTCCGGTAAAAGAGTGGGGGGCTGCCTACAACATGCCTGTTCCGACCAATACGAATTACAATGTTATTTATCAAAAGTCGCAGGACATTGTACGCAAACGCATTCCTGAGGCCGTACTCGCCAAGCCAGATCAGTTCGACGCTGTGTATGACCGCATGCTCCAAGAGCTAGATCAGGCGGGTGTGCCAAAGGCTGAAGAAATCTACACTGACCTAATTCAAAATCGGCTGAAACTGTGGTACGGCGAAAAATAGGGTTTGTCTTTCAATGAAATATTACAGGGCTGACAGACCATGCTGTTCAGCCCTTCTACATTAACTATTATTACATATTCTGTTTGGTTTCTTTTTCTTTCCAAGAATTACTTTTCCCTGATACACGATTGACGTAAAACAATAAGATGATAGGAATCAACGCAATCCCCCCACACATCACCCAAGATATTTGAATAGGTGTTTGATCGGAAGACAAATCCGTAAAATTACGACTGATGGTCCCTGTCACGATTAAACCTATGCACATGCCTAATTGTGAAATCGCAGAATCCAAAGATAGTAGTGTAGAACGATACTCATTAGAGATTCTTTTGTTCAGAAAAATTTGTTTGGCAACCGGGTACATGCCGCGCCCAATTTCATAGATCAAAAAGGTAAGCAGTACAGGATAAAATGTGTTGAACGCACCGGCAAAAATGAGCCATACTCCAATCATGCCGCAAGCATACATGAGTATATGTACATCACTGTATCGTGCGCCTAGCTTTCGAACCAGGTAGCTTCCCAAAGTCATACATAGTGAATACCCTGCCTTGATAAACCCCATAATCCAAATCCCTTGTTCGGAAAGACCCACCAGACGTGGCTGTTGAAATGTATTTCCAGCCGAGTTTGAAAAGCTGATAAATAAGCCAATCATAAACACAATCCAGATAGACTTATTTTCAAAACCGATACGGACACTTTCTCCGATAATCGTTTTAATGCGGGTAGTGGACGTCTTTCGATGAGCCACATTCTCCTCATCCATATAAAAGAAGCATAGAAAAATGCATACAATAATAGATAAAATGCTAACCGCCCATGGAAGTGAATAGTTAAAAGTTGCGAGAAAGGCCCCCAACAGACCACAAATAAATCCTGAAATGTACTGTATACTGTTAGAGATTGTAAAAAGAACTTCCATGGGCTTATCACTATTTTCCACAACCCATGATTCCAACGAACCTGATTGTAAACATATAGCCAGACCTCCAAAGACTTGCGCAAACACAAGCACCCCGATATGATCTGTCGAAACGAACAATACACTATAGGCTAGAAAACAACAAAGTCCCAAAATAACAGAGATTTTTCTTCCATACTTGTCTGCAATAGCCCCAGTAGGTATCTCAAACAGAAAAATACTTACAAAGAATACAACCAGTAAGAAGTTCGCACTCTGCAAAGAAAGTCCTTTAGCTAATAAAAAAAGGATGAGCGTAGTCCCCGTGATTTCACTCATAAAAAATTGAAGAAAGCTGACGGAGTAATATAGCTTATGAGGTTGCACTCTCAGGATTCCGTCGATTGCTGTGCAGCCTCATATTCACTTCGCAAAATCCCCATCTGAATAATGTCATAGTATCGCCCTTCCCTGAATAGCTTTTCCCGCAGCCGCCCTTCCTCCTTGAAGCCGCTGGCCAAATAGCAACGGTGTGCACGTTCATTGAACGCATAGACCTCCAGCTCCAGTCGATGTAGGTTCAGCGTATGAAATGCAAATTTTTGTAACAGCCGGATCGCTTCCCGTCCATAACCTTTGCCCAGATCACCGTCACGCCCGATCACAATTCCAAGGGTGGCATGCCGATTCACCCAGTTGATTTTAAATAAGTCCAGTTGTCCGATATAATCCAGGGTGTCTTTATGCGCAATGACAAAACCTTTGATCTCGGGGTTGCCGTCAATCATCATCTGTACAAAAGATTCACTATTCACCTGTGAATGCGGATAGATAAACACGTCGCTTAAACCACGTGTGATTTCCGGGTCATTGACCCATTTTCGGATATCTGGTATATCCTCTTGACGGTATTCTCTCAATACAACTCGTTTTCCAATGATATGCGGCATCGTAATCTTCCCTCCGATTATGTATTTGTTTAAGCACCTTTATGCTTCCATTACTCTCACAAACTCCAGAAAACGTGTACCTTTATAATGAAGCTCCCCACGATCCCCGATCACAATCATACCAAAGTCCCTATCCTTCACCTCCAGCTCCTTACGCTCACCCCCGTCAAACTCAAAGGTGATATAATAATAGGTCGAAGCTGAAAAATCGCCTGATCCCCCACGCACTCTCGTCCGTTTATCCACAACCTTACATGAACGTTGTACCCGTTCGGCTGCTTGATTGGACAGGCCCGCTCCGATCGTTTTGACAATTCCCATAATCATTACAAAAGCAATGAGTCCAAATACGATAAAAAAGATCGTATTAAACGATTGAACTTCCATAGAATCACTTCCCATTCACTTCATCCTTTCTACAGTAAAATGTAAATTTTCCATTCAATTGCCCATTGACAAATCGTACATCTTCACCCTCAAAAACTCCAATACTTTTTTAACATACTTACGAAAAAAAAGTTCTTTCGCTCTTTTCCGCACCCCGCTTGGACTTCTACCCGATCTGGGTCCTCTGATCCCCTCTAGACCGATTGACAAAACTATATATAGATATAAAATAGAGAATGTACTCTAAATATAGTGTAAAAAACGTATTTATGCCCGATATCTTGAAGATACAGGTATGAAAATACATGTAAATATAGAGTCAAAAATCTTAAATGGCGCAGCCAGCAAGGGATTCCATCTATAATAGATCCCAGGCAATGCCGTTTTCTTTTTTCGTTAAATGTTTAAGGAGGTTGCATACCATGCTGATTGCATATGATTCCAAGACCGGCAATGTAAAAAGATTTATAAACAAGCTCAAGCTTCCAGCGGTTCAGATCGAGGAGCAAATGACTATAGAAGAACCTTACGTACTTATTACATATACAACTGGGTTTGGGCAGATACCTGAGAGGGTATCTTCCTTTTTGAAAAAGAATGCTCAAAACCTTGTTGGTGTAGCTGCAAGCGGCAACCGTAACTGGGGTGAGAAATTTGCCAAAAGTGCGGATTTGATTGCCGATCATTATAATGTCCCCGTGATTAGTAAATTTGAATTATCTGGAACGTTCGGAGATGTAGAGCGTTTTAAACAGGAGGTGAGCCGAGTTGCGGCATATTGAATTGAACAACATGTTGATGAAACGCGATACAGACGGCTTTTTCCAATTGGAAAAGGACCAAGAGGCTGTAGCAGAATTTATGAAGGAAGTTCAGGAACGGAGTTTGAAGTTTGCTGACACAGCCGCTCAAGTGCTGTATATGATTGAGAATGATTATTACGAAAATTTCTATAACAGCTACACGGCTGACGAAATTAATGATATTTTCCATATCACTCATAGCTATAATTTTAAATTCCCTTCCTATATGGCAGCATCCAAGTTTTATACCGATTATGCAATGAAGAGTAATGACCGTAAAGTCTATCTGGAACATTACCCTGATCGGGTAGCCGCGGTTGCCCTGCATTTGGGACGCGGTAACGCGGATACGGCACGCCTGTTGTCCCGCTCGATGATGGAGCAACGTCTCCAGCCAGCGACACCAACGTTCCTGAATGCAGGCAAAAGCCGCCGTGGGGAATTGGTATCCTGCTTCTTGCTCGAAATGGACGACTCCCTGAACTCGATCAACTATGTGCTAAACACTTGCATGCAATTGTCCAAAATCGGCGGCGGTGTTGCCGTTAACCTGTCGAAGCTGCGGGCACGCGGCGAAGCGATTAAAGGCGTAGAAGGCGCAGCAAAAGGCATTATGCCTGTGCTGAAGCTGATGGAAGACGGCTTCTCTTATGCGGATCAAATGGGGCAACGTAAAGGCTCTGGGGCAGCCTATTACAACATTTTCGGATGGGATGTGCTGGAGTTTCTGGATAGCAAAAAAATCAATGCTGACGAAAGAGTACGTCTTAAGACACTTTCGATTGGATTGCTGGTGCCAAACCGTTTTTACAAGCTGGCTCAAGATAATGAACCGCTGCATGTATTTGCTCCTTACAGTGTGTTCAAAGCCTATGGAACACATCTGGACGACATGGATTTGGATGAAATGTACGACACGCTGCTCGCCGACGATCGGGTGAAGAAAAAAATAGCGATGAGCGCACGTGACATGCTGACGAAAATTGCCATGATTCAGTTGGAGTCTGGTTATCCATATATCATGAACAAAAGTAACGCGAACCAGGCACATGCTCTTAAAAACGTGGGTCAAGTCAAGATGTCGAACCTATGCACGGAAATCTTCCAGTTGCAGGAAACTTCCGAAATTACAGATTACGGCCAACAGGATACCATCCGCCGGGACGTGAGCTGTAATCTGGCTTCTCTGAACATTGTAAATGTGATGGAGCATGGCAAAATCCGCGAATCCGTTCACGAGGGTATGATTGCGCTCACCTCGGTCAGCGATATGACCCAAGTAGCTAATGCGCCAGGTGTTGCGAAAGCGAACCGTGAAATGCATTCCGTCGGTTTGGGTGTCATGAATCTGCACGGCTACCTTGCCAAGAACAAAATTGCGTATGAAAGCAATGAAGCAAAAGACTTTGCCCGTACCTTCTTCATGACGATGAACTATCATTCCATCGAAAAGAGTATGGAAATCGCGAAAGCGGCTGGACAAAGCTTTTATGGATTTGAGGAATCGGATTATGCGACAGGCGTATATTTTGACCGATACCTGAACACAGATTATCGTCCAACAACTGCACGTGTGCAAGAGCTGTTCAAGGGCATCTATGTTCCGACTACAGCGGACTGGGACAAATTAAAAGCAGATGTGATGAAAAATGGCCTGTACCACGCCTATCGTATGGCAATTGCGCCGACTGCCAGCATTTCGTACATTCAAAATGCAACATCCAGTGTTATGCCGATTGTTGAGCAGATTGAAACCCGTACCTATGCCAATTCGACGACCTACTATCCAATGCCTTATTTGCAAAAGGATAACGTGTTCTTCTATAAATCTGCTTATCAAATGGACCAATTCAAAGTGCTGGATCTGATTGCAGAAATCCAGCCGCATGTGGACCAAGGAATTTCGACCGTGCTTCATGTGAACAGTGACGTGACTACGCGTCAGTTAGCACGTTGCTATCTGTACGCCGCACACAAAGGACTTAAATCGTTATACTACACACGCACTAAAAAGCTGTCTGTGGAAGAGTGTCTCACCTGCTCCATCTAAAGCATAAATGGTAACAAGCTGTAGTATAAAAATTAGATTTTAAATAGATATGGATGCTTTGCATTAGAAGCTGTATCCAGCGTGTGGTTTAGACCTTTACGGGACTGGACAAGACCCTCGCGGATACAGCTTCCGTATGTCAAGCATACGATGATTCGCCTGCACTATTTCAATGTGTGTTTCCAGGGAATCTCGCAAGCTGAAGGGAGAATGCTAACAATGACAGGTATACAAGCTGTAAACTGGAATCGCTCGGACGATGATTTCACACTGATGTTCTGGAACCAGAACATTATGCAATTTTGGACGGATGACGAAATCCCGTTGTCTGACGATAAAATGTCCTGGGTAACCCTCAGTGATATCGAAAAAGAAGCCTACATGAAGGTGCTAGGCGGACTAACGCTACTGGATACCATTCAAGGCGGCGTGGGTATGCCGCAAATTATGGAGCATGTGGACGGACTACAACGCAAAGCCGTACTAAGCTTTATGGCGATGATGGAACAAATCCATGCCAAGTCGTACAGTAGCATCTTTACAACGCTAGCTTCCACGGAAGAAATTGACGGTGTATTCCGCTGGGTGGAAGAAAATCCACATCTCCAAACCAAAGCAGAAACCATTCGTCAATATTATATGAATATCCACACACCGAAAGACCTCTATCTCGCGATGGCTGCGTCGGTGCTGTTAGAAAGCTATTTGTTTTATAGCGGCTTCTTCTATCCTCTTTATCTGGCGGGCCAGGGCAAGCTGACATGTAGTGGAGAAATTATCGATTTGATCTTACGGGACGAAAGTATTCACGGTGTGTACGTAGGTGTACTGGCACAGGAGATTTATGCAGAATTGGACGAGGAAGAACAACGTGATCTTTACCAGACGCTGGTAGGCTTGCTGCGCTACTTGCATAATAACGAGGAACAATACACCGAGCAAATTTACACCCCTATTGGACTCGTAGACGATGTGAAAGTCTTTTTGCGCTATAATGCCAACAAGGCCATGATGAACTTGGGCTTTGATCCACTGTTTGAAGAAGAAGAAGTTAATCCCATTGTATTCAACGGCATCAGCACCCATACTAAGCAGCATGATTTCTTTTCTAAAAAAGGAAACGGCTATGTGCGGGCGATGAATGTAGAGCCGCTGACAGATGATGATTTTAATTTTGGCGTATAAGTACAATTACGTAAAACTGTAAACAAATAGGGTTTCAGAACTTGTCCCTGAGTTCTGAAACCCTATTGCCTAAAGAAAGTAGATAGTTTACATATTTCAGGATTTTGCAAAATCCTCATTTACATGCGTTCGCTTATATAAAACTGGTATTGCCGCTGTTATAAGGATTATACCCATAAAAGCGGGTGCGGCATGACCAAGTGATACATAGATTTGACCCCCAATAATAGGCCCAATCATTCTTGCTAAAGCCTGAATAGATTGACTACCTCCTTGAATCCTTCCTTGTTCACTAGAATCGACAGACTTGGAGAGCATCCCGTTGAATGAAGGTCCAAAGATCGAATCACCAAAACCAAATATAAACATTCCAGCGATAAAAAGAGGATAGAATGAGAACAAAGTAGATAGCGCAATAAGACTGTAACCTATAATCTCCGAAACCATTCCAAGAATGGCTATCTGTTTATCATTAAGTTTTATCAAAAGCTTGGGCATGATGAAACCTTGTGAAATGATGTCTTGGAAACCCATAATTGAAAACATAAGTCCGATTAGTGCAGGCCTCCAACTGAAAGTATCCATTGTAAATTGTGAAAAAACGGCCTGTAAAGATCCGTTGGGTATCCAAAGTAAGAACGCAGAGACAAGTAACCTATTTAAGTTTTTCATGGAAAGCAGATTTGCAAGCTGTGTAAATGGATTCAGTCTTACAAAGGTAATCTCTTTCAGTCTATGTTTCTTGTCAAGGCTCTCAGGCATAAAAAAGAATCCATAAACAACGTTCAATAAAGTTATGATTGCTCCAAAATACATGGGTACAGAATAACCAAACTTGGCAAGTAATCCGCCTAGAGTTGGCCCAATGACAGTGCCTACACCTACAACCGCACTCACCCATCCAAAGTATTTGGTTCTCTCTTCTGGAGGAATGATGTCTGCAAAATAGGCGAAGATCGTGCTTATGCTCCCGCCTGTTAACCCTTCTATGATGCGCCCAGCAAATAGTACCCATAGAGCTCCTCCTATGCCAAAAACCAAGTACCCAATTGCGGAACCCAAAAGGCATACTAAGAGCAATGGACGACGGCCATATTTGTCGCTCAAAGCTCCAAGTACGGGAGCCGCAAAAAACACGCAGAATGCATAAACAGAGGTCAGCAGCGTAACAACTATAGCTTGTTCTCCCGGACTGCTTGTATAAGGCTGCACTAAGAATGGGACGACAGGTATTATGATACTGAAGCCTATTCCGCAAAGAAATACAGAGATAAGGCCGAATATTAAAGCGTGTTTATCTACGGTTTGTTCTGTGTTCTGTTCATTGTGTGATCTACATTTGAACACTTCATTTCTCCCCTTAAAGGTTAATTTTTACTTCCTCGGAAGCAAAAATATCGTATCACAATTTTGCTTCCTCGGCAACAAAATAATAACAAAAAAATGCAGCCCGTTCTCAATAGAGCCCGGCTGCCTATGGTTTGATTTTCATTATTCAAATTTATTCCGTCTTAATATCTATACCCTGTTTTTTTATTTCTGCATCCAAATGCCTACTATACTTTTCCAAGAAGCTAATCATACTGTTAAATTGTTCTTCGGTTACCTGCTCAAATACGGCTTTATCCCGCTCTTGAAACTCTTTGTGCAGTTCCTCATGGATGTTATAGATTACTTTCCCTTCCTCAGTAAGCCTAAAATAGACTTCTTTCTTGTTATCCAGCTTCTGGTAGCTTTCGATAATGCCTTTTTTTATAAGCTTCTTAGTTATTTTACTTATGGCACCGGTAGTCATATAAAGGGACTCCGCAAGTTTTGTCACGTTGGAATCTGCATTTCTTTCAATGTATTCGATGCAATGTACTTCAGAAGGCTTATAACCCTTAAGGCTGTCTTCCATCTTATCTTTATTAAGCCAAACCATCTTGTTAAATAAGTCCCTGAAACCCACTATGACCTGTTCTTCTTTGTTCATGGCCTGTCCTCCCACCCGTTGGTGCATTAACAATACAATATAGTATATTTTTGTTTCTATTTCAACAATATTAAAATAATTATTGAATTGAGCACGAGGGCATACACGAAAAAAAAACGGCCAGATCGCTAAAGTAGCGGAATCGAGCCGTTTTACATTTCTTAAGACCCAGCCTCAGTGAACATTTGAAAAGTGACACCAAACTTGTCTGTTACATTCCCATAAGCTGGACTAAAATGGGTTTCCTGCAAAGGCATTCCCACCTGTCCTCCCTGCTGTAGAGCATTAAACATTTTTTGAGCTTGCTCCACACTATCGGTTGTAATACAGATGCTCACCTGATTCCCGCGGCTAAACGGTGACCCGGGAAAGGTATCAGAAAACATGAGCTCTGTCTCACCCACTTTAAGGGTAGCATGTCCCACACGTTCCTTGACCTCTGCGGGAATGGGAAAATCGGGGTTTTCCGGCATTTCCCCAAAGGTTTGAATAAAAAGCAGTTGAGCATCCAATGCCTCTTTATAAAATTCGATTGCTTCTTTTGCATTTCCATCCATCGTGATGTAAGGAATCAAACGTTTGGACATCTTCAACACAGCTCCTTTAATTCGAGGTGGTTAACCCAGCATTTCTCCTGTATTATATACAAAACTTGTCAAGAAAAACAAATCTGTATTCTTAGCTTTCATGCACTTGAACGCCAAGCTGCTTTAGCTCCTTTATCGCTTCCGTAACGTTACGCTGTGGATGAAGCGCAGAGATCATCTGTGCAGTGATCGGAACGCCGTTGAAAATCTGGCTTACCACCCCTAGAGAAATCGGCAACTCATAGTAACTCTCAGCCCAATCCTGATATTCCTCCGGTGTAACTATAATTTTCCCCAACAAAAAGGATGAGCCATCGTCATATCCCTCAGGAAAGTTCGCGTTGCCCATACGCCACTCTTTATCTCCCGCTTCCCTCCACATACAAAAGGTAACGTCCTCTTTCTCCAGTGCTTCATCTTCCAAAAGCTCCATCATATCATTAGGCACACCGTCATATATGCCCGGCCAGACTTCATAATCGTCTCTCGCATGAGAACTTACAGGGGATTCATGGTCAAACCCCTTCAGCAGCACACCTTCACCCGTCCATAGCATATGAATCGTATCTCCAGCGCCATTGTTTACCTCACCCAGGCACACATCACCAGACCACTCAGACCGCATACGATACGTGCGTAACCAATCTTCTGGAGACAATATAATGTCCAGCGCTGACAGTAGTAGCATTCTGTCTTTTAAACCATTCGGCGTTAGCTGTGCATCAAGCATCATATTCTTCATCATTCCCCCACTTTGTTCATGCGACTAAGAATTCATCTGTCCCTACCTATATCTTTCAAGCTTCGCCCGCTCAACCACCTGCCGAATGAATGGTCCTTTGGCTTCTGTATACGCTGCACGGTCATATTTGAATGCATAGCTTTCTAAAAAATGCCTTCTAATCGTGCTTGGCACAAATCAGAAGGCATTCTCTTGTTCAATTTAAAAATCATTCAGCAACTCCAACCCTATTATTCGGCTTCTCAATCACGATCAGACAGGTGCTGTCTGGAAAAGAAACCTGCTGGTCCTGCTCATCCATGAACTCAACACGTCTGGACAGCGCCTCGGCATAGCCCTCCTGTAAATAATGACGGCTCACGCGGATAATCGCTTGTGATCCAAGTGTGCTACGAATACACTCTTCATACTGTGACGGGGTAAAATAACCAAACTGCTCCTGCACTTCATGCACATAGGCTTCCGCTCCCCATGTATAGGTATAGAGAAATTCCATCGCATCGTTCACTGGTAAAACAGCCTCATGCTCCCCCACACGCTCTATTTCAATGTGGCGACCTGCAAAATCTTGCGCATACCGTATCAGCCATTCCATTCCATCCGGCTCCAAGAATCGAATTCGTCTGCGCTGCTCTACTGGTTCGGTCATAATCCCGTCACGAATGATGATACGCCCGCCGGGTGCAAGCACACGATAGGCGCTCTGCAGAGCTGCCTCCACTGTTTGTGGATTGAACCGAATCCCATCTCGTTCAATGTAGGAATAGAGCTCGTGAAGAATCGATGAGAAAATGACCGTGTCCATACTCCCCGTTTCCACATATTCCTCTAACTGAAGCGCATCCCCTTTGATGACATCCCAACGATGGCGCTCCAATTGCTTTTTACGTTTAAGTGCCTCAATGACATTTACAGAAATATCAAGACCTAATGGCTTCGCATCTGGTCTTTCCTGTTCGATCAGATCCAGCAGTACACCCCCGCCGGGTCCAATATCCAGTATGCGGGTTCCAGTCACATAATCTAAAATGACCCTTTTGTAATCTACGGTCTGGTTCATATCTGTAAGGTACGTTTCCTCATTGTGAAAGCGATCATACGCATCGCGCCGTAATCCGAACAGATCGAACAGCAGCAGGACTGCTTTGTCATACAGAGGCGTTTTTTCTGCCTCAATACAAAAGTCAATCAGTTTCTCAGCCGCAGATGAAAATACAAAATTAAAAAATACAGTACTCGGCAGCTCCTCTTTATGCTCCACGATCACACTCAAATGAGGATTATGCTTCCGTTTTCCTTTTGAAATGTCCTGCCAAGACAGTGCACTTAAATATTTTTCTATCATTCGTTTTTTATATACGTTAATTTTCTTGACACCACGATAGTCATAATACATCGTATTCATGAGCGATTCGAAACTGATATGGCGAACGGTCGCAGGCTGTTCCTGCCCTGTGCCATCCCTTAATGTGAGTAAAAATACCTTTACCAGTTCTTGAAGTGAAAAATCCTGCAAAGCTGATTCTACATACCAAAGTGTCCGATTCTCCAACGGAGCCAGCGCCTTCTCTACATTCAACTCCCGCTCTAGTTCTGTGTAAGCCTGCTCGAACGGCTCCCCTTCATGAATGGAAACCGACCGTAATCTTTCCAGTCGCTCCTTTACACTCCAGACTACAGGTGCGTTATCCCATGCAATCCAGCCGATCAGCTGCTCCACTTCACTTCGTACTTGGTCCCATAATGCAGGTTCCACCCCGGCGATAATACACTCGTTCAGGGCCCGTAAAACAAGCTCCAGTTCCTCAGGGCTTAGCCAGCCCTTACGAGTAATTTCAAGCAGCAGTCGATTTTCAGCAAAAGGAATTTCCCCCCGTATATATTGCCCGATCAATCCATGCGTCTCAATCAGAATTCGGGTCATGCTATTGCGCGGGTAAGCAGGGGACTCCGCTTGGGCCTGTCTGACATACAGTTGGGAGGATCCGATATTATGTACAAATAAATTAATACCCTCATGCTGCCAGCGTAGCCGTTCGCGGACTGTGCCTCCTTTGGCTGTCTCAGACCATACCAATACATCCTCCAGTAGCTCTTTAACCCAGAATGACAATGGAAGTCCGTCCAAAATAAGCAACGTACGCTCCACGTAATCCAGTACAGGATTGGCATCCTTTAACTCACCTATAGATCGAATGCGTTCCAAATTTACAATACGCTCCTCAGCCGAAACAAGCAGCTTTAACCAAGTCGGTGTATCCCAGGCCAGATCATTTTCTTTCCTGTAATTAGCAATGGCTTTTAACGATTGCAACATTTTTCTCACCTCGTGTGATTCGGATTCGGTATGCACAGGAGACTTTGAATAAGACATTTGGATTAAAACCTTGTATATACTACACTTTACCATACATTTGTAACTTCCACCTCGTGGAAAATATTAAACATTTGTATCAATCAACCGCTTGACATACTTTCCAAACGCATACATAACCCTCAAGTGCACTAGACAGTGCCACATCAGACAAAACAAATGACCGTAACTTCCATATAAGGAATTACGGTCAGCCTGTTTATTTCCATATACAGTTTAACGACACGACTCCCACTACCTCCATCTTCCGAACTTATCATTCTGGACTTCGTTAACCTGTCCAAAAAATACCTGCATGATCTATTTCTACCTGTTCGAGCTGTTCTTCAAAGCACGGATTAGGTGCAATCTCTTTTACACACTGCCAGCTTTCAGCTTCTTGCCGGGCATATACATGCCAATGATTTTCTTCCCAGCGAAATTGGACAATGTCCGTGCGATCCCACAACTCAGTTTCATTAGAAGGCCTTTCCTCCATCAAGATCAAACAGTTATCCTCTATTTGATAAATGAGCCGCACGTCAGAACGCACGTAGCCTGGCACCTTTAGCGCAATATAGCCATTCAGCAGGTATTCAACCTTTTTAACGGTAAACGGATCAATCCGTTCGTTCACGAGATTTCCACCCCTTGATCAATTCGTAAATATTACGATTTAAATATAGCAGAAATCGAAGTTTTTGAAAAGAGTCCTTCATGCCGTCCCAAAATCAAAAAGATATCCTCCAGCCTGAAGGCTCAGAAGATATCTCATTACTCTTGTTATACGCAGCCGAATCATAATCCCCTATGATTTCTAGAAAGTTAAAGTGCCACTGTGCAACACGTCAACCATCTATAATAAATTTCGCTTATTTATCAACAGAAACGCCATCTGGTACTGGAATACCAAAATCAGGTGTTCCATCTTCTTTCCAGTAGAACGGCTGCACACGTGTATGACGATTCGGATCATACAGCGGGTCGCCTGTAATTTCCTTGTAATTCCGGGCGTGATATACGATTACATCGCTACCATCAGCAGCAACCGTAAAACTGTTATGACCTGGCCCGAATTGTCCTGTTTCCTCATGGGTGCAGAATACCGGCTGAGGTGATTTCGTCCATGATTTCGGATCAAGTAAATCCGCATTCTCATCTGCCGTCAACAGACCCATGCAATAATTGTGGTCTGTGGCGCTAGCTGAATAACTGATAAAGATCCGCCCGTTCCGTTTCAGAACCGCTGCTCCTTCATTCACCTTAAAACCGATGATTTCCCAATCATATTCAGGAGTGGAGATCATCACCTGCTCACCGCGCAACGTCCATGGATTGCTCATTTCGGAAATATACAGATTGGAATTACCGACGATGTCAGGGTCCTTCTGAGCCCACACATAATACAAAACTCCATTATGCTGGAAGGTTGTCGCATCGAGAGCGAACGTCTCCCAACGGGTTTTGATCTGTCCTTTTTCCACCCATTCCCCTTCCAGAGGATTAGCTGAATCATTTTCAAGCACGAACATCCGGTGGTCGAACAGGCCTTCCTTCGTTTCTGTTGTACGAGCTGCTGCAAAATAAATGTACCATTTGTCGTTTATATAGTGAATTTCCGGTGCCCAAATGTTCGCACTTAACGGGCCCGTTTCATATTTGTGCCACACTGCGACAGGCTCTGCTGTACTCAAGCCTTGAATAGTACTTGCTCGTCGAACCTCAATGCGGTCATACTCTGGTACAGATCCGGTGAAATAATAGTATCCGTCACTATGCTTGTAAATCCAAGGGTCTGCCCGTTGCTCAATGACCGGATTATTAAAGGGTACAGTTTGATTCATGGTTATTCTCTCCTCTATGTGTAGTATGTAGTTCATACAATTAATCGCTGATACGCTTTCCCCAAATGGAAATTCCCTTTTCATTCATACCCGTGAAAATTAAAGTATGGCGACCAAGCTCCCAGTCCCATGAAGGAAGCAATAACAATTCTTCCTTAGTTCCTTCGGATGTATTGCTCCAATCCATTGTTAGAGTACGCCTGCCATCAAAGCTCCAGTGACCTTCAAGAGAACCGCTGGTTGCCCGCCCTCCATCTTCTAGACGGAGCTGTTCAGCTTCCACCTGGCCGTCTACTTCCTGCTTTATCACGATGCGCTCCCAGTTGCCGGATAATAGCCTTTTGGGTATATCCTGCTCCTTTTCGCCGGCATAGCGCTCTGGAGAGACGACCGGCCAGCCCTCTGCCGTCCACAATATTCTGCGTACATGCAGGTACGGCCAGCTCTTGTCCGTTTCTCCTCGCGCATGATGTACAATATAATAATCCGCACCGTCCTTCAGGACAGAATTGTGACCTGGCGCAACCCAGCCTTCTCCTTCGCTGAACCGATAACCGCCCAATACCTTGTTTCCAATCTCGTATTGAGGCAAATAGTTGGTATCTGCCATATCATGTCCATTCATGTCCACATAAGGGCCTGTGATAGAATCTGAACGGGCAACGCGAACATTGTAGTCCTCAAACAAAGAATCATACGAGACGAACAAGTAGTATTTACGGAACATTGGATTGTACACAATGTAAGGTCCTTCTACAGCACCGTCCTCAGTTGCCCGATCTCTGGCAGCGATATTTTTACCATAGCCAGATTCTTTGAGCTTTCCAGTCTGGGGATCAAGCGGTGTAATATAAATACCGCCGAAAAAAGAGCCGTATACCATCCATGGATTACCCTCTGCATCCAGCACCGGATTGGCATCAATCGCATTCAGCTTGTCATGCTCTTCCGTTTTAACGACCAGCCCCTCATCCTTCCAAGGGCCTTCCGGGGAGCTGGATGTCTGCAATCCGATCGCAGACCGTGTGCTGCCAAAGGTAGAAGCGGAGTAATACATGCGATAGGTATCACCCATCTTGATAATGTCCGGTGCCCACAGATTGGTTGCCGATGACCACGCCTCTGCTACCTTTGGAATGCCGGGGAGTGCATACTGAACCCAGTTCCAATGAATCAGATCAGTCGATTTGCGTACCATGACACCAGGTCTCAATTCTCCACCTGTCTTTACATCCGTTGAGTAGACATAATAGCCTTGATCTGTTTTGATAATCGCCGGGTCATGTGCATTGTTAATGGTCCAGCGCTGTTCATCGTTAATCGTACTTTGATCATACAAGTGATCGGGAGGCGGAGCCTGCGGATACACAGGGTCCGGAGTGTTATCCCCACAGCCGGATAGACCCAGCATGAGCAGCATAACCATAACTGTTATTCTCCTCCTTCCTTTACCCATTACATATTGTGACTGCCTTACATCGTTCATCCGTACCCTCCAAGTGTCAATTAACCTTTGACACCCGAAATGGCAACCGATTCAATAATTTGTTTCTGGAAGATCAAGAATATAATCAGTACAGGTAACAAAGCTATAATGGATGCTGCCATTATAAGCGGATAGTCCGTCTGAATGGCGTAAGTCGCATTAAAATTCGCGATAACCAGCTGCAGTGTTTGCGTTTCTGGTGAGTTCAAGTAAATAATCGGTGCCAAATAATCGTTCCAAATTCCCATGAACCATAAAATAAGCTGTGCCGCAACCGCCGGCTTAATGAGCGGGAACGTAATCGACGAATAGAGTCGGAAATAAGAACTTCCGTCAATTTTCGCAGCTTCGATAATGGCATCTGGTACGCTAAGCAAGTACTGCCGCAGGAAAAAGATCATAACTACATTTCCGAATAAGCCTGGAACGATCAGAGGTAAAAGTGTATCGACCCAGCCAAGTTTGGAAAACATCATAAACTGTGGAATCATAACCGTTGGGTATGGAATCATCATAGATGCGATGAGTGCCAAAAACAGTTTGTTTTTATGAGGGAATCTCAGCTTTGCAAATGCAAAAGCGGCCACACTGGATGTAAAGGTACCCACAACGGTAACACTTACAGCCACAATCACGCTGTTCTTGATCCCGCTTAACAAAGGTCCTGCTTCCCAAATTTCCTTATACTTGCCAAACTGGAACACCTCTGGTATCCATACTGGTGGAAGAGCAAAAACATCCTGCTTTTCTTTCACCGAAGTGGACAGCATCCAAAGCAGTGGCGCGATCATCACAATCGCTCCAATCGCTAGTGCAATAAAGATAATGATATTGGTAACTTTCGTTTTTTGACTATGGGACATAATCAGACTCACTCCTTTCCGCGAAAATCAATCCCCATCAAAGGACGATTTTTCATTCATTTTGAATTGAATCAAAGTTACGATAAAAATGAAGATGCCGAGAATCATAGCCATCGCGGAGGCATATCCCATTTGCAGGTTTTTAAATGCCTTATCCCAAATATAAAAGACGATTGAGGCGGATGAGTATTCCGGACCCCCTGTAGGTGTCATAATGTTCATTTCAGTAAAGATTTGTGAACCACCAATGATATTAGTTACGACCAGGAAGAAGGTTACTGGTTTCACCATTGGCCATGTAATATTGCGGAACATTTGGAATCCGCTAGCTCCATCTAGCTCTGCTGCTTCATAATAAGAGCGAGATACGCTTTGCAGGGCTGCCAAATATAGCAGCATCGTATATCCGAGACCCTTCCAGACGGTCATGAGGATCAAGGCCGGTTTGACCGTATCCTTATCCATTAGCCAGTTAGGACCCTTAATACCGAATATTTCGAGGAATTGGTTCACCAAACCATAGTCCCCGTTGTATGCCCAGTTCCACATAATAGAAACGGCAGCCAACGAAGAAATAACCGGGATATAGTAAATCACACGAAATGTTGTCGTACCTGGAATCTTGCGATTCAAACCTAGTGCCAGCAGTAAAGCTAGTACAAGACCGATTGGAATACCTAGCATTAAGAAAAGAGTATTGTACATCGATTTATAAAAGAGCTCATCGCTAAATAAATCTTTAAAATTGTCGAGACCAATAAAGTTCATTTGTCCCAATCCGTCCCAGTCTGTAAAAGAGCCGTATAATGAATAGACAAACGGGAATAACGTAAAGATTAGCAGACCGAGAATAGGTGGAAGAATAAATAAGTATCCATATACCTTCTCTTTGCGGTAGAGATTAGATTTGGTTATCACAGGGCTCACCTCTGTTTCTAATTTGGAATGAAGATGATGTTAGCAGCATGATATTCAGCCACTAACATCATCCTTTTTTCCTCTATTTACGCATTATTTCTGTGATTTTTTCTCTTGCTCCACCGCTTTATCCAGCAGTTTCTGCATCTTCGGTTGTTCTTGTTTCACATAATCTGCCGCCGTAATTTTACCATCCAGCACAGGTTGAATATCTGTGAAGAAAATATCGTACCATTCTGCATTATACGTATAGTTGCCTGGTAATGAGCGTCCATAGTCATTTACGATATCAATAAATTCTTGTTTATTGTTAGGCTTGGTTTTCGTATCTTTGGACCATTCATCAGCCATGTCCAGCAGATTCGGAATTTGTACCTTGGCATCTACGAGCTGCTTCATTCCTTCTTTAGAAGTCGTCAGATAGTTAACCAGTTCAACAGCTTCATCCGGGTATTTTGTTTTAGAGGAAACGCCGATACCCAGAGAACCGATCCATGTTGCTGATTTGCCAGTCGATCCGGCTGGGAACGGCAGTAAATCATATTCGAATGGCAGTTTTTCAAATGTACTCATATCCCAAGGACCAACCGGGAAGAATGCCATTTCGCCCTTCATCCAACGTTGGTATGTGTCCAATGTTTGTGATTGTTCAATACCAGGTGTGATTTTATATTTGTTTTGCATGTCAGCAAAGTACTGAAGAGCTTCCGCAAATTTCGGATCATCAATCGTTACTTTCGTTTTGCTCTCATCCAGCCAATCAGCCCCATTACTCCATACAAAGGCTTGCAATGCCCACTGAACGTTAAAACCTGTACCGTATTGATCTGGCTTGCCGTCACCATTGGTATCTTTGGTCAACTCTTGGCTAACCTTGATAAATTCATCCCATGTATACGGTTTGTCTTTGTCAGGCAATGGAACGCCCGCTTTTTCGAACATCGTTTTGTTGTAGCCAAGTGCGAATGGACCTAAGTCCTTCGGCATACCGTAAATATCTCCTTGACCGGCCATTTTACCGTCATAGCGATACAAATCTATACCGTATTTCCAGATGTTATCCAGTTTAATATCCTTGTTCTTCTCAATGTAAGGAGTGAGATTCTTCAATACCCCACTGTTTACATAAGCTTTCACATCTCCAGGGGCAAAGTAAAAGATATCTGGAAGATTATTTCCTGTGATCGCAGCTCTTAGCTTTGTAGCATATTGATCCGCTGCCGTCACGACCATTTTAACTTTTACGCCAGGATGTTCCTCTTCAAATTTCTTGATTACTTCCTTATAAGCCTTTTGTTCATCTGTGCCACCACGGAACATGAATGTCAGTTCCTTACTTCCATCACTACTGGAACTTCCCCCACTACAACCAGCCAGTGCAGCCACCATTAACAACAGAACAACCATTGTTATTGCAAAACCTTTTTTCTTTATCAACGCGACCCCTCCTAAATTTAAATGAAACCGCATACATTTAGTGTTAAAATAACTTTATACCACTCGGCCTAATCTTTAACTGTGCGGTACACAACCCGTTGTTGATTGCCGCTGTGATTATCATCCCTCTCATGTACCATATAATTAACATTTTACTTTATCAATAATGAATTCGTTTACAAACAAAATATAGCATGCCTTTCCTCGGTTCGTCAATGTATTTTTCAATCTTTTTAAATAATTATAAAACATAGATTAGAGTAACATGGAAAGCAAAATTAAATCGTATTTAAGTTAACTTTTATCGAAATAATCAGTGATAAAGCTTAAATACGATTTATTTTTGAAGTAATTCTTAATTCGGAGTTTAATTTGCTCCCCTCTTTATTTAGTAAAAAAAATTTACAAAAAAGCAGTTTACTTCTTTTTGATTTTATTTTAACATAAATCAAAGTAAATATATAAGCGCTTACATCACAATTTTTATAGATAAGGATGGTCTATAGCTATGATTTATATTAAGGACTTAATGTCAGGATTAGATATTTTTAAAGCACTGGGTTCAGAAATCCGCATTCAAATTCTCGAGTTACTTGCCTACCAGGGACAAAGTATGAATGACATTGCTAACAAACTTAATTTGAGCAACGGTACCATTACAATGCATATTCGAAAATTGGAAGAATGCGGCCTTGTGGAGATCAATACCGTGAGCGGCAAGCACGGCACCCGAAAAATGTGCTATTTGAACAAGGATAAACTGATGGTAGATTTGCGCAGTAGAGAACAAAAAAATGTGTATGAGGTTGAGATTCGCGTAGGTCATTATAGTAACTATCAAGCGTCCCCCACTTGTGGATTGGTGACCCGAGACAGCATTATCGGCGATTTTGATGATCCACGCTATTTTGCAGATCCCGGGCGGCTGGAGTCGGAAATGATCTGGATGGCTGAGGGCTTTTTGGAATACCGTATCCCCAACTATCTGAAAGCGAATCAATCCTTTAAAGAAATTCAATTCTCCGCAGAACTGGGCTCAGAAGCACCCTGCTATTGTGAGGAATATCCCTCCGATATTTGTTTTCACATTAACGGTATCCCTATTGGGCACTGGACCAGCGCCGGAGATTTTGGAGAAGTGCCGGGGGTTCTCAATCCAGATTGGTGGCCACCGCATCTGAATCAATATGGTATGCTCAAATTAATTCGCATCAATCAACAAGGCAGCTTCATTGATGGGTGCCGCATTTCCGAGGTCACAATAGATGATATTAACCTTAATTATAAAAGCGACATTACACTCCGTTTATCTGTAACCGATGAATCAGAAAACAAAGGAGGACTCACTATTTTTGGCAAAAGATTCGGGAATTTCAGTCAGGATCTGCTTGTGCGCGTGCTTTACGATGTGCATGGGGAGGACAACGCCAACTCCTGACTCGCCACATGTAAAAATAGGCCGAAGCCTGTATTCATGGAATACATGTCCTCGGCCTAAACATCCTGATCCTCACTTAAAGAGATATAGATCAATAAATAAAAAATGACTGCTATCCCAAACACCAGCCAGCAAAAGGACAGCAAATGAAGCCTAGGTCCAGCATATACTCCCCAGCTCCAAATATCCGTAAGGAGCACCAGTGGCTGCAACAACACATCCCAGCTATTCCAGCGAGCAAATCTGCCTATATATACGCCTATGCTGTCCAGCCACAACAACACCAAAACTACAGCCCATGCGAGCCCCTTTGAACAAATCCTCCTCAGCATATGATGGATCACCAACACACAAAGGGATGTAAGAAAAAGGCCAAGCCCTGCTGCTGAAAAAGACGTAAATAAGATTAACCAAAATTGGGTGTTCAACCAAAAACGTGTATCAGGATTCACATCGTAAAAACGAAACGCATGAAGTAACTCAGTCACCAAATAGAGAGCATTCGGCAGAAAAAACAACCATACAATTAAAGAGAAAAATAAAAGAATACTCCTCACTTTTGTACTTCGCAGTCTGGATAAAGCCATCATGCCGAGAGTGATAAAGACCGGAACCCAGGCCAGGAATATATCCCAGTACAGAAATTGATACATCCTCGTTCCGCTTGTGGACTGTAAATACATAATGAGCCCGAAACAGCCCAACGTAGCTACAAGCAGCACTCCCAACAAACTGGGCAGCTTGTAACCCTTCCTTCTTAACAGCAAGTTTCCATCTACCTCCTGCCTGATCATGCGTATATACGTCTTTTTAAGCCCTACTTTATAGCGCTTTCATATTTAGAGAGGGCCTTTGTCTATTTACTCCACGTTTCGTATGTCCTCGGATACATGGGTTGTTATCGTCAAGGCATCAAAGGTAACAGCACAGCCCTCTCCCACCGGAGATTGAGCAACAACTCCGACTTTGAGCTGGTTAGGAACATTCATACCAAAATATCTCGCCAGCCTCCAATGCTGACCGTCTGATGAATAATGAAATGCAAAGCAATTTCCAGCTCGTGCCACTCGTAAATACGGATTGGACACGTCCATCGCCCCAGAGACACAATCATCGGATGTATCCCGAGTGACCACACTAAGAATAGATGGAGTGCTTTCAAAATATTCAAAACACAGCTTAGCCCAGTGGGTATCATCCGCCATCATCATCAAGCATCCTGAATCATAAGGCTGCTTCATATCAACACGAACCCTCGTCCATATTGTAAAATCACCTTGAAGCGTTGTATGCAAAAAGGGTGCGGACGATTTTACCGCTGCGCCAGACGGATCTCTAAAGAAATCTGCCTGTGAAGGTGCAGAAATTTGCAAAGACTTGGAATCATCGAATCTCCATTCAGCCGGCTCATTGATCCAACTCCAATCCGCCGGCATTACTTTACCGCTAAAGCGTTCAAATACGTTCATATGGACACCATTCCTCTCTGGCAATATAGTCATATAACACATTGAAATCTGGGCACAATCCCCTTGATACCACTATATACGTTATTTTCCAGTCGTCAATAATGATGATCTGTCTTTAATGTTTATAAAAAAAAGACTTGCCATCCTGAAATGTTGTGCTTATAATTACACCTAACTTGATACGGTAACAAATTTCAATGACGAGAACGAGTAAGCTATACAGCGGATTTGCAGAGAGTTGGGGCAGGTGAAAGCCAACATTCCGAGGGTAGCCGAACGCCATCTCTGAGAAGCGGGCTGAACCTGAAGTAAGCTCTGCCGCCTTTCCAGCGTTAACCGGAACACGTATTGATGGATACGTGAACAGAGTGTCATTTCGTATGGAATGAAACTAGGGTGGTAACACGGGTATAAACTCGTCCCTTTACAGGGGCGGGTTTTTTTGTTTTTCAAAAAGGAGGAAATCATCATGACAAATGTATCGACAGCAGTATCTATAACCGATTTTTTGACTCCAGCTGTACGGGAAATGCCACCTTCAGGCATCCGTAAGTTTTTTGAATATAGTACAGGCAGAAAAGATATTGTATCGCTTGGTGTCGGTGAACCTGACTTTGTAACCCCTCAACATGTCAGAAAGGCCTGTATCACAGCACTGGAAAATGGTAAAACATCATACACACCGAATGCTGGACTTCCCGAGCTTCGTGAGGAGATTGCCGGGTATCTGGAGAGCAGCTTCAGCACATCCTACAACCCGACAGATGAAATCATGGTTACCATTGGAAGCAGTGAAGCACTGGATTTGGCACTACGCGCCCTGATCACCACACACGATGAAATACTTATTCCGGCTCCATGTTATATTTCGTATTCGCCCATCACGTTTCTGAACGGAGGACATACCGTAACGGTTGAAACCTCTGCGGATCAGCAGTTCAAGCTAACAGTTGAGGCACTCCAAGCCAAGCTGACTCCACGTTCCAAAGTGCTTATTCTCTGTTATCCGAATAATCCGACGGGTGGGGTGATGACCTATGAGGATTGGTTGCCGATTGCCCGCCTGGTTGAGGAGCATAATCTTGTCGTTATATCAGACGAAATATATGCTGAACTGACCTATGGACAGAAGCATGTAAGCTTCGCTTCTCTGCCGGGAATGAAAGAGCGTACCCTGCTCATCAGCGGCTTTTCCAAAGCATTTGCGATGACAGGCTGGAGGGTCGGCTATGTGTGCGGCCCAAGAGAGTTGATTTCAGCTATGCTGAAGATTCATCAATATACCGCCATGTGCGCTCCTATTATCGGGCAAATTGCCGCTATTGAATCCCTGCGTAACGGGCTAGAGGAAAAAGATCGTATGATGGAATCTTACAATCTGCGTAGAAAATGGTTCGTTGAAGGCCTATGTCAGACAGGACTGCCATGTCACGAACCAAATGGTGCCTTCTATGCTTTTCCCTCCATTATGCACACAGGGTTAAGCTCAGAGCAGTTTGCCAAGCGGTTGCTGGAAGAAGAAGGAGTCATTACTGTACCCGGTTCTGCATTTGGCCCAGGCGGCGAGGGCTTTATCCGTTGCTCATATGCGTCATCGCGAGAACAGTTGGAAATGGCTTTGGAGCGCATTAGCGCATTTTTGAAGCGCCTGTAAATGCGATTTTTCCTATCTTGAAATGAACATGAGTACTGGATGAACCCTACTGTAACAGCTTCTGAATAAGCTTTTTCTGGTGTGCTGGCAAGCCTTCCGGCCATTCCCCTACACGGCAATAACAAATGTCGGAGATTTCGGCGCTTGGTCGGAAAGTACCCGGGATAACCCGGCCTGTGAAAATGAGATCCACACGGTTCGGCGTCTGACCAAACTGGGCTTGTGCTAATGAGGTGATCTCTACCTCCAGCCCGGTTTCTTCTCGGACTTCGCGCTGTAGTGCGATTTCCGGCTGCTCTAGCTCCATCCAGCCACCGGGAATTCCCCACGGTTGCTTCCGGTATACGTGCTTTAATAGCAGCACTTCCCCGGCATCATTCGTAAAAATGCCCAACACAGCAATCAAAAATTTGTGCTGCGCCCGATACACCAATGCATTTTTCAATCGAGTGAACGGCGTGTGCTTATACATGAATACAAGCCAATCCCGTGGAATTTTATTTACCAGCTTAGCCAGCATCGTGCACCTCCTGTTGAGCATTACGGCTGTATAACTGAGCATTTTCCGCATCAAAACAAACAAAAATAATCTCATTCAAAGCCGAATGTTCACGTACAAAACGTGTCACTTCCTGTATAGCAATATCCGCCGCCTTTTCTTTCGGGAAACAGTAGATGCCTGTGCTGATATTCGGAAAAGCAATGCTTCGTGCATTCAGTTCTAAAGCTAATTGGAGTGCATTATGGTAGCATTTCGCCAATAGCTCCTCTTCCCGATGGTCGCCACCATTCCACACAGGGCCGACGGTATGAATAACATATTGGGCATCCAGCTTGCCAGCTGTGGTATAAACTGCCTCTCCTACGGGACATCCACCCTGCTTGTTTCTGATACTTACACAATCTTCTAAGATAGCCGGACCGCCAGCCCTATGAATCGCGCCGTCTACGCCACCGCCACCCAGCAAGCTTGTATTGGCTGCATTGACAATAATATCCGCCTTACAACGGGTAATATCCCCTTGCAACACACGTATTGTCACGTTCAATAGTTCAATTTGGGTATCCATTGATCCTCTCCCTCTTCTAAAAATCAACTCGTTTATATAGTCATCTTATAGTCTCTACAGGCAATTTCTACTATATCGTCATAGGTTTTTCAACATATAGTGCTTTAGATTTTTCCCCCGTGCGCTTGCTACTGTAGCTAATAACGGCGTATCTATAAGCTCATCAAAGCTGCTGCCCTGCGTATATTCCCGTTCAGACATGTGCAAAGCGACGTCCAATTCAATCATGTTGAAGTAGTAGACTTCTGTAAATATCAGTTCATAAGGCACAAAATCATCTGCTGCTTCCGTTGCCAGCCCCCCATTAATCTCTCCCTTTAAAATCAGCTCCTTCTTCGAATAATTCATATGCACATGGTCCAAATAGATCGCATCTCGTCCATACAATACTCCAATCGGGGTTTGAACGGCCTTTATCTGTGGCATCCACGCTCCCCTCCCTTCATCTCTATTTCCCATCCAGCAACATAAGTGCGGTCGCAACCGCATGATCCACAAAAGAACGCTCTGGGCGTGATTTCATCATCACGGTAATCCCGATTAACAAAGAGACCAACATATGCGCCAAAGCCCGTGCATCCATAGTCGCCTCAAGCTCCCCAGATTGAATACCACGTTCGAGGGTCTCCTGAAAGACAGCAGAAAGATACATTTGATGTTCTCTAGTTAAAATTTCGAATTTTTCATCATGAGGGGCTAATTCTACCATCGTGTTGATGCAAAAGCATCCCTTATTGGGTCCCTCCTCGTACTCTTCTGCCACCACTCCTCCAAAAAAATTGTAAAATGCTTCTTTTACAGATGAACTATTTTGCAGTTTAGCCCTTACACAAGCTGCATGAGATTGCGTATATTTGCGCAGCGCGGCTTCGAATAATTGCTTCTTGTCTCCAAAAGCAGCGTAAATGCTAGGACGCTGAATTCCCATTTTTAAGGTTAAATCGCTTAAAGAGGTAGCCTCGAATCCTTTTTCCCAAAAAATTTGCATCGCTGCATCCAACGCTTGATCTTCATCAAATTCCCGTGGTCGAACCATAAGCAACTCCTTCTTTTTGTATCGTTCAGTATATTAAGATTGTATGATTACGAAAAGGAACTGTCAAATATGTACAGGATAAACTCTTGACATAACATATATGCACGAGTTATATTGACCTAAATTAATTACATACCAATCGGTATATTATACTTAACGGTATGTAACTTACAGAAAGCGATGTGGTATGTGAAAATGAAGACGTCAGAAGAAAAAGCGGTACTCTTCCCTCATCAAACGGTAGCAGGTGCTACCGAAACAGCCCCCCTTCCCTCCCTGTCCCGATCTGTGGCACTCCTATTTGCCATAGCCTGCGGGCTGGCTGTCGCTAACATTTACTATGCACAGCCACTGTTGGATGCGCTGGCAAATGAATTTGGCATTACGCACTCATCGGTAGGCATGGTCATTACCATCACGCAAATTTGTTATGCATTAGGTTTATTGCTGCTCGTCCCGCTTGGCGATCTTTTGAATCGACGGCGGCTGATTGCTGGGCAAATGCTACTGTCCGTGCTGGCATTAATCGTGGTTAGCTTTGCTCCTACTCGTACAATACTACTTATGGGAATGGCAATGGTTGGACTGCTGGCTGTAGTTACTCAAACACTCGTGGCTTTCGCCTCTACCTTGGCTAATCCGACTGAACGGGGTAAGGTCGTAGGTCTGGTGACCAGTGGAGTCGTTATCGGCATTCTGCTTGCACGAACCGTGGCCGGTGTATTAACTGATCTGGCAGGCTGGCGTTCAGTTTACCTTGTTTCTGCTATACTTACGCTGTTTATGGCTGTAGCTCTGTTGCGGGTGTTGCCAAAGAACGAACCCACGAGTGCGACACTTTCCTATCCGCAGCTGCTCCGATCGGTTATCTTGTTGTTCGTGCAAGAACGAATTCTACGCATTCGCGCTGTCCTTGCGTTGCTCATTTTTATGGCATTCAGCATATTGTGGACTTCGCTTGTGTTACCTCTCAGTGCCCCGCCTCTATCTCTTTCACATACAGCCATCGGAGCCTTTGGCCTGGCTGGAGTCGCCGGAGCATTAGCAGCAGCACGAGCAGGGCGTCTTGCTGATCAAGG
Source organism: Paenibacillus sp. 1182 (assembly GCF_017833915.1). NCBI lineage: Bacteria > Bacillati > Bacillota > Bacilli > Caryophanales > Paenibacillaceae > Paenibacillus > Paenibacillus sp. 1182. The sequence continues at coordinate 96,548 of NZ_JAFICR010000003.1, read as the reverse complement.
CTTGGGACAACGGACGACAGGTATCGCACTCGTTGTATTGCTGCTGTCCTGGTTACCTATCCGCTACACCGAGCATTCTTTGTTCGCTTTAGTTCTTGGCGTAATACTTTTGGATTTGGCCGTACAGGCTGTACATGTCACCAACCAAAGCTTGATTTTCAATGTTCGCCCTGAGGCACGGAGCCGACTTACCGCAGGCTACATGATATTTTATTCCATCGGTAGCGCCACCGGGGCTATTGCTTCCACTCATATGTACATCTATGCCGGATGGAACGGGGTGTGTCTATTAGGAGCTGGTGTCAGTGCTCTGGCTCTCATCTTTTGGGCTGTGACCCGACGTTCAACTTGATGGGGAGAATGCTATGGATTGAATCAGAAAAAACCGCCGGGTCCACGACAATGACCGGGTGGTTCTCTTCTGTCACGACAAAATCATCACTTGATTGCGATATAAATCAAAACAGGTTCATCAGGACTGCCATACACTTCAAAATCACCTGTGTATGTCCGCTCCCCTTGTCCCGTGGCAGCCCACTCCCAGATCGTCTGCCATACTCGGAAGATAGAAGAGGGTTCCTGAGTTGTCTGAAAAATGGCGTAGCGTGCAGCCGGAATAACAAGTTCTTCAAGATCGTCAGGAGTTTGGAAATCAACAGCCGCTTCCTTCCCGATAAAGAATGTATACTCGCCCAAAGCTCCATTTTCATAGTCAGTATAGCAACCATAGACGGAAGCAGATCCTTCATGCCCCCTGATCCGACCTGGCACACCCTCGCTCCAAAAACGTTCCCACATATTTGGAATGATCCCGTGAGATGTTTGTTCCTTCTGATTATTTGTACGTGCTTTTAGTCCAATTAAATGGATTTCACCTCGGTATTCCTCCCGAATGGGTCCATCAAGTTGAAGCTCTGTATCCTCTAAAGACCTCCACCTTTTCAAATGCGGTAGGTAATTACGCAGCATCGAAGTCGCTTCTTCTGCCTGCATCCCCTCTTCTACCAGGATAGGCACACACTGCTGAATCATCCCCTCCATAGTCAATTCAGGCTGTACAAATTCGCCTTCCTTGTAACAATACTTGCAATACTCATCCGTTTTATGATGTTGTGCATCCGTTCCATATTGGTCCTCATGCTCCAGCGGCATCCCACAACTTTGACAAGCTTTATCCATCCTCGTAAATCCCCTTTCGCTATCTGATATCAGGTATGCCACCAGTATAACGAAACAAACCTGACAACTATGGGTCAGGTTTGTTTTACTTTAATCTAAGAATTCCTTTATGATTCCCGAACTTCTTCGTAATTAGACGCAATACGCAGCGCCATCTTATGAATCTTATCCCGCAAATGGGCTGGTTCTTTGACAACCACATCCGGTCCCAGGCTTAAAATAAATCCGTACGCCCATGCATCCTCAGGAAACGGGACCGAGACCGTATAGATCCCTTCCTCCTGCTCGGTCAATGCTTCTACGCCAAACCAGTCCTCCGCCAGATGCCTTGAGTTACGGTTAAATTGTAGCGTAAATGGTTGTACGGCCCTGGATACCTCCATCCGCCCCTCATTCCACGGCAACACTTCATAAGAAAGATCCCTGCGAGCAAAAACGGTCTCTGTAACCACAGGGTCACTCATGCGGGAAAGCTTGAATAGACGAAACTGCTCCCTATCGGGACAATATGCATATACAAACCATTGTTGTCCTTTCAGAACGAGCGTATGCGGTTCAACATTCCGTTCTGTAATGGCTCCCCCCGCATTTCGATAGGTAAAGGCGACAGTGCGCGCTTGGCTCATTGCTTCTTTTACCTTTATCAATTTGCCTTCCTGCGCAGCCCGATTTCCCCATCCCGAATGATCGACGATAAACTGTGTGGTATGGACACTAAATTGCTCTTTCCCAGACTCTGGTATAATACTTTCAAATTTATGAAGTAACCGCGACACATTCGGGCCGCCCAACGACGAGGACAAACTCTGCAGCCCCATTACAATGTCCTTGACATCATGATCCGTCAACATACTGCGATCCAGGCGGTATCCTTCCATCAAGCCGATCCCCCCATTGGCTCCCTGATAAGTCACCACCGGAATACCTGCCATACTAATCGCTTCAATATCTCTATAGATCGTCCGGATCGAAACCTCATATAAATCAGCCAGTTCCTTCGCTTGTATTCTATTTTTCTTTAGCAGCAAAATGACGATAGAAAGCAATCGGTCAATTTTCATTTTTTCAAAACCTTTCACCATTAATAAAAATAAGCGATGAACTCCTCATCGTATTCCTTCATCTTACTCTATCTCTTATCTTGGGATTTAGCAAAAATCCAATGAGCGACTTTCAATGAACAAGATATAGATCGAAATGGTTTAGTTCGTCTATATCTTGCACTTCGGAGCGACTAGTATCGAATTTTGCAAAATCCGGATCTAAAATGAATCTGTTATTCTTCAATTAAAATAACCTCAGGTACTCTATCCAGCCGAATAGAATGCCTGAGGTTTCAATAACTCCTTACAAATTATGATTCGTAGCGCTTCAGCACAATGACCGCATTATGACCACCGAAGCCGAAAGAATTAGATAGCCCAATATTTAGTAGAGCCTTGCGCGCTTCGTGAGGCACATAATCCAGATCGCAAGCCGGGTCCGGATTGTCCAGGTGCATCGTTGGTGGAATGATGCCCTCCCGTAGGCTTTGCACAAGCGCAATCGCTTCGACCCCGCCCGCAGCTCCCAGCATATGACCCAGCATGGACTTATTCGCAGTAACCGGAATCTGATAGGCATAGTCGCCAAACAGTTTGTGGATTGCCAAAGTTTCAGCGGTATCCCCTACAGCTGTACTCGTTGCGTGGGCACTGATCACGTCCACTTCTTCCGGGGAGATGTGAGCCGAACGAAGGGCCGCTTTCATCGCCAAGTAAGCTCCGGTTCCTTCGGGATGCGGTGCAACCATGTGATAAGCATCCGAACTCGCTCCATAACCGATGACCTCACCATAGATTTCCGCACCACGTCGGATAGCGTGCTCCAGTGACTCCAGTACCAGAATACCTGCACCTTCGCTCATGACAAAGCCGTCCCGATTCTGATCAAAAGGTCGACTTGCTATGGAAGGCTCCTCGTTACGTGTGGACAAGGCAGTCGCATTAGCGAAACTTGCCAAGGCCAATCGGGACACCGCTGCTTCAGCTCCACCGGCAAAAATGACATCCGCATCTCCTGTACGAATCGTCCGAAACGCCTCTCCAATTGCTGTATTCCCAATAGAGCAAGCCGTCACGGGGGAAAGCGTAGGTCCCATCGCTCCAAACGCGATACTAATTTGAGCAGCAGCCATATTTGAGATCATCATGGGTACCAGCGTCGGGCTAACTCTGCCCGGTCCACGCTGTAGCAGTACATCTACATTGTCCACCAACGTATCCAAACCGCCGACTCCCGATCCCACATAAACACCGACACGCTCCAAATCGGTGTGATCCAGTTCCAGACCGGAATCCTTGAGCGCTTGCTCTGCCGCATATAGTGCAAACTGAGTAAACCGATCCATTCGTCTAGCATCTTTACGTCCCCATTGCTTTTCTGCATCAAAATCCTGTACCAGTCCAGCAATTTGTGCTTTCAAATCGGACACATCGAATGTATCAATTTTACGTATACCTGAATTGCCTTCCAGCAAATTCTTCCACAACGTGTCCACTTCATTACCCAGTGGGGAAACGACACCCATACCTGTTATCACTACTCTTTGCATAAGCTATTCATTCCTCCTGCTCGGTGACTTACTTATAATCCTCATTTTACCCTCGCCTTATCCTATTACAAGTGTTTGTTTATCCTGGTATAATGAACACTACTATAGTACACGCCTTATTGGCTCACTTCGGATATACCCATTGAATGGAGAGAAGATACCTATGAAAACGGAAGCACGTCTGGAAGCACTATCTGTTTTTCTAAAAACAAAAAGAGCCCGCCTACACCCACATATGGTCGGTCTCCCCCAAGGATCACGTCGCAGAACACCAGGCTTGCGCAGAGAAGAAGTCGCTCAGCTGGCTGGTGTCAGTACGACTTGGTATACCTGGCTGGAGCAAGGACGAGATATTAAGGTGTCCGCCTCTGTGTTGGATGCTATTGCTGCCGCATTGCAGTTGAACACAGACGAGCGCAAATATTTGTATGATTTGGCGATCGAGGCTGGGTCTCACAGCCTTCCTGCTCCTGCAGAGCAAGCCGTCATTTCCCCCTCTCTGCAAAAGATCGTACAAGAGCTGCACTACTGCCCTGCTATTATTTCAGATCGGCGCTGTCATATTGTCGGCTGGAACGCCGCTGCTGCTCATGTTTTTATGGATTTTGCCGAGCTACCACATGAGCAACGCAATATGATTGAACTGCTATTCACCAAAAAGGAGTTTAAAAGTCTAGCTGTGAATTGGGAACACTTTGTAAAGGGGTTCCTTGCTATTTTCCGCGCTTATTATGGGCAATACGTGACAGATCCCTGGTATGCACAATTTATACAAAATATGAGCCAGGCCTACCCGGAGTTTAACGAGCTTTGGAATCAGAGTGAAGTAAGCTCCGCGCCGGAGGTACTCATTGAATTTCGTCATGCGAAGGCTGGCAAAATGCTATTTGACCTAACTTCTCTTCAGGTACAAGGCAGTGTTGATCTCCGTTGCAGCATCTACACCCCCAATGCGCAAACCTCAACGGAAAGCAAACTCCAAAAGTTAATGGAAGGCAGCTAAAGGATTTCATCCCTCCTGTTATGAAGATATCATTTTCCGTCCATACTACATCTACGATCTGTGCAAAAATAGATGCCACGTATGTGACAGAACCAAGAGCTTCAACTGTGCTACTACCAGGAGGGAGGGAATCATCATGAAAGCCAAATCGACAAGTTCCCCGCACATACACAATCAAGCGCCACTGCCTGTTCCGGTGCAATTTGATCGAAGCTGGCAGGATGAGCTGGACCAACGCCTACGCAAAGGTGGCCCTTGGGGAGATTGGAATCTGTATCAGCTGGCCATTGAGGCAGAAAAAGTCAAACTGGTGCCGAACTTCGATGAGCTTCAATGTCTACAGCATTTGCAAGACCTCACTCCACTACCCCATCAGCTGGATACCGCTCGGAAGGTACTGTTTCAAATGTCCGGACGTGCCATTCTTGCCGATGAAGTCGGCCTGGGCAAAACGATCGAAGCTGGAATGATCCTAAAGGAATATCTGGTTCGCGGGCTGGCTTCCAAAGTGCTTATTCTTGTACCCGCATCCCTGGTCCTACAATGGGTGCGTGAGCTGAACAGCAAATTCGGTATTCCCGCTGTCGCCCAGAAAAAAGCGTATTCTTGGTCTTCCGAGGTTGTCGTGGCCTCTATGGATACTGCCAAGCGAGAGCCCCATAGTAACATCCTGCTAGATACCGATTATGACCTGCTCATTATAGACGAGGCCCATAAGCTGAAAAATAAAAAGACATCCAACTACCAGTTCATTATGAAGCTGCGTAAAAAATATTGTTTGCTCCTGACAGCGACACCTGTACAAAACGATCTGTCTGAGCTGTTTAACCTGATTACACTGCTCAAGCCCGGTCAATTGGGAAGACATGGCGATTTTTCAGCCAACTTTGTTGTAGATAAACGTCTGCCCAAAAATGAAGATCAGCTCAAGGATGAGCTGTCTAAAGTCATGATCCGCAATCGTCGCGGAGAAGGCCCAGTTCAATTCACCAAACGAAATGTTTCCAATATTCACTTGGAACTTTCGCCGGAAGAGCAAGCGCTGTACGATGGGGTAACCTCTTTTGTCAAAGAGCAATACCAGGCGAATGGCGGAAATTTAAGTAGCATGCTGTCTCTCGTTACCCTTCAACGGGAAGTGTGCAGCAGCCGGGACGCTGTGTTCGTGACGCTGGTCAATTTGTCTAAAAAAATGGCTCCAGACTCTCCCCTACGCGATCGTGTCTGGGATTTGGTTGCACACATTAAAGCGATCAAGGCCAATTCCAAAGCAGAAAAGGCGCTCGAGCTTATCCGTCAGATGAACGAAAAGGTGATCATTTTTACAGAATACAGAGCCACACAGGAGTATTTGCTGAACTATTTCCGTGACCGTGGCCTATCTGCTGTTCCTTACCGAGGCGGTATGAACCGTGGACGCAAGGATTGGATGATGGATCTGTTCCGTGGGCGCATTCAGGTCATGATTGCCACCGAAGCGGGTGGTGAAGGCATTAACCTGCAATTTTGTCACCATATGATTAACTTCGATTTACCGTGGAACCCCATGCGCGTGGAGCAGCGGATCGGACGGGTGCATCGACTTGGACAGACGCATGATGTTAATATTTTCAACTTGTCCACAACCGGAACGATTGAGGAGCATATCCTACATCTGCTGCATGAAAAAATAAATATGTTTGAGATGGTCATTGGCGGATTGGACGTTATTCTGGAGAAGTTTGAGAAGAAAGAATCCATTGAAAAAAGTTTGTATAAAATCATGCTTGAATCCAGTAGCGATGATGAAATTCGCAAAAAAATGCAAAAACTGGGCCACTCGCTGGATTCCATCAAACAGGAAATGGAACAACTGCGCACAGACCAGCCAAACACCGAGAACTTATTAGGCTTAGCAGGCAATACGGTTCCTCCGGGTAAAGCTCGACGCAGTGTGAAGGGAGGTCGCTAGTTTGACCATGGATGCACAGCAAGTCCAGCGTTTTGTCCACACCTATCTGGAAGCTACCGGATGCAGTGTCATTGAGAGGTCACCCCACCATGTAACCGTCAAGCTTTCTCCAGAAGCGGATAAAGCCTTAACAAACCGGCCCTACTATTGGGGATACGTGGAGCGTACTGGCGTTCCAGCGCAGACGATGTCCTTCACCTTCATCTTTGATGGGGAAGCCTATCGCACAGAACAGGAACGTTTAGCGGACCATACACCCCCAACTCCAGCATCAGGCAACGCAGCACAAGATCAGGTCATGGGGCGTTACTTCGGTCATGTACCGACGTTACCACAATTGGGACCTGGACGTATTTTGCAGGAGGAGCTTCGATATGGAAGCCGTCGGCTGCACCAAATTTTTGAAGCCGCACGGGATGGAGGAAAATATGTTTATTTGTTTGAGCAGCCTGATGCCCGTCAGTTGTCTGCCCGCTCTCCCGTAGTCTATGAAGCTTGGCTCAGCATCTGCTATAAAATTGAATTCGCTTGCGATTTGAAGCGTGAGGAACTTCATTGGCTAGGTATTTCGCTCAAAAGCGGCACCATTGTAACCGATTTTGGCGCCATGCTCGAAACCCGGCAGCTCAGCCCGCTGCTGGCGGGCAATATGCATGTACAGCCTGCCAAGCTATCTGTCCCGGAAGCTTCCACCTCGCTTGAAAGCTACCTCACTGAACAACTCCGTCAGCAAGACTATGGTTGGGCTGAGCAGGCGAAGGAACGATTGCGCGAGGAATTGGAGGTCATTGACCACTACTACGAAGATCTAATCAAGGAGCAGAAAGAGGAAGAGGAAAAAAAAGAAGCCATATCCGAGCAGCATCAAGCCCGCCGTAAAGAAATGGTATGGCAATATGAGCCAAAGGTACTCGTATCCGCCATTAACTGCGGGATATTTCATCTGCGGTAACCGATATCTCTCGCTCCTTCGCAGGAAAGTTGCAGAGATATCGTCAGCTTGTAACATCTTGCTTCAGCCTACATCAGTTTCCGCTGCTGTAACCACAAGTTTGGTTAAACATGTCCCCTATGTATCGACAGCAAAAAGCGAACCTGGATATGACATTTACGCCGACAAGGTGCAGCAGTCTTTTTATGGGACAGGCTGTATGCTGGATAAAAAAGAATGCCTCCGTCGGGCAATCAAGCCGACAGAAAGGTGGATACCATTGAAGAAGAGTCATTCCGGGCACTATAGCATAGGTATGATCGCAGCTGTTCTGATCGGCCTGTCCGCAGTCTGTCCGCTCACTTCCATTCATGCGGCTCCCTCAGTCGCTCAAGACAACAATTTAAACTCGGAGTCTCTTTACAACGATAGCTCGCGGGTTCCTCCATTGGAATCCGCGAGTCCTGCTACTCCTTCCCCTTCCCAGGATGACGTTTCAGCAAGTTTTCCTACACAGGAGCAAGGCGTACCTACGGGCGTAAAACAAGCTGCGGACAACAAGATACAATCCTTATCGTTCCAACCCCCTTTTTCCTTGTGGAAAGATGCTGAGCTGAGCTATCATCCGCTCGGACCTGGAACCCATAGTTGGCTTGTTCAAGTAAACCGCGCAGGAGAATACATCGGCTACCTGATTATCGGATCAGACTCAAATGGCGCATATCAACTCAACGAATATGGGAATGGTCCAGGTGGACCTTATAGTATGGATGTACTTCGCCAATCTCTGGTGTCGCTCACAGAAACCGATCTTTCATCTATCGACAAGCTGCAAATCACACCTATGTATGAGGAACCGCTACTAGCCTACTGGCTGGTGCGTTCCTCTACAGGCAGCCAAATATGTATTGATGCTGTAACTGGCGATCCGTTACCTGTAGAAGTGGCAGATGGGAGTTGGAAACATAAGCTTCAGAACAACGTATTCTCTTCATCTGTTCCCTTTTTGAAAACACAGGCGCAGGCGGTTACGGTCTTGTCTGCTCCTTTCGATCCCTATGACGACCTGGGGTGGCTTCAACCCAAACAAAAGCTTTCCGTCCGTAACACAGGCCAATTTATGGATACACTGAGTATTTCGCCGCGTATTATATTTTCTGCCACAGGTATCAATTTTGCCTTTGGGGGTCCCTTATCTATTAGTGGGTATCAGTCCTGGATATCCCCAGGTCATCCGTCCCAATCCAATTTATATGCGTTAACCTACCATCATGGACTTTCCCGATTTGTACCATTAAAAAAGTTATTATCAGCTGGCGAATTCTATCGTTTGGACTCCTAGTTATAAAGAAACATGATAATGATTCGGAATGATCTCTACAACATAAAAAGAGACCTCAAAATGGCATACCCTATGCCTCTTGTGGTCTCTTTGGCGAGTTTAATGTCGCTCCCTTCGCCCTCTGCGTGTGGATTTCATCCACATTTTCAGAGCGAGAGGCAACATGCCAAACCATTTGCTCCCCCACGGCTCTCTGGCTTGTTTTTGACTGCGCCGAACATCACGCGGCGTTTCCATATAGCGAACAATCCGCTGCGTAATATACGTCACCAGTTCGTCACTTTTCGCCATCCTCCATAACCTCCTCCAATCTGCGCCTATTATTTCCATTTACATTGCTTGGAAATATCGGATTCACACGTTAGGTGCAGATAAAACTAGCTTGCTCATTTTCCAAAAGGTCTAACCCCTGTGGAAATAACTATGCATGGTTTCCCTTAAATGGAACATACTATCTTCAACATAACAGTTACCCCAAGGCTAATTGTCATATTGAAGGCAGCTACGCTGCTTTAGGTTTGATACCTGTTATGCATGGTTTTTCAGTAAATAATCAATTCGTCCACTGGAGGAATAGAATGTGAGAAAAAAAAAGTTAAACAAAATATGGCTGACATGCTTGGGGTTCAGTCTATGCATCCTTTGCAGTGCTGTATTCGCCCCATTTACCTATATAGCTGCTCAGCCCGACGAGAAAAGTAACGAACCGAACAAGTATATAGATAGTCCATCCAACGTACATTCGTCCTATCACGCTTTTGCCAAGCCCGTTGTCCTGATTGATGTAGGCCATGGCGGTGTGGATGGTGGAACAAGTCACAAAGGAATTTTGGAAAAAGATATCAATCTTGCCATTGCTCAAAAGCTGTACTTGATTTTACGCTCCCAGGGATATCCTGCTGTCCTGAATCGGGACAAGGACTACGCACTGAGTGACGACAACCGTTGGCTGCAGTCCAAATCCCGGCACCTTAAAGACCTCGCCCAACGGAAAAGCTTAACAGAACAATTGCCCACCGCTTTGGTTGTAAGCCTGCATGTCAATTGGAACAAACGTGCCGAAAAACGGGGACCCATTGTACTGTATCAGGATGAAGGCAGCAGCTATCTGTTAGCTGAACGGATTCAGCATTCATTAAACCGCTTATTTTGCATGAATAGAAAAACAGTGTACGGAAAGCCCTTTTATCTTTTGAATAAAATTCAGCATCCTGCTGTAATTGTAGAAACTGGATTTATCAGTAACGAACAGGACAGAGCTATGCTTTCCGAGGATCGTGGTCAAAAAAGCATTGCCGAAGCTATTGCCGCAGGCATTATTGCGCATCTGACGGCATGGTAGTGTTGGTGGCTGAGTCTCCCGTCCATCCCCATACAGCTCGTACCAAATCGCTAATACCCACAAATTTGGCGTGCTCCTTTAGCTTGGGAACCGACGAATGAAGAGCGGAGGATGTGTACATACCAGACACGCCGACGTGCCCAATCGTTACGCAGGTGTTGTGCTTATCCAGCCATTCAACCACTTTTGTAAGTTGCCGATTCACATGGGCGAGGTTATGGACATCATCCAGAAAAACATCATTTCGTACTGGTGGCATCCCCTTTTTAGCGGCAAGCTCAGGGACCACTGACCAATAATTAGTACGGCTATCGACAAAAAATAGTCCATGCTCCTTACAAACATCAAGAACAATGGACATAATGCGCTTATCCGAAGTGACCTTTGAACCCATGTGGTTGTTCATCCCTATCGCATAAGGAACATCCTTAATGGCTGCTGTCACCTTCGCACGTACTTCTTCATCCGTCATATTAGCCTTAATTGCTCCAGGCCCAAGCCATTCGGGCTTCCCCTGCTTTGGCTCCATTGGAAGATGGACGATGACATCATGACCGCGCTTATGCGCTTCCATAGCGTCCTGCTTGGTTGTAGGCAGGAAGGGCATCACAGCAACGGTAATCTTAACGGGTAAATTTAAAATTTGCTCAGTTCCTTTCATATTGTTTCCCAGATCGTCAATAATGACAGCAACCATCTTTTGCGGCTCGTCCTGTTTGTCTATTGCTTCTGCAACACCAGTACTACAGACCATGAATAACATGCATACCGAAATACAGAGTACTACGGTTCTTCGCATTTTGGAGCTTGAATGGAATACAGGTACATAAGCTGGCTCTTTCCGAGCGCGAGATTCCTTTAAAGCCTTTTTTATTATATTTCTCATGTGCAGCTTCCGTCGTGTACTCATTGCGGGTCAGCCTCCTTCTCTGTCCCTTCATTGTGTGAGTAACGTCGTCTAAATATGTATAAGGCAGATCCATGGAATACTCCCTGATCTGCCTTATCGTGCGTAGAAACGTATGTTAAAGCCGCTTACCAGTTCTTATCAATAAATTCATCACGACCTGATTGGGCCCGATCTTCCTTATAGTGCTTCACGTTTTTCTTGTGGTAATCCTGATGATAATCCTCTGCAGGATAAAAAATCGAAGCAGGAAGAATCTCCGTTACAATTGGCTTATCAAAGCGTCCACTTTGTGCCAACTGCTCCTTGGACTGTTGTGCAAGCTCACGTTGCTGCTCTGTATGATAAAAAATTGCGGGTTTATACTGTGTACCCCGGTCCTGAAATTGACCTTCCCCGTCGGTAGGATCTGTTTGCGGCCAATATAATTCGAGCAGCTTTTCATAAGGAAACAGCTCAGGTTCAAAAGTAATCTGCACCACCTCGTAGTGACCTGTAGTTCCTGTTTTAACCTGCTCGTAGGTCGGATCGGGAATCGTTCCTCCAGTGTATCCTGACACAATGCCATGAATGCCCGGCTGTTCTTCAAATGGAGTCACCATACACCAGAAGCATCCACCTGCAAAAGTCGCTTTCTCCATCTTACATCCAACCTTTCAATAACTTCATCTTAAAATTTTCTATCATATCTGGAAATCCATAGTTTGCGGGAAGACAAGAAACGTGTTCAGCTTAAACTATGAGCAAATCCCCGGAAATATAAGAAAAAGGTCTCTAAAACTGCTACGAGAGCAATTCTATAGACCTTTTCTAATAGATGCGGTCGAGAGGACTCGAACCTCCACGGGGGGTTAGCCCACACGGACCTGAACCGTGCGCGTCTGCCAATTCCGCCACGACCGCATATAAGTTGTCGTTTATCCTCGAAAGATCAATCTTTCTTAGCGACAAGATAGATCATACCATGCTCATATCGAGATGTCAAACCTTTTATGTTTGTTAATTTCCTCTTGATAAAAAAGGAATAATAAACTAAAATAAGAACATAAGTTCCTGGGAACGAAGGTTCCTTTTCTTCATTCGGTTATGAATTATCATCACATTTTCCTAAGGCGGTGAATGGTTATGATCTCTTCAGATACTACTCAGCATGAATGGTCTCTTGTGAAAAGTTATCTGCTCCTTACCTTTATTCAAAAAGTATTTGAGCGGGACAGCCTAATTCTTGAAGAAAGCGGTATGCTGAAAACCCCTGATCTTTATGTCGAAATGGTTAACGCAGGTGTAGATCGTACCGGGATCCTGCTGTCTGAAATAAAACATGAATTTAATAAATATCACATTCAAGTTCTGGACATACAACAAAACCACTCCGGCGTTCACGCCACCTATATAAGTAAAGGCAATAAAGAGCAGTTCAGTATGGCAATGCCAGCATTCCGCAAAGAAATGTATGAGCGGATGCGAGCATATCTCGGGCTCTCAACCTCTATGCCCCATACAGCTGCCCTTCCTTTACTAGAGAAACATCGCCCCGAATTACCAAACAATTCAACATCCAAACCTCTACGCATCGTTGAACGAAGTTTGGTTACATCCTCTTTAGCTTATAAGCGTAAAACGTCTCGCCCTGCTGCTTTTGCCGCAAGCAGAAGAGCATAATCCCCGCACAACCAACACGCAAAAGAAAAAAGCTTCCGCAGACACCAACTGTGCGCGGAAGCTCCTTTCCATATTCATCATATATCCAAATCGATCTATAACCGCTATGACGAAGTATAAGCTCATCAATTAATGATTCGCCTTATTGCAACGCCTTCTGTACACGCGTTACCCCTTGGCTTAGAGCATGTCCTCCACCTACTGCTGCGGCTACAGCAATGGTCTCCATAATTTCCTGATCACTGGCTCCTTTGGACCGCGCCTCGTCCACGTGATAAAACGTGCATACTTCATTGTTGGCAAATAAGCCAATGCCTAGCGCAATCAGTTGCTTGGTTTTCTCATCTAAGCTGCCGGCTTGAAAGCACTCTCCGGTAAAACGATGATATGCATGAACTACCTCGGGCAACTGATCTTCCAAATGGCTGATTTGATCCTTGTATGCATGTACTTTTTCGTCCATAACCGTCATTGACACAGCACGTCCTCTCTGTTGGATTTTCCTTCATTACTGTGTCCGATTTAGAGTTTCTGTATGCCTAATGAATCACCCAGTTATTTTTATCCAACACCCATTTGAGAACCCATTCCTAATCCAGATCTATCGGATTGTGACGCGGCTCGCTGAACGACTGGTATGTATAGCTGCGATCCAATTTGACCACACGTCGATTCTGGCGACGAATAAGCACCTGTTCCTCATCCCATGCCAGTACAATGCCCACAACATCGTTGGACTCCAATCCATCGCGTACGACACGCACCTTTTCACCGGAGAGTCGATAAGCATCCAATTCTTCGTCCATAATCATCCTTGTCCCCTCCTTATTCACTTTTTTAACATAACGATCATGGTTCTATATACATGAAAAAAGTTTAAAAAGAGACCTAAACGAATCATTTAGGTCTCTTCTCTCTTACTACTTATATGGATTGCCAACAGAGCGACAAATTATCCCGACTGATTCACACTGTGATCATGTTCTTTTGTATCGTTCTTCTCATACCAGAAGTCCAGCACTTGTGCAGACAACACTCGCTGATCTACATACTCCACTTGGTGAGCAGTAAATTCTTCTTTCCAAGAGAAGGACAATTCTTCGCATAGGTTAACCAACGTCAACAACTCAGACCAGGCCACATAGCGTTTATACCAAAAAAACTGAGGATGTTCAATCATATAGGGATACAAATCGTCGAATTCCGTATGCTTACAATCCAAGGCACGCTCAAAGTGTACTTTAGCCGCTGCCAGTTTTTCCAGAAAAAACTGTTCGGTCAATTGTTCTTTCCCCATGTTGCTGCCTCCTCTCCAAAACCTTATCTATATTATAAGCGAAATTGAAGCTCATGCAAAGGTTATTATTAGAAATAAGGATCAGGAGTTTTGAATTGTTACTATTCAGCAAACTCAATCTTGCCGTCAGCTAACGACAAAATTTTGACCAATGACTCTACACGAATACCCTGCTCACGGATGGTTCTCGCTCCGGCCTGAAAGCTTTTTTCCACCGCGACACCAAATCCAACCAACTCCGCTCCGGAGCGTTGAATGATTTTAACCATACCTCGCGCCGCATCACCATTAGCAATAATATCATCAATGAACAGAACACGGTCATCTTCGTGAATAAATTGACGAGACAGCATAATATCCGTAACAATACCTTTAGTAAACGAAGGTACGCGTTCACACAGCGCGTCTGGATCAGCTAATAGGGTCTTTTTACGACGAGCAAATACCAACGGTACACCCAATTCCAATGCTGTCGCAAACCCGATGGCAATGCCTGAGGACTCCACGGTCACTACTCTGGTAATCTTCTCTTCTCGGAAACGTGCTGCGAACTCTCGTCCCATTGCCATTGTCAGTTCTGGATCAACCTGGTGATTAAGCAAACCATCCAGCTTCAGCACATGATCTGATGCAATCACGCCTTCATTTAAAATTCGTTTCTTTAATACTTCCATTACATGACCTCCCACGGCAATCCTATGCGGTAAAAGTACCATACTTCACCCGCCGCTTTCAAGCTATAGCTGCTTTCCATGCGGTCATGTGACATTTTTTTTACGCTTGTTCCAGAACCATGCGGTGATTCCTCCCACAACGATTAAAAGAATAACGACCAGCCCTACCTGATGCGTCACCTTCTCCATTAGCTTCGCCACCTGCTCCCAATGCATGCCCACCGCATGTCCAATCCCCAAAAATGTACCGCACCACAGCAAAGCTCCTGCTGATGCATAACTGATATAGCGGAAAACGCCTAAACGGGTTGTACCTGCCAGATATGAGGATACATGTCTCAAGCCGGGGACAAAATATCCGAACAGGATTCCCCAGGTACCATAGCGCCCAAACCAATTTTCAGAAGAGGCAATCCTAGAAGGCGTAAGCCTCACCCATTTTCCGTATCGATGCAAAAGTGGTTTGCCCAGCAGACGCCCCAATGTGTAGCTAAGCATCATACCCGTCATACTACCGAAAAATGTGACTGCCAGTGCAGCAATGAAGTTGTAGTGCCCTTGAGACACGAGCCCGCCGAAGGCGATCATTAGCACTTCGTCGGGTATCGGCATACCCGCTACTCCAAGTGCAAGCAAGCCGAACATTGCCAAATATCCGTATTCAAGTATCCATGCAAGGATTTGACCCATAAATTACGCTCCCGTCAAGCTATTCATTAATTCACTTTAATTATTTTCAGTCTCATCCAGTCATGTCCTATTTCAGTTGAACATAGTTTGTATTATATGCTCGCTGCAGCGTTATTCAAGCAAGCAAGGAGGGACTGGGGATGAAACGTAATATTCATGTTTTTCAAATTGCTTTTACATACATCGGTACAATCGTCGGTGCCGGATTTGCTACCGGACAAGAAATTCTGCAATTTTTTACGCAGTATGGTCGTTGGGCTACACTCACTATTATGCTATCCACAATCATATTTGTATGGTTGGGTACGAAAATGATGCTGATCGCACATGATATTTCAGCCAAATCCTACGAGGACCTGAACAAACATCTTTTTGGTGCCAATGCCGGGAAATGGATTAGCTGGTTCACACTCATCGTGTTGATTGGCGTAAACAGCGTCATGCTGGCAGGAGCCGGCTCTGTTTTTGTAGAGCACCTTCACCTGCATTACCAAACCGGACTGCTTATTACACTGATTGGTACTTATTTGCTGCTAAGTAAAGGCATTAAGGCCATCTTGCACATGAACACCGTGGTTGTCCCTCTGATGATCATCATGTCTCTTCTGCTCGTTCACAGCACGCTCTCCATGCCCAATCCTCAGAGTTTTATTACGAACACGACAGATCACAGTACATTTCGAACCTTGCTCTCTCCACTGCTGTACACGTCCTTTAACCTAACTATGGCCCAAGCCGTGCTTGTACCACTTGGTAGCCAAACCTTTTCCCGAAGAACCATCCGCTGGGGAGGAGTTTTGGGCGGAGTTGGTGTCGGGTTTATGCTAATGGCTGCACACTTTGCCATGTCAGCACATATGCCAGGTATTCAGCAATTTGAAATCCCTATGGGAAGCATTGCTTACCGTCTGGGTGCCTTTGTCGAAATCATATACATTCTACTCATTTTCATGGAAATCTTCAGTACCTTTGTAGCCGACATTTATGGAGTCAGTCTGCAAATTCGTCAGCATGTCCAAATTTCGCCCAAGCTCATCACACTATTCATTATGCTCACCTGTTTTTTAATCAGTCAGTTCGGCTTCAGTTCACTGTTATCTGTCCTTTATCCTATTTTCGGAATGCTCAGTCTGATGTGGGTTAGCAAACTGATCATAGCAGGACGCAGGAGACCTTTCCGTTCCTCACGTCCTCGCTCCAGCTTTCGGCATTCCGATTCCAAACCAGGTGGTACTCGTCATGGTTAATGTGGAAATTTCAAATACATTTTCTTCAACTCGTTAACCGCCCGACTTAAAGAATAGCTTGATTTAGCTTTATCGCAGGCAGATCTAGCCAGCTCATAACGATAGGCAGGGTCAGCAATGACCTTTTCTAATGCGTCTGCCAGTGCCCTCGGATTGTCGGGTGGCACGAGCAGACCATTTACCCCATCTTCAATCTGCTCCGGTATTCCTCCCACTTCTGTACCTACCAATGCCAGGCAACTTAACGCTGCTTCCGCAAATACCGAACCAAAGGCCTCCGCCCGAGAAGGCAAGACAAATACATCAAAGAAAGGCATAAACTCTTCTGGATGAAGGGTATATCCATAAAAAATCGTCTCATGGTATATATCGAGCTGTCGCGCCATCTCTTCCAGCTCAGGGCGAACCGGGCCGTCTCCAATAATATGAAGCACAAAATCCAGATTTCTTTTTTTAAGTTCAGCACAGGCTCCCAATAAAATATCCAGTCCTTTCGCCGGAACAAGGCGACAAACGGTTATGAGCTGTGTCACTTCATTTTCGTGTGGAATGGGTTTGAAGCGCTTCTCATCATATCCATTCGGAATGACTGCAATGTCTTGCGGATTCTGAACGTAAGGAGTTAAGTAATGCTGAAAAGAATGAGATACCGCTATCAGACGATCCGCCTTCTGCTCCATTTCCCCATACAGTGACACCAAGAATTGGTGTTCAGGCCCGTTCTCCTCTATTTTCCCGTTTAGAATTAACTCCTTCTCATAGGAAGAGTGAATCGTC
Source organism: Paenibacillus sp. 1182 (assembly GCF_017833915.1). Classification (NCBI taxonomy): domain Bacteria; kingdom Bacillati; phylum Bacillota; class Bacilli; order Caryophanales; family Paenibacillaceae; genus Paenibacillus; species Paenibacillus sp. 1182. The sequence continues at coordinate 78,953 of NZ_JAFICR010000003.1, read as the reverse complement.
TGTACGAGCGGAATGTCAGGAAAAACAGTTTTCATGGCGATTCCCGCAATCGGATGATGAGCATGAATGAGGTCATAGGGCTTCTGAATACGAAGCCGTGTCCACCATAAATAGTCACGATACGTCTGAATATATTTTTGAACGATTGGATATTGTTCATATCTCGTCCAGTCAAAGGTGTCAAAAGTTACTTCGTCCCTACCCTTGTTACGAATCCGTTTAGGGATTGAAAATAGCTCCATTTCCCAACGGGGGGATGTAAATCGCTCTTGCAGATATGGAATCATGGATGAAACGCCTCCCGGTTGCTCGGGTGGGAAAAAGAGAGCCTGTAGCAATTTCATGACGTGCTTCCCCTTTCAAGCATTAAACTGCCCGGATCACAGATTGTATGTATAGGTTTCCGGATTTTCTGAAAGATGATATATTGAGAATAAATGTTAGTCACAAAAGAAAATTATAACATTTTAAATAGGATAAATCCTGTCTATTGTATCGGAACGATATCAACCGTTCAATAGATTGACTATTTTTGCAAATGGAGTCGGTGATGTTGACGTTGTTGTCCTTATCGGGAACCTTGGGTTTCCCATCTCTGGCCGGGGCCGTAAGTGCAGCCTGCGGTTTGTATATTATACTCATGATGGCACTGATGTGCGTGATCATATATAGCAGACAACGAAAAAAAGCCTATATCCTTTTTTCGGTTGCCGCTATTATTATTATGACATATGAAGCCATGAATCTCTATTCAGCAGGTGGAGGCAAGATGCAACTCCAAGGAATCGTGTGGAAAAATGTGCTGGAGGCGTCTGCCTTCGTGCTCATCAATGCCGCCGTATTTCAACTCTACCGGAAGCTGAAACGTGCGCAGACATGGACCTTGCTGCTGCTGGGTGCGTTATTGATATTGCCGGTTATTGCCTGGACTGCAGGTTTGTTGCCCGCTTGGATCAGCGCAGCGAAACTAGTTGGGTTCACTCTGTTTTATCGAGTACTGGTACTTATACTGAGCCTTGTGTTCATCACCCCACGAATCGGACAGCCAAAGAAGTATGTAGCGGGCTTATCCATGTATTTGCTCTGGCTCGGCTATTTGTGGCTGCGAAATGACATCCCTGAAGAAGCTGGAAGATCAAACACAGTCCTATATATGTCATTTTTACCATTGCTGTACTACACTACGTTATTCCTCATCCTGTTTGAACGGATTGTGGAGCTGCTCCAAAGGATTTACCGTTCTTCCATCACCGATGGCCTGACAGGGCTATATAACCGTAAATATTTTTCGGGACGACTACGGCGATATATGGATCAAGGAATCCGCGTGTCGGTCATTTTTTGCGATATTGACAATTTCAAAAAGCTGAATGATACGCAAGGCCATGCTCGTGCGGATGAAGTACTCAAACAGGTGGCACAGATTATGGAGGATGAACTGGATGAAATCGGACTGACCGGACGATACGGTGGCGAGGAACTGGTCGCAATGGTTGTAGATCGACGTGCCAAGGTTGGACATGTCGCAGAACGTATCCGCGAGCGGGTCGCGGAAGAAAGCATTGTCACCATCAGTGTCGGACACAGTACAGTGAAGAAGGAAATGAACCCGGATGAACTGGTCAAGCAGGCCGATCAAGCGATGTACATATCCAAAACGACAGGTAAAAACAAGGTTACAGCTTATACAGCAGCCGAAGTGAAAAAGAGTCGGGCAGCACGCGCACAATAATTCGTAAACTGCGATTCAGTGTTGAACGTTGAGTTTGAATAATTCTCTGTCTGGTTGTCTATATCCTAAAATGACGCACAGGAATTTCACAAGAGCCTGTGCGTCATTTATATTTAATCTGCCCATCAAACTTCTGACGTTGCAGATGCTATATCCCGGCCGATCCATGCCAGTTCTTCACTAGTCAGCTCTCGATAGCTGCCCAGTGGAAGCTGTTCATCCAGCTTTAATGGCCCCATAGCTATTCTTTTTAAATAGGTCACCTTTTTACCAACCGCTTCGAACATACGCTTCACTTGATGAAACTTTCCCTCATGGATTACAAGCGAAATATAGGAAATGACTTCTCCATCTGCCTGGTGCGGATGTTCGTGGCGAAGAATGGTCAACTGCGCGGGAAGTGTAACATACCCATCATCCAGTTCCACTCCTGCTGTAAATTGATGAATGTCCTCCTCCGTGACATGCCCCGATACGGTAGCCTCATATGTTTTAGGGACATGCCGCCGTGGAGAAAGTAGTTCGTGCGCTAGCTTACCATCGTTGGTCAACAACAATAGCCCTTCTGTATCTTTGTCTAAGCGTCCTACTGGAAAAGGCTCAAAGTGTCGTTCCTCCGCGCTCAGCAAATCCAGCACCGTCCGCTCCCTCGTATCTTCAGTTGCAGATATAACGCCCGGTGGCTTGTGCAGCATGATGTAAATATACTCCCGAAAAACAACACGTTCCCCGTTCACTTCAATCTGATCCTGGTATGGATGAACCTGTAAGCCGTTATCCTTGGTGATCCTCCCGTTTACTGTGATCATCCCTTGCTTCACCTGTCGCTTGATATCACTACGGGAACCATATCCCATATGGGTTAAAACTTTATCCAAACGTTGCGTTTGTCTCCCTTTTCCACTCATACCGATGTCCACCTCCAACCTGTAGGGTATTCATTTTTGAGCATGCCGTCCTGCCATTTGCCCCACCCAGCCGAATAACCATCAATGCACACGAGAGTATAGCCTTTGGGCTGGACTTCGTTCCGCAGTGCCATTCTCTCAACGGGGATGGACAAGGTCTCCCCTTTTAAATACCGGATGGCCTCAGCATCTGAACTGGAGAGATTGATGCTTCTAGCCGTTTCTGAAGGGCGTAATGCCACCGCCAACGGGTGTGAAGGCACAAAGCGACCATTCTTGTCGGTACCCATAAACCAGCCTGGTCGCACCACCTTAAGGCCGTCCAAACGATGGGATGCCAATGGCGACTGATAAATACGATCTCCATAGACCACCGTATAGCCTGTAAAGGACACCTCCAGCTGATCCTTCACAAATTGGTGATAGGACTCCAGTACATCTTGTGGGGAGCGTGCAGCGGATTTTACATTCTCTTTGCCAGAACGAGACTTATTGCCACCCAAGCCGCGCGCGGACTTTCCTTTACCGGACTTCCCGTCCATTCCTTTTCCACTTCGTTTAGGCTCACCAGTCGCATGTCTTCCTTGACCGCTTGGCGTCAGTGCTTCCTTGACGGACAAAAACTGCTTTTTCCGTGGATACGTTGCATCTATGTTCAATGCCCTGTCATTCTTGCCCTCAAATGGAGTCAAATCCCCGGATTCAGTGTGATCTTCAGTTCCAGTGACACGACCACCTTGGTGTTGCAACACAGCGATAAAATGGCCTTCTCCCTCTACGAGATGCGGCCAAAGGCGTGCTGTTCCCCGCAGTTCGGGATGTGATGCCGCGACCTCTTCACTCATCCATTCCGGGTGGCCTGGTGCAAAACCTGCCTCCGACGGAACAGGGACTACGTCAAAATCGGGATGAGCCTCCAGAAATTCTGCGATCATTCCTTCATTTTCTTCTGGCGCAAAGGTGCAGGTCGAATAGACAATTCTCCCTCCTGTGCTCAGCATCGAGGCCGCTACACGCAAAATGTCCCGTTGCATGACTACACATTTATCCACCGAATGCGTTTCCCATTGTTTTGCCATATCCTCATCTTTGCGGAACATACCTTCTCCCGAGCAAGGTGCGTCAATTAGTATCTTGTCAAAAAAATGAGGAAAGGCATCGGCGATTCGATCCGGGCTTTCATTCAGTACCACGGCATTACGCACACCGTACAATTCCACATTTTTAGCCAACACTTTGGTTCGGTCCGCGCTAATATCATTAGTCACCAATACGCCGCTTCCTTGTAGTTTGGCCGCTATTTGGGTCGATTTCCCGCCCGGTGCAGCGCACAAGTCCAATACAGCTTCATCTTGAGCTACATTGAGCAGTTCAACCGGAGACATTGCACTCGGTTCCTGTATATAGTACAGTCCCGCATGGTAGTAAGGATGTAACCCCGGCTTCGTACCGTGCGGAATGTAAAAACCCGTGGCACACCATGGAATTGGCCGCAGTTCGAACGGAGAACGTTCCTTAAAGTCCTCCACCGAAATTTTTAACGTATTGACGCGAATCCCGGCATGGGGCGTGTGGTCGTAGGCGGTCATAAATGCTTCAAATTCGTCGCCGAGCAGTTGCTCCATGCGCTTTACAAATGCTGTGGGGAGCTGTACACCCATAATCGTAATCATCCTGTCCTTTTAAAATAAATTTTATTGTACCATATTCAACCTGTTATCCTGCAATATCGGTGTGATTTACGAACTTTCACTACAAGATGTAATGTTGTATAATAATAAGATTCATAGCTACATATTTTGAATTTTGATAGGAGAGATTGCATTGAACGCACAAAAATCCAACAAAAAAAAGCTTATACCTGTCATCGGCTTTTTTGTTGTGCTGGTCATTTTGCTTGGAGTGCTGCTCGCTTTAAATTCAGGCACTAAAAACAAGCTGTATGGCGTTTCCACAGCCTCGTTAAATCCTGCTACTCAAGAGCTGTTAAATGACCCGAACTATCAGCAAATTATTAAGCCGGAAGATCTACAGAGTAAAATTGACAAAAAGGAAAACTTCTTCGTCTATCATTTCGCGTCCGACTGTGTGCATTGCCGCGCCACTACCCCTAAGCTCTTGCCTTTGAGCAAGCAGGAGAACATTACGATGCACGAATTTAACCTGCGTGAGTATGAGGATGGCTGGGACAAGTATAAGATTGAGTATACCCCTACGCTCATTTATTACGAAAAAGGCGTGGAAAAGGAACGTATGGTAGGCGGGTTGAAGGAAAGTCCTTCGGACAATGGGTACACACTCGACGATTTCAAAGCCTTCTTTGAGAAATATAAAAAGAACGTAACCTCCTAGTCAAACGTTCACACACCTGAAACGATAAAGCAGCCCGATCCTTATGAAACGGATCGGGCTGCTTGCTTATCATGCGCTTCAAACTCAAGGCGTATCCTTCGTTTCCGCCGAGACAGAGCCTGAGCCGCCAGCTGCCTGTCTTCGCCTAATTGAAGCTGCCAGCGCCTGCTGACGCTGCTCATGCTTTTCCCCACGCCGAGGACCTCTCTGCTGCGGGATGTTGACTGGAATGGACGACGATGCCTTCTCCACGGCCCGGCGTAGCCCAGGCTCGACGATTTCAATCGTCATATCCCGATAAACCGGCGGTTGGTGCGAAAGCTCTTCCGTACCAGTCATAACAACGTCAGCAAGCTGACGGGCGCAAACGCGCGCCTCGTCCACCAGCTTCGCCATATTAATGCCCAGCGCCTGCGAAGGAGCATGCTCCAACCTGTGGACCGCACTATTCAGCATCATATGTCCACCACGATAGTTACCATTCCGGAAATGATACAGTCCTACAGCAACTTGCAGCAAACCTTTATATACAGGGTCACGGTCCAGCTTAAGCCACAGCTCTTCCAGTACCTCATGACATTCAAAGTAATCCCGATCCCGATTGAAGTACACCAAATAAGTCACGTACAGCGGTTCATAGGAAAGGTTTGCCATTTAATACTCATCCCTGTCTTCTTCCTTGGTAGAGGCTTCTAGCATCTCTTTGACCTCATCGTGAAGCAGCTTGATTCCTTCCATGTCGTGCCGTTCCCACAGTTCATTAAATCTGCGCTGCGCATCAATCGTTTCACTGATCTTATGGTAGAAATACAGCCGGTGCATACCTGTTAGCACTTTAGAAACGATATTGGCTTCATCCTCGAACTTTTTCTGCGCTTCCAATATTTCAAGACGCATAGAAGACATCTCATTATCCAATACAAAGGCTGCTTCAGCTGCCTTTTTTAATCGTGTGCGCATATTATCAGGCAAGCTTTCACGATACTTATAGCTAAGAGAATGCTCTATGGTTGCCCAAAAATTCATAGCCAAAGTACGGATTTGAATTTCTGCCAGCACAATTTTCAGCCCCACTGCTGTTTGAACCGGATACTCCACAATCATATGAAAGCTGCGATAGCCGCTGTCTTTATAATTGGTGATATAGTCCTTTTCATACAGTACGGTCAAATCCTTACGTCTTCTGATATATTCGGCCACCCGCCGAATATCCTCTACAAATTGACACATAATGCGAATGCCTGCAATATCCTCGATTCCCGTCTCCAGCTGATCAGAAGGAACCTGTAATCTCTTCGCCTTATCGAGGATGCTTGATATTTTTTTAACCCGTCCGGTTACGAATTCGATAGGAGCGTATTCCTCGCGCTTTTTCAGCTCCGCACGCATTGTTTTGAACTTGACCTTAAGCTCTTCCACCGCCTGATCGTATGGCAGTAAAAATGTTCCCCAGTCTCTTCCGTCCATCCCCGTACCTCCTGTCTCTTCCGACAACGCTTTTTTATCTGTGATCTGCACCAACAGCCTCGGTAATGTGTCTAAAGCCGTCCTTTCGAAGCAGCTCACGCAGGCCAGCATGTATAGCCCTATTTACTTCCGGCCCTTCGTAGATCAATGCTGTATAAATTTCAATCAGGCTTGCGCCTGCTTTAATTTTGTCATAGGCATCACGACTCGTGAAGATGCCGCCTGATCCGATGATAGGCAGCTTACCTTCCGTCTGGCGGTACACCCGTCCGATGACCTCTGTGGAACGGTCACGCAGCGGCTTACCACTCAGCCCTCCTGTTTCACTCGCATTTCGGTGCGTCAGACCAGCTCTGGATATTGTTGTATTGGTCGCAATAATGCCGTCTACTCCACTGGCAGCAATCGCATCTGTCATATATTCCAATTCCTCATCCGATACATCTGGCGCAATTTTAACCAGTACAGACTTGGCATTGCCATACTTTTTCGCCTGAACTCCCATCTCTGCCCGAACCGCTTCCAATAGCGACTTCAGTTCATTACCATGCTGGAGCTTTCGCAAATCCGGCGTATTCGGCGAGCTAATATTCACTACAAAGAAGTCCGCATACGGATACAGTGCGGAAATACACTTTTCATAGTCCTTATGAGCATCCTCATTGGGCGTGATTTTATTTTTGCCGATATTAACTGCGACCGGAACAGGTCGATGTTTGAGTGCAGCCAGACGTTTGGCCATGCTCTCAGCACCCAGATTGTTAAAGCCCATCCGATTGACTAACGCCTCATCGGGAGGCAGTCGGAACAACCGGGGCCGATCATTGCCGGGCTGTCCCACAGGTGTCACCGTTCCCACTTCCATAAATCCAAACCCGATGGAAGAAAAACCAGTAACCGCTTCTGCATTTTTATCCAGTCCTGCAGCCAGTCCAATCGGGTTGGGAAAATGAATGCCAAACAGATCAACGGCAAGATCCTCCGTTTCCTTGACTCCGTACATCCCTCGCAGTGTCGCTGCTCCACCAGGGAATGAGCCCGCATGTTTTAAGCCGTCAATGACTACATGATGGGCAGTCTCTGGACTCATTTTAAAAAAAACAGGTTTCGCAATCCTTCGATACAACACGATTCATCCACTCCGTTCTATGCCCTTGCACAATCCTAAAAAACATCTCTACAAAATAGTTTAGCTTTTTCCATACCAAAAAGAAAGTAATTTGCGAGGTGTAGCTCCAGAACAATTCAGTTGTCATGGAGATGTCATTGAAAATGTATAATCAAACCATTTACAATGGACATAGTAAGACAAGACCTTAGCCCGTTAGAAAAGAGGGATTGCTGATATGAAGACCAAGCGCAAGCCGCCCAGTCTGCAAAAGAAAAAGGATGAGGTGAACAAGAAAGCGATTGTATGGACCGCTGTCAGCTTTGTTCTCCTCATCATTGTGATTATTCTGGTCATTGTTTTAGCACAAGCAGGAAATCGTTAAACACCAAGTAGCAATAGCATCAAAACGTTAATTTAGCCAGTGATAGGTTTTGCGGGGATTCGTCTGGTCATGCTGCGGCTCACTTGTAAATCGAGAACCAGGCACAAGCACTTGATCAGGCAATCCCCCGTTACCAATAACTACCTCCGTACCCGAAGGTACGAGTGCAAACAATTCCTCCACATCCTCTTTCCCCATTCGGACGCAACCCAACGACTCATTTTTGCCAATGCTGTCCGGCTCGTTCGTGCCATGAATGGCATAATTCGATGCAGACAGTTGCATTCCACGGCTACCAAACTCACCGTTGGATTTGCCGTTCGGATTTACTACTTTATCGGTAATCACAAACTTCCCTTCTGGTGTTTTCTCTCCGCCCAAACCGATAGGATAATTTCGAATAAGTACATTCCCACTTACCAGGGCGAGCCTGTGCTTGGATTTGTCCACCACAATTCGCAGCGTTTGCCCCAGAAAAGGTCGTCCGTGCAATGACGATGCCAGTAATGGACTACTTTCGGCCGACGAGTCAGCGTCTAAATCTACTGCCTGCCCTGTTCCCTGTCCTGGTGAAGCAAGTAAATTACGCATAGGTGTAAAAGCCTTCTTCATCTCGTCTGTCGTACCGTACATCGTGTTAGCGGGAAAGTCTCGAGTCAGTTCATCAAGACTCTGGGGAAGACGTTGATGCTGTGAGCGAAAAGCACGCATGGAGCTATTCAACACAGCTAATTCCTCCTGTCCAGCAGCCCATTTTAGACCTGCTTTGCGAAGATTTTCACTGTCTGACGGCTTGCAAGCACACGCAGCGGCGTCGTAAGACTGAACAGCTAATCCACCGTTTCCTTTGTTCTGTACACTAAGTAAGGGCTTCATACCCTCTCTCCAGAGCAGCCATGAGCCCCCTTGCTCCATACCCAACACCGTAGTCTTGGACGGCAGTCGGCTAGTCTTAGCCAACAAATCAGTAAGCCCCGTTCCAGCTCCACTCCCTTTTCGAGCTTGAGCCGTAAACACACCACCAACCACACCGATCTGGACCATCTCCTTCGGATCAGCAGTGGCCACTTTCGTAACTTCAATATTATCAATTGCTGCCTGCTCAGTTCCAGATGGAACAGATGCATTTTCATTTGAAGGTCTCGGTGAATTGGCTGAAGGAACCCATATGAGCAGTAGTACCATTAACGCAGTTAACAGGTGGCGTGTTCGAGCCGTTCTTCGCTCCTTCTCCTTGGACATTTGAACCAGTTTATCCTGATATTCCATCCATACGTCTGCCGGAATCTGTTTATGCTCGAAGGCTTCGAACACTTCTCCTGCACGATTAAAGCAATAATTTGCTTTGCCCTCCTGACCGCTGCTCTCATACTCTTTGCCGAGTAAATACCAGGCCATTTTATTATCAGGGTGTTTTTTTACATACGATTTAAGATGAGGCGAATGGTTCATCGGATCCTCCTGATCGTGTAATCTTGCATACTTCCTATTATGTATATCGGCAAAAATAGACTCGATGGACAGCACATAAAAAAATGTCTATCGACGTACTCTCACGGAAGCCAGACCGCGCTTGGCAGAAGTTTTTCTTGCGATTATAGGATAGTTCAGCTCCGCTGAACCATTCTATAATCTAAAAAAACAGCACCAACAGCTTACTTTCACCGTTATACGGCGAAGAGAGCTGTCAGTGCTGTGCCTATCGAAGAAGCCTACGCTTAACCTTCTTTATTGAACGGCTCGTCTGCTACTTTGATGGAATCTGTAGGGCAACCGTCACAAGCATCCTGCATATCATCAAACAAATCTTCTGAGATCGCCTTGATGCCTTGGTTTGCATCCCCTTCAAAGATCACTTCTGCCAAACCTTCATCATCATAATCATAAATGTCTGGTGCTGTAGCGCCACACGCTCCGCAAGCAATGCATGTATCTTTTTCTACCCAAGTGTATTTAGCCATAACTTTTCTCTTCCTCCTATACAGTCAAACAAACCAGCTTTTGCATTCTATTCACATATTAATACAAACCCAATATTATTACAAATTATTTTCCTTTATCCTTCATGCAAAAAACACTTATAACGTAGCTTGTGATGCTTGCAATAATCTACCCAAAAGTTTCACTCCGGAGTTGGTAGATTGTCTTTTTGCAGCGAAGTTCCGCGCAACTTGGAGTTGCGAAGAAGTACCGAAGGATCATCTCCCAGCATCCCAGCGGTCAAAATTGCATTTTCACCAAACTTATCGCGCAGTGCATCCATCGTCTTCAATAAGCTTTCCTTCTTAGGCTGATCCTGGTATTCAAATAGATCCATTTGAACGGCCGCTTCCTCCTTTGGAATGAGCTGCTGTAGCGTAATCCCCAGCAAGCGCACAGGCTTATCTTCTCCCCAATGGCGACGATACAACGCACAAGCTTCCTTATATATGTCCTCTGCACTTTCCGTAGGAGTGCTCCTGACTTGAGAACGCGTAAAGGTCTTCATATCCGGCGTCCGAATCGTCAATTGTATACCTCCTGCCAGCATACCGTGTCGTCGAAGCCGCCGGGCTACCTGATCACTAATGTTAAGAAGTACCCGTTGGGCTTCTGCCAGCTTTACCACATCCATAGGCAGGGTAGTCGTGTGACCAATGGACTTGTTTGGCTCCCGTTCAGTGCTGACTGGAGAATGGTTAATCCCATTAGCGGCCAATTTTAACCACGAACCCGTCACACCAAATACGCCAACCAGCATATGCTCATCAGCCTTAGCTAGTTGTCCAATGGTGCGAATGTTCATTTGTAGAAGCTTATCTGCCGTTTTGCGGCCCACACCAAACAATTGACCACAAGGAAGGTTCCACAAAATGTTGGGTACATCACGCAAACGTAGAATAGATATCCCGCGTGGTTTTTTCAGATCAGAGGCCATTTTGGCCAGCAACTTGTTGGGAGCAACTCCAATTGAACAGGGCAGACCCAGTTCGTCCTCTACTCTGCGCTGGATTTCCTCAGCAATTTCCATAGGTGTTCCAAACTGTTTGGAGCCAGAAATATCCAGATAGCACTCATCAATTGAAGTTGCTTCCAGCATAGGCGTATATGAATAGGCAATACTCATAAATGCCTTGGAATAACGACGATACAAGTGAAAATCAGGCTGTATTACGATGAGCTGCGGACAGATCCGACGAGCCTGCTGAACGACCATCCCTGTTGAAATGCCCAATCGTCGAGCTTCATAAGAGCAGGTTACAATTACACCTTTGCGCAGCTCACTACTGCCTGCCACCGCGGTAGGCAGTCCCTTATATTTCTCCGGCTCCTCCGCTGCATGAACGGAACAATAAAATGCATTCATATCCACATGCAGAATAACTCGTCCACCAGCCGGATAATAAGCACTGACATCTTTCATGCTCAACCCTTCTTTTTAACTGTAAATTCACCCGTCATCGCGGGAATATGTGTTTTGATTTTATACTTGAAATACCCTTAAATGCTATTTCTATTTTACATAAAAAATAAAGGTTTTGCGGCTAAAAATGATAATTATATATTACAATTGAAGTCATAAGTTGATATAATCGACTAACATACGAACACGACAAACTAACGCTTTCCTGTTTTTAAGCGTTAAACAACTAAATTAATGTGCTTAAAAAAGCAGAGCATCACCAATCTGAGCAATCCGCAAAGGAGGAGTCCCTCATGTCCACCGCTATTTCTATCTTTGACACAACGCTGCGAGACGGCACTCAAGGAGAAGGAATTAGCTTGTCTGCTGATGACAAATTGAAAATCGCCAAAAAACTCGATGATCTCGGTGTTCATTATATTGAAGGCGGGATTCCCGGAAGCAACAGCAAGGATATCGAATTTTTCAAACGGGTACAAGAACTGGGCCTTCGGGCAAAGATTGTCGCCTTCGGCAGCACGCGCCGCAAAGATAGCATCGCAGCACAGGATGTCAATCTGCAACGAATTCTGGAATCCGGCGCTCAGGCTGCTACACTTGTGGGTAAATCATGGGATTTTCATGTACACACTGCCTTACAGACGACACTGGAGGAAAATCTGTCTATGATTTATGACTCCATCGCCTTTTTAAAGCAAGGGGGCATGGAGGTTATTTTTGATGCCGAACATTTTTTTGACGGATATAAAAACAATCCCGAGTATGCAATGGCCGTTATGAAAAAAGCTGAAGAAGCAGGCGCGGATTGGCTCGTGATGTGCGATACAAACGGCGGTACCCTGCCGCATGAGATTCAGGATATTGTCACTATGCTGCAAAGCCAGATAACGAGGTCACAGTTGGGTATTCATACACACAATGACTGCGAATTGGCAGTAGCGAACTCTCTAAGTGCTGTACAAGCAGGCGCAAGGCAGGTTCAGGGTACTATCAACGGATACGGTGAACGGTGCGGTAACGCTAACCTGTGCTCCGTCATTCCTAATTTGCAGCTTAAGCTGGGCTACGACTGTCTAGATACCGAGAAGTTAAGTCAACTCCACAATACAGCCCGCTTTGTGAGTGAAGTCGCCAACGTCAATATGCCTGTGAACCAGCCTTATGTTGGCAATGCAGCTTTTGCCCATAAGGGGGGCATTCATGTGTCAGCCATTCTGCGCGACTCGCGAACTTATGAGCACATCGCTCCTGAACTTGTGGGGAACAAGCAGCGGGTCTTGGTCTCCGAACTGGCCGGGCAAAGCAACGTGGTATCCAAAGCGCAAGAGCTGGGCATCACCCTTGACCCATCCAGTGATGAGGCACGTGGCGTAATTAGCCGCATCAAGGAACTGGAGCATCAGGGATACCAGTTTGAAGGCGCGGACGCTTCGCTGGAACTGCTCATTCGTGAAGCAGGTGGTGAAGTGAAGGAAATGTTTTCTTTTGAGTCCTTCAAAGTGCTGGTAGAGAAAACAGCCGGTCGCCCGGTCGTATCCGAGGCATTCTTGAAACTGAATGTCGCAGGGACGAGTGTCTATACTGCAGCTGAAGGCAACGGTCCTGTCAACGCGCTCGATAACGCACTCCGCAAGGCTCTTTCTCAATATTTCCCTGCTTTGCGGGACATGCATTTGGCCGACTACAAGGTACGTGTGCTTGACGAAAAGGATGCCACCGCCGCCAAGGTACGTGTGCTCATTGAGTCTAAAAATTACGAGGACGTCTGGAGTAACGTAGGCGTATCCGAAAATGTAATTGAAGCCAGCTGGGAAGCTCTCTTGGACAGCTTCCGTTACGCATTGTTGGAAGCACCAACTCCAACAAACGATCAGTCAGAGCTTACTCATCATGGATTAGTTAATCATTAATCAGTTGCTCGCATTAGCTTATAAGGTGCCTTTGGCGGTCTACTCGGCTCCCAAAGACACCTTCTTTTTTTGAAGAGTTTCTATTTTGCGTTCCAACTCCTGCTCACTGAGCATGCCGATGATGATTTCGCTGACCTGTCCATGAGGATCAACCATTACATGAGTTGGAAAAGCCACCCCTCCAACTCGTTCAAACAATACTCCTTGCTCATCAAGTAAAATGGGAAACTGGAGATCCAAAGAGCGGGAAAACTTCTGTACATCCTCCAATCGATCATAACGAGTTACATTGATACCATACACATCTACATCATCTTTGTACTTACTATACAACTCATTCAGCATAGGCGCTTCTAATCGGCACGGATCGCACCATGAAGCCCAAAAGCTAATAACCAAAGCCTTATTGCGCGTGGCCCCTACATCGTAGGTCTTGCCGTTTAACCCCTTTAAAATCATAGAAGGAAGCCGTTGACCAGGCTTTATCTTTTTCATTACCTCTACCGCATCTGTTTCAGCCTCTACCTCTTTCTCAGCTTCAAGTCTTTCTCTACCGTATTCCTCTTTTAATAGTGCATTTTCCATGGACAGGGTTGCTGCATAAGTTGTGTTTGCAATAACTCCCCATGAAGCCCCAACCACAACCAGTATAATTATCGCTCTGATGAAAAGAAATTTTTTCACAGTCTTATCACCTGTCTTTCATCTGAATGGCCCTTACCTTCTCCATAGGATGCCCATACTGTTCCCACCTCTAACCTTCTAAATCTGAACAGGACGCAAAAAAAACAGCAAACCCACGAAATCGCGAACTTGCTGTTTTGATGTGTATATGAATGCTATGCCTTGTACTGAATCAGGCATGACTTAAATGCGCGTAGACATCTGCCAAATTGGTCACATTACGCTTCAACATTTCCTGAACATAAGCAACCCACAGCTTAGCCGTCATTTTCGCATCCTCTAACGCATGGTGCCGCCCTTCAATCGGAATGGATTGATAGGTCAACAATTCATCCAAACTGTAGGTTTGATGTTGCTGTGGCTCAAGCCATTTGGCAAGCATCATCGTATCCAGAACACGATGAGTCAATTGAACTTTAGATGTTTTCCATAACGCAGCATTCAAAAAGGCCTTATCATGAGCGCTAGCATGTGCTACAAGTACTCGCCCACCTACAAAGGACATAAAGTCGTGCAGTCCATTCATAAGTGGTGGAGCTTCATCCGTCATTTCCCGGGTAATCCCAGTTAGTTCGGTAATGTACTCAGGAATCACAGTCCGTGGATTAACAAGCGTATAAAACTGCTCTTTTTCCATAATCATGTCCCCGACAACCCGAATCGCCCCGAACGATAAAATCTCATCTCCATGCTGTGCTGAAAATCCCGTTGTCTCCAGATCAAAAACTACCGTCTCCAAACGATCCAGCGGGGTCCGCAATACTTCAGAGCGCCGTTGCTCCCGGGTTAAGGAGCGAATAAACGCCATCTGTTGAGCCGTAGGAGCCCCCATTACAGATGCGATCGCAGACGGCACTCCTCCTCTGCGGAGAGCGCTCCAGAAGCCACTTCCCTGCGCTGGTTCCTTCATGACCTTCTCCCTTCCATAAATCGCAACTGCCTTTGCAACGCACGATGCAACCGTCGTACCGTCGAAAGCGCCTCGCGCAACTCATGCCAGCCTTTACCTTGTTTCAGCGGCTTTACAGCCAGGTAGCCATTGCTGACCAGCAATCCATCATTCTCCTTCACTGGTGTAGCCATTCGTAGCTGAAGCGCAATCCGAAAGGCACGCTCGCAAGCATCGAGTAAAGGCAACGGTGCCGCTTCCAGTGATGCGAGACGACTGAGCCTTTTGAAGGTGGAGGTTTCCTCTACACCATGTTGCAACGCCAAAAAACGGACTGCGTTCACCAGCGGAATGTACAACCCGTATTTCACATCAAAATCGCCCGCATGCTCACCGAAGCGCTCGGTAACAACCTGACCTAAAATGTTAAGTGTCGCTTTATGCCTCACCGTGTTCCTAAGTACCGCCGAGGGTAAATCAGGATGTATTCGGAACAACTCATAAAAACTTCGTTTCCAGTTTGCAGATAGTCGTTCATCTCCAGCGATATGCCTCATATCAGACGAGATAATCAGATAACGGATCGGCTCCCAAGCAAAATCGTCCGACCATTTTGTTAGCTGTTTTTGCCATTCAGATAATGTTTGACGCCACAACGGCTCCGAGCACATTACTTTCCCCTCACATTTGGGATATCCCAAATACTCTA
Organism: Paenibacillus sp. 1182; assembly: GCF_017833915.1. Lineage (NCBI taxonomy): Bacteria > Bacillati > Bacillota > Bacilli > Caryophanales > Paenibacillaceae > Paenibacillus > Paenibacillus sp. 1182. Next base: position 63,406 of record NZ_JAFICR010000003.1, on the reverse strand, counting down.
ACATCGCAGACACTTTGCGACCAAACTCTCTAAAATATAATTCTTTGTCGGCAGATATCGTGTCACTGATAATCATACCGTTATCCTGGTCACTCCACAGCGTTGATTCCGAGCGCCCCATGCTTCCGAAGGCTATAAATGCGTAAGGGACGGGAGGAGGGCCGAAGCCATCCTCAACCATCCCTTTTTCGCACATTTGTACAGCTCTGGCCGCGATGCGGTCATGCATTTCATTCGCCGTTTGTAACCAGTCTGATAACGGAGCGGAGGCTTGAGAAGCCAGCAACCATTTTTGAGAGTCGACCCTGGCCCGCCTTAGCGATTCAGGTGTATCTGCATGATCAATCGCTTCGGCGGAACTCACCCAAGGGGCCATATTTTGCAGTTCCATACTTCCATCTCCTCCGCTCATCCATACTGGTTCTTTATATTTTACATATTAGTTCACAATTCCAGAACGCTTTTCAGCCTCAGCAACCAACTTCATTTGCTCAGGATAGCCGTACGTACCGTGTTCACTGATATCCAATCCCATTGTTTCTTCCTCTTCTGTAACGCGAATACCCATAATCGCTTTCATCGCACCCAGAATAATGAAGGAAATGACAAACACGAAAGCCAAAGTGCCAATCAGTCCAAGCAGCTGTACTCCTAATTGGGTAAATCCACCACCATAGAACAGACCCGCTTGACCTACACCAGTTATTTTTACAAGCTCAGGAGTAGCGAAGAACCCTGTGGACACTGCGCCCCACATCCCTGCAACACCGTGCACGGAGAAAGCATATACCGGGTCGTCTACTCTTGCACGCTCGAACCATTGCGCTGTGAAGAAAGTAACGATCCCTGCAACTGCACCAATGACCAATGCCGCCCAAGGTGCTACAAAGGCACAAGAACCAGTAATAGCAACCAAAGCCGCCAGCACACCGTTTAGCATAGCAGGAATATCTGCTTTTCCATATACCATCCAGGATACGAGCAAAGCGAAAACCCCACCTGCCGCAGCAGCAATATTGGTAGTCAAGGCCACATATCCAAAGAATCCGTCGTTCATAGCTGATACAGCACTACCCGGGTTAAACCCAAACCAACCAAACCAGAGAATAATAACACCCAAGATAGAGTACACCTGGTTATGACCAGGGATAATGTTCGGCTTGCCATCTTTATTAAACTTGCCCAGACGCGGTTTGAGCAGCAGGGTAGCGACGAGTGCTGCCGTAGCGCCTGTCAAATGGACTACCGTCGAACCGGCATAATCCTGCATCCCCAACTTACCAAGCCATCCACCGCCCCACACCCAGTGAGCTACAACCGGATAAATCACGATGGAGAACAAAATACCGAAAATAATGTATACACTTAATTTTGCACGCTCTGCCATCCCCCCACATGCGATAGAAAGTGATACCGCAGCGAAAGCAAAGTGGAACAAAAACATAATTGTAATCGGAACATCCAGACCTGAGAGAGCATCAAACGATGCAGCCGCATCCGTACCACTCATGAAGAAACCCGTCAGTCCCATAAATCCGTTTCCGCCATCATTACCAAAGCCGAATCCAAATCCAAGTGCCCAGAAGGACAAAGCCGCAACACCCGTGGTGAGAATCGTTTTACCAGCGACATGACCCGCATTCTTCATTCGAGTCGAGCCTGCCTCCAGCAATGCAAATCCCGCTTGCATAAAAAATACAAGTATAAATGCCAAGAACGTAAAGGCCGTGTTTAGCCCTGCTTGAAGTTGAATATTTGTCGGACCGTCAGCAGCAAACGCACCTACCGGAAAAGCTAATACTGTCAGCATGGCCAATAATACAACTAACCACTTTTTTCTCATGAAGCCCACTCCCTCGAATGTTAAGTTTCTTTACATTTCGTGAAATTCTTATTGTCATTATAATCAGAATACATGAAAGTTGACAAGATTTTTTTTATTATGTTAAAAAAATATGGTTCCAAACACTACATGTCATATTTACTAACTATAAAAGTAGCTTGTTTCTGTTCAAAAAAAGCATAACGTTTGACTGTATGGTTGGGAATCATGTAAAATATTCTTTATAAACACTCCGTTTGCAAATGCTAATATTGAAGGTTGAACGAAGAGCGCGAGGTGAAGACAGATGGGGATATGAAGCTGTATCGAATTGGTGAGCTAGCCAAGACGGCTGGTGTCAGCGAACGAACTATTGATTATTACACAAAGCTTGGTTTGATCACACCTGAAGAACGATCATTGAAAAATTATCGGCTCTATAATGATGAAACCTTAAACAGGCTTGAACGTATTAACCAAATGAAACAAGAGAAGTATAGCCTAGAGGAAATCAGACAGACACTGATTAAATGGAACTCGGTTGCGGGGGAAGAGCACGTCACTGACAAACTAACGAGTCTGGAGATGCACATGCAGCGTCTAGAACGCGAAGTCAATGAACTACAGCCTCTCTTGGGGCAGCTCAAGCCCGTTCAAGCGCGCAAGTTGCTTACTGGTCTACTACCACAAAGCGCCGCTTGTATCGAAGCTCTGAAGTATCTGCTGGAGCATAGTTCTATGATGTAGATACCCTGGCTAGTATGATGAACAATATTGGAGGGTTGCTTTATGATGGGTATGTATATATTGATTATTCTTGCGTTCGGATTATCCTTATGGGCGCAATTCCGTGTAAAAGGTACTTTTAATAAATGGTCTGATGTCCCAAATGAAAATGGGTTGACCGGTTATGATGCAGCTCGGCATATGCTAGATCGCAATGGTTTGCATGATGTGCCTATTGAACCAGTACCTGGTGCGTTATCTGACCATTATGATCCAATGCAAAGAGTCGTACGGCTGTCCGAGCCCGTTTATTATGAAAAATCCATTTCAGCAGTTGCCGTAGCTTGTCACGAGGTTGGTCATGCCATTCAGCATAAAGAGCATTATCCCATGCTGGCACTCCGTCACCGGATCTTTCCGATCGTAAACTTCGCTTCTGGGATTGCACCGTTTCTGCTGATTGCCGGTTTCTTATTCAGCTACACGAACCTGATTGGCTTGGGTATTATCTTTTTCTCGGCTACTGTTGCTTTTCAATTAATTACATTACCGGTTGAATTTAATGCTTCCAACCGGGCCCGAGAAATTATGGTTTCGGAAGGGTTTATCCGTAGTGATGAAGAACGGGGTATAGCCAAAGTATTAAATGCTGCTGCATTAACTTATGTGGCTGCAGCTCTTGTTTCCTTGCTGGAACTAATCCGCTTAATCGGTATCTTCAACAGCCGGGATTAATTGCTTGTGTTGCAAAAAAGGTTGTTCCTCTACCAAGTTAACGGTAGAGAACAACCTTTTTTCTTTATCTAAAACCAATCAGCTATACTCACTGTCCTAAATCCGCTTTTGCACTTCCGTTCGGAGTAGCTGCACTACCTTTAAGACCAAAATATTGCAACAAGAAAGTTCGGAATGACTTTGCAACTAATGGCAGTTTATCATCTCTACGATGAATCAAGCCTATAGTTCTCGTGACCTCTGGATCAACAATTGACACTCTTGCAGGTTGAAGCGGGTTGGTCTGAAACAACGCCATTTCAGGCAAAAGACTGACTCCCATGCCAGCCGCAACTAATCCGCGTATCGTATCTGTCTCTTCACCTTCAAAAGCGATATCCGGCGTAAATCCTGCCTCCAGACAAGCCTGCCAGACAATCGGACGTAACGAATATCCATCTCTGAACAGAATAAATTTTTCTCCCTTAAGCTGACTCAGCGTGATATGTTTGGCCGTGGCTAAAGGATGGTTGGGCGGGAGAACAGCAAACAACTCCTCGGTCAGCACCACATCCCCCTCCACATGATCATGACGATCGGGAAAAGGAGATACAAAAGCCAAGTCCACCTCACCCGCTAACACATCACGAATTAAACTCGGATACATCCCCTGTTTAAATCTAAATTTAACATTGGGATACCGCTTTCGGAATTCAGCCACTACCGTAGGAATAAGATGAATCCCCAAACTGTGCGGAAAACCGATGCGGATTTCGCCCCCCTCAGGATCCAAAAACTCATGAACCTCCAAAACAGCTCGCTCTAGATCTTTTATTATCGTCTCAACCCGTTTGCAAAATAGCTGTCCCACTGGCGTAAGCTGCAAATTGCGACCCTTTTGCATAAAAAGATTAACTCCCAGCTCCTCTTCAAGCTGATGAATTTGCCGACTTACCGCAGATTGCGCCACATGTAGCTCCTCGGCTGCCTGAGTGACATGTTCTTTTTGCGCTACCTTCATGAAGTATTGTAACTGTCGTAATTCCACTCCGATATTCGCTCCAATCTGTTTTTCAACATCCGGAAGAAGACGTCAATCGAACATCATCCTCTTTCTTCCCTGCTAACTTACGGTAAAACTGTCTTTAGTGGCGTTTGCGCTGGCCAGTCAATCTAATCAATAATCCATACATGAAAAATCCACTGAGTAATCCCCCAAAGTGAGCGGTCCAATTAATGTTCGCTACAGCAAAAGAAAACAGAATGCCAAACCCAAGCAGCGTGTACAGCGTTTTGCGCGAAGCATCATCCATCAAGGAACGTTGGAACAAGGCAACGTACAGAAACGCCCCATAGATGCCATAAATCGCTCCTGAGGCCCCTACAGAGACTGTCGTTTCCGCCACCATGTTGTAATGGGCAATGGACAGTATGTTCCCTACAATACCCGTGACCAGATACAATAACACATAGCGGAAGGACCCCAGCAAACGCTCCAGCGGAGGAGCGAAGACGAGTATGGCAAAGGAATTGAACAGAAGATGATCAAACCCTGCATGTAAAAACATGGCTGATACATATCGCCACAGTTGATCGGTGAATGGCGCCTCATTAATCAAAGCTCCATATCGGATCAGCGTCAAACTATTTTCCGATCCACCCTGTACGGTGAGTACAACAAACATCACAATATTGATGAGCAAAATCAGACAGGTTACTGGGTAAAACCGCAAATAACTTTTCCAGTTCTCATAACGTAAAAAAATCAAGGCAATCCTTCCTTCATGGGTGTCTCCACCTTATTCAAATTGGACAATGTCTTTTATAAAAGATTATAATAGATTTCGGCAACGATAACCAATGCTAAAAACCAAGGAGGCTATTACATATGGCACAAGAACGTACAGGAGCTGCTACTTTTAAAGGCAATGCTTTGACACTCTTAGGTCCTGAACTGAAGGTTGGAGATCAGGCACCTGATTTCAAATTACAGAAAAACCTGTTAGAAGCAGCTACGCTCCAAGACTTTGCAGGCAAAGTCAAACTGATCAGTGTTGTTCCTTCTTTGGATACAGGTGTGTGTGACGCACAGACTCGACGTTTTAACCAGGAAGCTGATTCCCTTGGGGATCAAGTCGTGGTGCTGACTGTCAGCGTCGATCTGCCTTTCGCTCAAGCTCGTTGGTGCGGTGCTGCCGGTATTGACCGCGTATTGACACTGTCCGACTATAAGGATCATTCCTTTGGCGAAGCTTATGGTGTGTTCATCAAGGAATTCCATTTGGATCATAGAGCTATTTTTGTGATTGATCAAAATGACAAAATTGCTTACGTAGAATACTTGAGCGAAATGTCCGAACACCCTGACTATGACCAAGCGATTGCAGCAGTGAAAAAACTCGTCTAAATCAAGACTGCATATTAAAAAAGCGAGTGAAGGGTTGCCTTCCTCGCTTTTTTTGACGTTTGTCTGCCACATCACTGCTCACACATCTACAATCACTGCACAACCTTATGAGCAGACAGCTTCTTGTCAATCACAGCGAACAGTTGCAAAATGATGCGGTAATTCGCGCCCAAGTCCCCTAGCGATCCGCGTGAAGCAGAATAAATATCCACCGCACTCCGAACTGGTGAGACAGACAATATGGAAACGGTAATGTCGACGGTTCTACCGAACGCCGTTCGCTTCTCTAACGTAATTTCACCTACGGATGCTACCTCATGAAGAACCTTGTAGCCAGGAATTTTTTTTAGAATAGATGATACTTCTTCCCAAGCCTTGTCTCTCGATAAGTTATAATAGCGTGTCTTCATTTGGGGGTCCTTGACCCGGTCGCTTGTACCTTCTTGGCTGCGCACAATCCCTACCAGAGTCCTCTTCAACGACAAGACATTTCCTCCTTCACGATAATCGTTGCCATAATGCAGCACATCGGTTTTTTTGCTGCAAGCGCTTTATAAAACGTTAAACAACAAAAAGTTAACCGACCATACCTGTGGTATGCGACCTTAGTACCTCATGTCTTAGTTTAACATTGTTGCATACAAAAAACACCCTGTTTCTGCAAGAAGCATGAACAGAGTGTATTCATTATCTTTGGAGTACCCGCCGATGCCGTCCGACCATAGCGTCTTCTGAACCTGCTTTAGCAGGTGGGTGACCGCAGAATAAACTTTTGAAGTCCCCTTGTCAGGAATTGACAGGGCTTTTCAGCTATTCATCCGTATAGATCTCCCTAGACATTGTCATTGGTTCAAAACAACAAATGACCGTAACGTGCATCGCAGGATGTGACCTTATTATAGCGCTTCTCACTCAGAAAGTAAATGCTAGGAGAAATATGTTTTATTTTTAGAGGTTATCACTTTTCTTGTCTTCAATGCTTGCCGTATCTTCATCTTTCTGCTTCATCTTTTCCATTTGATCCTGCATTTTAAGGAATGTTCCATAAAAATTAAAGAAAGCGAACCAGGCAACTACACTACCGATGAAGAATAAGAAAAGCACAGGATATTTGACTCCGATAAATATAACAACGGCGCTACCGAGCATGGTAGAAAATACACGGAATGGTCGAATCAGCGTCAGTAAAACCGCATTTTTGATAATTTGTCCGGTAGACATATGATAATGAGCCACCATCGAAAAGAAGTTAAACATAGACACAAGCAAAATAATGATAAGAATGAGCATAATTACGCCCACGATTTGCAAGTTGCTGAGTTGTGTCATATATACGGTATAATCCACATACATGATGACAAACAGTAACGTGTAAAAGATACCCCCGATCAGACTCTGCTTATAGTTCTCTTTGTACCCTTTAAAAAAGGTACGAAACACGCCTGTATCGGTATCCCCCATTACCCATTTGCGAACCACTGTGAACATAGCCGATGTGGCTGGAAATAAAGTAAGCGGTGCCAAAACAGCCATCGCCCAATTCATTTGTAAAGATTCATTAGCCAAATTCTGATTCATTACAAGTAATTTCAGTATGAGGCAGAACACAAAAGGCGACGAACATAACACCCATAACAAATTTGTAGCCGCCAATCGGGTAATCCACTCGGTCAGGCGGTAAATACCACCCATAGCTCCTTTAAACTCCAATGTCAGTCTCTCCCTCCGCAAGCCTTGGCAGTTCCAAGACTCATGTTGCTATGCCTATAAATTCTGACTCTTGGCTATATCATACCGTATTTCAGCCCTAATGCGCCAGTGAAATCAATAAGTGCCTCATTAAAGTAGATTGCTAACAGGTTCATACATACTGATTCAATCATAACAAAAAAGCCGAAGCTTCATCTGCTTCGACTTTTCATTATTTCATTTCTTATTCGGAAGAGGAATCTTCACGTCTTGCAGGACGACGAGTTTCTCCATTGCTGCTCGGGCGTGGTTTGCGATCTCCACTGTAGCGGCTTCCGGAATCACGGTTGTAGCCACCGCCTTCTTTGCCACGGTTGTAACCGCCATATCCACCTTTGCTGCCACTACCGCCGCTACCACCGGAACGGTTGGAATTGTAACCACCGTTGCTGCGACCGCTGTAGTTGGAAGGCTTGCGACCGCCAGAACGCACGTCTGGTTTACGACGTTTTGCACGGATCGGATCTTCTGGAGTCAGCTCAATCGATGCTTCTCTCTTCTCACCAGTCATCAGCTTCAGAGCTGCGGAGAGAAGTTGTACAGAATCATATTGCTCCAGCATTTGAATAGCCAAACCTTTGTACTCGTTCAGCTCACCGCTTTCTACAGCCTCTAGGAGACGTTCAGCAATGATACGTTGTTTGCCTTCCAAAGCTTCAGCCAACGTTGGAAGCGGCTTGCGTGGAATGCGGTGACGAGTTACACGTTCGATAAAGTGCAAATGGTCAATTTCACGAGGCGTTACGAAAGACCAAGCTTCCCCTTCTTTACCTGCACGTCCAGTACGTCCAATACGGTGAACATAGCTTTCTGGATCTTGCGGAAGGTCAAAGTTAACAACGTGAGTTACGCCGGAAACGTCCAAACCACGGGCAGCTACATCAGTCGCCACGAGCACATCGATGCTTCCGTCACGGAATTTACGCATTACAGCATCACGTTGGTTTTGAGACAAGTCACCATGCAAACCGTCTGCAGAATATCCGCGTTTTTGCAGAGCTTCAGCCAGCTCGTCTACCCGACGCTTGGTACGGCCAAATACGATAGCAAGTTCTGGGGATTCCATGTCGATCAAACGGCTCAATGCTTCGAATTTTTGACGCTCAGGAACTTCGATATAGGCCTGATCAATCAGTGGAGCACTAACTTGTTTAGGAATAACTGAAACATGCTCAGGATTTTTGAGGAATTGCTCAGCCAATCTTTTAATATTAGGAGGCATTGTAGCCGAGAAAAGCATCGTTTGACGCTCGTCTGGAACTTGCTTCAGAATGGATTGAATATCTTCCATAAAACCCATATCCAACATTTCATCTGCTTCATCCAAAACAACTGTGTTTACATCTTCCAGCTTGATGGTTTTGCGATTAATATGGTCAAGCAAGCGTCCTGGCGTGCCAATAATAATTTGAGGTTTCTTTTTCAAAGCGCGAATCTGGCGTACGATATCTTGTCCACCATAGATTGGCAAAGTACGAAGACCTTTGAAACGGGAGAGTTTTTCGATTTCTTCAGCTACCTGGATAGCAAGCTCACGTGTTGGTGCCATGATCAGAGCTCTGATTTTTTCGTCGCTTCTAGAAATTTTGTTGATCAGCGGAATACCAAACGCAGCAGTTTTACCAGTACCTGTTTGGGCTTGGCCAATCATGTCTCTGCCTTGTAGTGCAATCGGGATAGATTGCGATTGAATTGGTGTTGCTTCTTCAAAACCCAGTTCTGTAATCGCCTGAATTACTTTCGGTTCAAGATCAAATTCTGCAAATGTCGTCAAATTTATTCAAACTCCTTCTTAATGGTGGATGTGGTGGACAATCCACAATGTTGTCTGTATTCTTAAGTAGCGATATTATTGTATAAGTTTTCCCCAATACAGTGACAGTTTATTTAGACCTATAACTGCATCTTTCTGTAATGAATTTGGGGAACCTATCCGATACATCTTAAACGAATTTATCCTTTTTAAAACAGTTTAAATTTTAAGTGTTTCTCTGGACATAGGTCCCTACTCAAGAATATCCACATCGCATTATAGCACAGAACAATTCATGAATACCAGCAAGTTGCTTCCCGTATAATTTAAATGAGGTGAAAATAAGTTGTTAAAAATGGTGTTAAACTGCTTAACTGTCATTCTTGGAGCCGCTGCCATTGCATGCGGTTTTAATCTGTTTCTCGTGCCACACCACTTGCTGAGCGGAGGAGTAGCTGGGCTTTCCATGTTAATCGGCTACTTCACAAAATTTGATATCAGCGCGATGTATTTTATTATCAATATCCCGATGCTTATTACAGGCTGGTTTATTTTAGGCAAGCGTTTTATTAGCCTGAGCATTTTATCCGTTGTCGTTACAACATGGATTTTGGCCTTGGTGCCGGTGCGATCTGTCGTGTCGGACCCCCTGCTAGCCTCCGTTTTTGGAGGAGTGATGATCGGCGTTGGAGCAGGAATTTCCTTTCGGGTAGGGGGGTCTACGGGCGGTTTTGACATTATCGGTTCCATCATCACTCGTTATCGTGACTTCCCCGTAGGAACTGTACTTGTTGGCATGAATGGACTGGTCATTCTTGCAGCAGGATATTTGAACGATGATTGGAATATTGCACTTGCGTCGATGCTATCTATTTTTGTGACTGGCAAAGTGTTAGATCAAATCTATGTCAGTCACACGAAGATTACCGTCTACATTATTACAGAACACACCGACAAGCTACTGGAGCGGATGTTAACCACACCACGCGGTGTTAGCAAAATAAAAATTGAAGGCGCATTTTCACATACTGAAAAAGACATGCTGATGACTGTCACGACACGCTACGAGCTAGTTGAATTAAAACGGATCATTAAAGAAGTGGACCCTTCTGCTTTTGTCAATATTGTGGAAACGGTTGGGGTGATGGGTTCATTTCGCCGAAGATAAGCACAAACCCAAGTGTCAAAATACAGTTTCTGTGGTACACTATATGTGCGCTGTTCCCATAGTATATAAAGACCAGCTTTACCTGCTATTTCACAGGCACTTTGCTTTTCCGAATCGTATTGAATGATTCTTTTGGAATGATTCCGAGCAGGAAAGGGTGATTTTTGTGGAAATGGAAACGGTAAAACTGTCCGACATTGTCTTAAGATGGTATCCGGAAATGCTCCCTTCTCTCAAAAAGGATGAGCTGAACTCGATGATTGTGCTTCGGGACGGGATGTCCATACTCAAGCCAACGGATGCGCTAGAAATTATTCAGTACAGTATTTGCGAGCATCAAGACAATAATTATCTTCAATAAATTTCTTTACCAAGTGCCGCTTCTTCCGGTTGCATCTACAACTGCGAAGAGAGCGGCATTATTTATGCATTTTTATGGATTCAATAAACATAAGTTGGGTTAATCATGTAAGACTGTGCCTGATGATTCCAGTATTGGTTACAAGCGTGTTGTTTTTCGATACATAACTTTACGTATAATCAGGTAAGCGACATCCATAAGGGAGAGAGTTAGGAAATGAATATGATTTGGGCAATTATGCTATTGGCGATGGGGATAGGCGGAAACGGGGACCAGTCAGCCAACACTCCAAATGTAAAAGATACGGTGGCAACAACAATTAGCAGCGCCATGATTCAGGCTCAGCACAATAAGATGAAGGTGGATGCCTCCAATCCTCCGGTTAAAATTGACCCACAACCGACGACTCCTGCTATCAAGGGCATCTATGTCACAGCTTATAGCGCAGGCGGTTTGCGTATGACCCAGCTGCTTGAACTGCTTGATAAGACAGAGCTCAATTCCATGGTTATTGATATTAAAGACGATGCAGGTTATATCACTTATCCAACGTCCAATCCCGAGCTGCTCAAATTGGGCAAGCCACAAAAATTCATTCGGGATATTTCCGGTTTGATGGACCGATTGAAAAAGCATAATGTTTACCCGATTGCTCGTATTGTCGTATTTAAAGATACGGTACTGGCCAACAAAAATCCCGAGATGTCTTTCCGTAATCCTGACGGCTCTGTCTGGAAAAACGGCAAGGGAGACGGGTTCGTCAATCCCTATAATAAAGAAGTATGGGATTATAATATAGCCATCGCTAAGGAAACAGCCAAACTTGGTTTTAAGGAAATTCAATTTGACTATGTACGTTTCCCCGAAGGCTTTGAGAAAAGAGCAGACAAGCTGAAATATACCAAATCAGATCAATCCCGCTCGGATGCAGTCGCTGAATTCGTACAATATGCCCGCAGAGAGCTTGCTCCATTAGGTGTACGAGTATCCGTAGATATTTTCGGATATGCTGCATCTGTCCCTGCTGCGGAGGGAATCGGACAGGATTTCACTAAAATTTCCGAAAATGTGGATGTCATTTCACCCATGGTTTATCCAAGTCACTACACCACAGGCTGGTTCGGTGTAAAAGACCCTGATAAGAATCCCTACCAGACGATTAAAGGCTCCATGGCCGATACACACAAAAAGCTAAATCCGACGGGCAAGCTAAAGCCAATTATTCGCCCTTGGATCCAGGATTTTACTGCAAGTTGGTTAGGAAGCGGACATTATGCTAAGTATGGAAAAACTCAAGTAGAGGACCAAATTCGAGCGCTTAAGGATATGAAAGTGGATGAATATTTACTCTGGAATGCCACAAACCGCTATTCAAGCGGAGTAACTTACAAATAATTTACCCTCCGGACTTCTCGTTATCTAATACGAAATTTAGAAATTATATAATTTTTTTGAAGGCTGTCCCGTTGTTTGGCGAACGGGTGCAGTCTTTTTTATTACTGTTCAAATGTGGCGGTATCCCTTACAATAAATACTTACATGTTATGATACATACAGATATTCAATCCCTAGTAAATGAGGAAAACAAAAATGCAATTGACTTCAACAACGGGGCAGAAATGGAAGCAGCTTTTATACATTTTGCTCCCTATCCTGATTACCCAGCTTGCACTATCTGCCATGACTTTTTTCGATACGAATATGTCGGGACACTTTTCCCCTGCCGATCTGGCTGGAGTAGCCATTGGAGTAAGTCTGTGGATTCCTGTACAAACAGGCCTTAACGGAATACTTATGGCTATCACACCTATTGTATCTCAATTAGTGGGAGCACAGCGCAAAGATAAAGTCTCCTACTATGTCATTCAAGCACTTTGGCTCTCTCTTGCCCTATCCATGGTCGTTTTGATTGCTGGCATCATTTTGGTCAAGCCTATTCTAAATGGTATGAATCTGGAATTGAGAGTTCATAATGTAGCTCTGTACTACCTTTGTGCGATGGCCTTCGGTATTGTGCCTCTATTTGCCTACACGGTGCTCCGAAGCTTTATGGATGCATTGGGACAAACCCGCTTTACGATGTTAATCACGCTCATGTCGTTACCCATCAATGTATTGTTGAACTATCTACTTATTTATGGGAACTGGGGTTTTCCGCGTCTGGGGGGTGTAGGCTCCGGGGTGGCAACGGCAACCACCTACTGGATTATTATGCTGGTCGCTGGTATCACTGCGCATCGGGGAAAAATATTTGCCGAATACCGAATCTTCAGCAAAATATACGGGATTGCTGCTAGTGCTTTGAAAGAGCTCATCAAGATTGGAGTACCGATTGGATTTGCAATATTTTTTGAGACTGCCGTCTTTTCAGCCGTCACTCTCTTCATGAGTAGCTATAATACAGCTACCATAGCCGCACATCAGGCCGCGATGAACTTTGCATCTACGTTATATATGATTCCACTCAGCATTTGTATGGCACTTACGATTCTGGTTGGCTATGAAACAGGAGCTACTCGCCCGCGGGATGCCAAAGCTTATAGTGTAATGGGCATCAGCAGCGCAGTAGGTCTATCACTGATTACAGCTATTGTACTGCTTATCTGGAGTGAACAGGTCGCTCGACTTTACTCCACCGATCTGCAGGTCATTCAGTTGGCACAGCATTTTCTAATCTATGCGATTTTCTTTCAGATATCTGATGCTGTCGCTACACCTACACAAGGAGCGCTACGCGGGTATAAAGACGTCAATCCAGCCTTTTTGCTCACATTCCTCTCCTATTGGGTCATTGGTCTTCCTGTAGGATATATACTGGCACGCTGGACTTCATTGGGGCCCTACAGCTACTGGATCGGTTTGATTACAGGGTTGGCGGTAGGAGCTATTTTACTTCTCTGGCGTCTGGTGAAAGTACAACGTCGTTTCTCCGAAAAAAAACAACACGCAGAGGTTATTTAGCCTTTGCGTGTCTCGATTACATATGCTGCGCCTAAAGTTATTCGTTTTTTCTCCACAATAGCCACTTCGTTCAGCTTGGGAGGATATAGAAAGTGTCTCTCCACATGTTGTTCAATCTCTTCAAATGCCTGTTCTTCATTTTCAGCAGCGAGAATGACAATCAGCGCTCCTTCCGAACTATCCACTTCGATTTTGAATAGGTACATGTATGACTACCTCCTGATAGGACTCAAAGCTAAAAAATAGCGGATGACTCGGGTCATCCGCATAATTTTGATCTTTTCCAATACTAGAACCGATCTACTGTACGTAGAAGGTCTTATTATTGCGACAAACGCAAAGCAAGCTCATAAAGCTCCATGTTGAAATCTTTTTTAGTATTTACAACCTTGTCAATATCTGTGGCTACCAACTTACCGTCGATCGTTCCGCAAGCCTTATCAGATATGCCCTCGATCAATTGGCGAACAGCAAAGTCACCCAAACGGCTCGCCAGGTTGCGGTCAAACGCGGTTGGTGTGCCTCCACGTTGGATGTGTCCAAGCACTGTAACACGAGGCTCATAATCCGGACAGTTTTCTTGGATTACCTTTGCTACATTTTCGCCTTTGCCTACGCCTTCCGCAACGATAATAATACTGTGGCGCTTGCCATGCTTGAAATTTTGTTTCATACGATCAGATACTTCGTTCAGGTCAAATTCTACCTCAGGCACCAAAATTGTTTCTGCGCCAGAAGCCAGACCCGCATGCAGAGCAATATCACCACAATGACGTCCCATAACTTCCACAATGGAAGAACGTTCATGAGATGACATTGTATCCCGCAGCTTGTTGATTGCGTCCACTACGATACTAACCGCTGTATCAAAACCAATCGTGTAGTCCGTGAAGGAAATGTCATTGTCAATCGTACCCGGAAGACACATGGTTTTAATGCCTTGCTTGGTCAGTTTGTTAGCTCCTTGGTAGGAACCGTCGCCACCAATCACGACTACGCCGTCAATCCCACGATCACGCAAAATTTGCGCGCCTTTTTTCTGCCCTTCTTCAGTCGTAAATTCCAGGCATCTTGCAGATTGAAGTACAGTCCCCCCACGTTGGATAATATCTCCGACGCTTCTCAGATCCATTGGAAAAATATCGTCGTTCAAAAGGCCTTGATAACCACGTTGAATCCCGAATACTTCCAGTCCGAAATACAATCCGCTACGTACGACGGCGCGAACTGCCGCGTTCATCCCTTGTGAATCTCCACCACTTGTTAATACTGCAATTTTCTTAACTGCTGTCATGGTTTATGACCTCCTCAAAATAATCATATAAGCCTTCTTATCCATCGACTGTTTAATAAGAAAAACAAACGCATGAGCGGACTATTTTTCATTAAACGTCTCGAAACAGCGCGAACGTCTTGCTGCTCGCTAACTTTAGGGTCGGATAAATATAAAGCCAGCAATCCCTCGATAATCATCCGGTGAAAGGAGCTGGCAGGGACATCTGCAATATCAGCCCGCGCCCGATTCACAACGTAGGCGATCCGGTTTAGCATCATGTCGGTATCTTCATAATAATTGCAAAAGTTAAGATCTCCGCCCTTCCGGTCTTCGTCTTGATCGATTAGATAATCCAGCAAAATATGAAGACTGCACACATGTGGAAAATACGATGCATGTATTGAGGCAGCCCCCGCATCTGTCAGATGCTGGTCGCTGGCAGCAAGAAACAGCATAAAGACCCCCAGAGTTGAACCGGTAGCCGCAGCAAACTCATTCCAGCGCAACTCTGGTGTACGGTCTTTATGAAGCGACCACCAGTCCAAAAGCGCTTGTTCCCGCAGCTCGGGTTTAATATGCTTGTATACTTGCAAATCCGTGTATAATCGCGCCAAATCCTGAACGTAAGGCATTGCCGCCTCATAGCCCGGAAGCCTGCTTACACAAGACTGACAGGTTGTCACCAGCCCAGTCAAATAACCGCCATCCTCCTGCTCACGACGCAACTCATAATAATTCACTGGCCTAGCCGTCGGATTAATCGCATCCAGCATAGCCTGATGCAGCAGCCTAAAATCATCCGGGTCCATGGACGTACTGCGATCACACAGGTTGTCCAGATAATCACTAATGGTCTGATACGCTACGATCAGCGGAATTAACGTCTGCCGGGCAGACATATTAGCTGCGGCATAAACCGCTCCACCCACGCAGTGAAATGTCTTATCCGCTATGCTCGCAAGCGCCTGGCTTCGCAGTTCAGGGTCCGGAATTTGTTCGGCCTTGCTCTTCCAGTTACTCAATTCTTGTTTCGTTTCAGGGAGAATGTGCTTGTACATTCGGCTCATTAGACCTATGGGGCCTCTCGGTACTTGATAACGTCCTTGCTCAACATAACTCAAATGACGGTGCCTCCACATTGTTGTCTACGTAATTATACCTATCCAAACCATATCCATTATAATATGATCGTCCTTTTAGCACAAATGAACAACCTCACTTTTTTCTTTAAAATTCAAGAAAAATGAGCTGTTCTCATTAAAAGACTTTATACCTGTAATGTTTTATTAGCCGAAAATAGTATAAAGGGCCTACCTATCCTTGTCCTCTGCTGGCTTCACGCCTTGGATTCCCTCTCCCATACTTGCCTGCTTCCATTTCCCGAAAGCATAATAGAAAATGACTGCTACGGCAGAGATAGCAAAACCAACAGGAAAGCTCCACCATACAGCATCTAGACCATACTCATCAACAAATGCATAGGCCAAAGGTATACGAATGCCCCATAATGAAATAATGGTAATTAAAAGCGGTATCATTACGGAACCCGTTGATCGAACAACCCCTGTAATGACATTGGTAACACCGAATATAACAAAAGACCACAAGGTGATCATATTAATCTGCATTCCCAATTCCAATGCACCCCCTGTAGAAGGAAGAAACATGAGCAAGGCCTGACGGTTAAACACGTAAATTAATACCACAGCTCCACCAGTCAATACAAAATTATACACAATCCCAATCCAGGTTGTCGTGCGCACTCGATCCCAACGTCCAGCTCCGATATTTTGAGCGGCAAATGAAGATACAGCTGCACCTAACGCCATTGCCGGCATCTGTACATAGCTGGACAAATTATTAGCTGCTGTATAAGCTGCAGCTGCAACTGTCCCGTAGCCGTTAATCAGATTCATTAAAGCAATCGCGCTGGTAGAGACAGCAATCATTTGCAACCCCATCGGCACTCCCTTACGGACTAGGGTCCAAATAATCTTCCAATCAAATCTAAGTAAGTGAAGCTCTGAAGATGTAATGCGCAAAAAATATTTTACACGATATAGATAAATGAGAATCAACACAAAGCTGATCCCTTGAGCAATCAGGGTAGCAGTAGCGGAACCTCCAATGCCCATAGCAGGAATCGGTCCCCATCCGAATATGAACAGCGGGTTGAGTAGTACATCCAGTACGACGGAAACAATCAGAAAATAAAATGGTGTTTTGGAATCTCCAGCCCCTCTCATTACAGTCATGATGTAATTATAGCCGTACAAAAAGGGCATGCCTGCGAAAATAATACGCGTATACGTGATCGCCATATCTACCGATTCAGCAGGGGTATTGAGTACATGAAGTATCCAAGGCGCACTCAAAAATCCGATAATACCTATAGCAAAAGCGAGCACCAGAAAAAAGACTGCACTTGTACCTACTACACGCTTGGTTTCGGCTACGTCTCCTGCTCCGATATTTTGTCCAATCATAATAGTAGCAGCCATAGTGACACCAAAAATGGAACTGATAAGAAAATACATTATAATATTTCCGTTGGAAGCGGCAGTCAAGGAGGCCTCTCCCAGAAATTTCCCAACCCAGATCGAATTAATCGTTCCATTCAGGGATTGCAGAATGTTGCCGAACAGCATCGGCAAAGAGAACATAAACAGCGTTTTAGCAATAGGACCTTCAATCAAGGAAGGCTTACGACTAGCCTCTGCTGCACTCATTTTCTCAACTCCTTCAATCTATAATGTCTTCTGCCTAGTTTTATTACGTATAATACCCTATTCCTGCTCAATCTTCTCATATCATAAACGTATTTACGCAAAAAAGCGCAGTCCCTTAAAATAAAGGAACTGCGCTCTCAATTCATAGTTTAACCGTAATATATAAGACATCCGTAGAAACGGAACCATTCTTACAATTCAGTTACACTTACAGTTTGATTACGTTAGCTGCTTGGGGTCCACGGTTACCTTCAGTAATTTCGAATTCAACCGCTTGACCTTCTTCCAAAGTTTTAAAGCCGTCGCCTTGGATTGCGGAGAAATGTACGAATACGTCCTCGCCACCATCCATTTGAATGAAGCCATAACCTTTTTCTGCGTTAAACCATTTAACTGTACCTTTCAAGTGAACAACCTCCTAAAAATACCGCCATCTATGGCGAATATCCATATTATACTTCATGCTTTTTCACAATGCAATTGATGTTTTTCCGGGTTTTTTGGGCTGGAATGATTTGCTTTTGCGGCGGAAACTGCGGTATCATGAACCAAAACATCTATAAAATCGGAGACATGCATATGATGAAAAAACACGAAATATACAAAAAAGACAATTGGAACATGATGACTGTCGAGGTGCAGGGCCGTTACATCGTTCTACGGGAAATATCCGATGATTGGGGCGAGGAAGCCCACACGTTTTTAAGCCGCCCGGCGCTGATGCATTGGGCTCAAAATCGGTTTCCCAAGCAGTCCTTTCAAGATAATGAGGAAGAATGGCAGCGGATCATGAACGCTTTCAAACAGGTCTAGCCTATTCATGGTGTCCAACAGCTATCTCATCTTCATTATTCTGGCCTTCACGCTGGGCGGAGTGCTGATCATGAAGCGTGATACGATACCGACTCCTCTCAAAAAGTGGATGGCCCTCACTGCTGTAATCATGGTTTGCTTTGCCTTTTATCTCATTGTATACAGCTTATTAAATATAGGTTCCAACCCACAGTAAGGAAAATTATACTTTCGGGCGTAAGAGGTCATACTATGGCATAACAAGCCATGGTATAAGGAGGATCTGCCGTTACATGCATCCTGTAAAACCTCTTGCCCTGCTGCTTACGGTAAGTGTGGCGGTTTCTTCGTTTTGGCATCCGTCTCTTACTGCCGCAGCCCTACCCCACATTACGTTCGATCAGAGGAGGCTCTCCATGAGTGAAATTGTAAAACGCGCTGATGCGCCAGTGGAAAATACATGGAAATTGGAAGATCTGTTTCCCAACCGCAAAGCATGGGATCAAGAATACGAAGAAGTCAAACAACTAGCCAAAAAGGCTGAACAATTCCAAGGCAAGCTCAATTCAGCAGAATCGATTGGCAACTGCTTTAAATTGGAAGATGAATTGTCGCTCAAAACCGAGCGTGTATATGTGTACGCACATCTGCATCATGATGAGGATACAGCTGAACCTACATACCAGGGTCTTTCGCAAAAAGCCAAAAAATTAGGCGTTGAGGTTAGCGAGTCTCTTTCTTTTGTGACACCTGAAATTTTGGCACTGCCGGATCATCAGCTCGATGCCTTCATTGAAGATCCGAAGCTTGCAGATTATCGGTTTACCCTTCAAGAAATGAAGCGGGAAAAAGCACATATTTTGGGCAAAACAGAAGAAGCGCTGCTCGCTCAGGTTGGCAATCTGGCTCAAGCCCCGCAAACGATTTTCGGCATGCTCAACAATGCTGATCTGAAGTTTCCAAAAATTAAAGATGAGAACGGCAAAGAGGTTGAGCTGACTCATGGCAGCTACATTCAATTTCTCGAAAGTCCGCACCGCGAAGTACGCGAACGTGCTTTTAAAGCGGTGTATGACACGTATGCCAAAAATAAAAATACAATTGCTTCTACACTAAGTGCCAATGTGAACAAAAATATTTTTTATTCTCGTGTTCGCAAATACCCTTCTGTACTGGAAATGTCACTATACGGTGACAATATTCCGAAGGAAGTGTATACCAATCTCATTGACACCATTCATGAAAGCTTGCCCCTGCTCCATCGTTACATGAAGTTGCGTAAGAAGTTGTTAGGTGTGGATGAGCTCCATATGTATGATTTGTTCGCTCCGCTTGTGGACGAATACAAGATGGACATTACGTATGAAGACGCCAAAAAGCAAACAAAGGAAGGCCTTAAGCCACTGGGCGCGGACTATCTGGCTTCGTTGCAAAAAGGCTATGATGAGCGCTGGATCGACGTATACGAGAATGAAAACAAACGTACGGGTGCATACAGTTGGGGAGCTTATGGTACCCACCCCTATGTGCTGCTGAACCATAAAAATAACCTGAACAGCATGTTCACGCTTGCTCATGAAATGGGGCATGCGTTGCATTCGTACTATTCAGACAACGCATTAAAGTATAGAGATGCACAGTACACCATTTTCCTGGCTGAAGTGGCATCCACAACCAATGAAGCGTTGCTAATGGACTACCTGCTGAACAAATCAACCGATCCAAAAGAGAAAATGTACCTTCTCACCTACTATGCAGATCAATTCCGCACAACGGTATTCCGTCAAACCATGTTTGCGGAATTTGAGAAAATTGTACATGAACGCGCTGAACAGGGGGAATCCCTCACACCGCAGCTTTTATCAGAGATTTACTATGATCTGAATGTGAAATACCACGGACCAGGCATGAAGGTAGATAAAGACATTGAAATGGAATGGGCACGAATCCCCCATTTTTATAACAGTTTTTATGTCTACAAATATGCTACTGGCTTCTCGGCAGCAACCAGTTTCTCGAAACAGATTCTGGAAGAAGGCCAGCCAGCCGTTGACCGTTACTTGGGCTTCTTGAAGAGTGGTGGCAGTGATTATTCAATCAATATTTTGAAAAAAGCTGGCGTTGACATGTCCTCTCCGCAGCCGATTCGCGAAGCGATGAGCGTATTCGAAGAAGTCATTACAGAAATGGAAAAGCTAACTGAAGGAAAGTAAAACCGTGCGCACTTAAAATCCAGCATTGAAATGATGCACGGATAAATCCCTTGTCCATGGCGGGCAAGGGATTTTATAATGTAACGGGAGGAGGTGGCATTTTGAAAACACAATGGTCTTTGATCGCAGCTCTTGTTATTGCTTTGTTAACAGCTGTATTTGCTGTTATTAATGTGAATTCGGTTCAAGTGAACCTTCTATTCAGTATGGTCAGCATTCCTTTGATTCTGCTTATTCTCGGTTGCACTCTTCTAGGTGGACTTATTGTCGGTTCTTTCGGTATTTTCCGCCAATATAGGCTTCAGAGGGAGATTAAACGTCTGACTACTCAGCTTCATACACTACAAGAAGAGCACACATCCACGGTAGAAGCAAACGCGGATGTGGCCTATGACACGACTGGTTCTTCCAGCACAGGGTCTACATCCGACCAAGATATAGAGCAACCGTCCTCTAACTCTGATCGGTTGTCCAAATGAGGAGGAGCAACAAATGACGATTCAATTAAATGAGAATTATATGATGAACTTTTTAAATCAGCTACTGAACACACCCAGTCCCAGTGGATATACACACCATGTGATGGAGCTGATTCGTCAAGAAGCGGAAAGCCTCGGGGTACAAATCGAATGGAATGCAAAAGGCGGTGCCATCTTGACTCTGGAAGGTCAGGAAACGGACCGTACGGTGGCGCTGAGCGCACATGTGGATACATTGGGCACAATGGTGCGTTCCATTACAGCACAAGGCACCCTGCGTCTGACATCCGTCGGCGGCTTCATGATGAACAGTATTGAGAATGAATACTGCCTTATTCATACCAGAAGCGGACAAACGTATACAGGCACTATTCTGTCCAGCCATCCATCTGTGCACGTCTATGATGATGCACGGAGCTTTGAGCGCAAGGAGAGCCATATGGAGGTACGGATTGACGAGCTTGTCGAGTCAAAAGAAGACGTGCTTCAGCTCGGTATTGCAGTGGGCGATTTTATTTCGTTCGATGCGCGTCCAGTCGTAACACCCAGTGGATTTATCAAGTCACGCCATCTGGATGATAAAGCTAGTGTAGCTGCACTGTTTGGTTTACTGGAATCTGCTGTACATGGAAACTGGAAGCCTCGACATACCGTTAAATTGCTCATTTCTAACTACGAGGAAGTGGGGCACGGAGCGGCTTACATACCTGAAGGAATCAGTGAGATGATAGCTGTCGATATGGGCTGTATGGGTGAAGATCTGAGCTGCAAGGAAACGGATGTTTCTATCTGTGCCAAAGATTCCTCCGGGCCTTACGACTATACTATGACAACCCGTCTAATTGAGCTGGCCAAAGAGCTGAATATTCCGTATGCGGTAGATATTTATCCACACTACGGTTCGGACGCTTCGGCTGCACTAAGAGCAGGTAACAACATCCGTGCTGCGTTGATCGGCCCTGGTGTACACGCCTCCCATGCAATGGAGCGCACGCACAAGCAGGCCGTGGTGAACACTGCCCATCTGCTTGCAGCTTATGTGACAGTTTAATTCGAATAACGACAATCAGCCTGTTACATCGTCGAATAGATCAGTAAATAAAAAAGCAAGTCTTCCGGTTTTTCGGATACTTGCTTTTTTAGTCTGAGCAACATGAAGAAATAGCTCTGGCAGAATGCTATTAATGTGGCTTTATCATTGCTTAAGATTTACTTTGTTCAATCTGCTCGGCCAGCTCATTCAGGTAGGTCCAGCGTTCCATTTGGTGCTCCAAATGCTGTTCTGCCTTCGCTTGCTCAGCCATGAGCTCCTGTAGTCGTGCTGAATCACTAAAAGACTCTTCCATCTGCCGCTGAATGTCGGCCAACTTCTGTTCGGCTTGTTCAATCAGCTCATCAATTTGCTCATATTCCCGCTGTTCCTTAAAGGTGAATTTAAGCTTGGTTTTACTTGTCTCCTTGACTGACTCGGAAGGACCCGCAGACTTAGGCGTGGAAGAGCGATTCGAGGAATCCGTACTCGTCGAGACAGACGTATTCACAGAAGATTGAGCATTTTTACTAATCCATTCTGCATACTCGCTATAGTCGCCTACATGTACACGTACCTGTCCATTCCCTTCAAACGCCAGTATTTTGTCCACTGTTCGATCCAGGAAATAGCGATCATGAGAAACAATAAACACCACACCCGGGAATTCATCCAGATAGTCTTCCAAAACGGAAAGGGTTTGAATATCCAGATCATTTGTTGGTTCATCCAGCAATAGCACATTCGGTGCCGACATCAGAACACGAAGCAGATACAAGCGCCGTTTTTCACCCCCGGACAGCCTGGAAATAACCGTCCATTGCGCGCTTGGTGCGAACAGGAAACGCTCCAGCATTTGTGCAGCTGTAATCGTCGAACCGTCTGCTGTACGAATCACTTCGGCTTCTTCCTTAATATATTCAATAACACGTAAAGACTCGTTCATTTCCTGATGTTCCTGAGTAAAATAGCCAAGCTTCACCGTCGGTCCCAGCACAACGTTGCCGGAATCCGGTTCTATATGCTGGGCAATTATTTGGAGCAAAGTGGATTTCCCACTACCGTTAGGACCTAGGATACCAACACGATCACCAGGAACCGCAATGTAGCTCAAATCCTGTATCAGCTTACGAGAATCTACCGATTTGGACAGATGCTCGATCTCCAATATTTTTTTACCCAGACGTGTGGAGGCGACGGACATATCTACAGATCCAGAACGAGATTCCGGTTGCTGGTCCCTAAGCTGCTCATATCGGTCAATACGCGCTTTCTGCTTGGTGGAACGAGCCTTTGCTCCACGGCGAATCCAAGCCAGCTCATTACGCAGCAGGTTCTTCCTTTTTTGTTCCGTAGACGCTTCCCGCTCCTCGCGTTCTGCCTTCAGCTCCAGAAAACGGGTATAGTTAGCCTCATAACGGAAAAGGCGACCATGATCCAGCTCCAGCATGACATTTGCAACTCTATCCAGAAAATAGCGATCATGCGTGATCATTAACAACGCACCACGTCTTTTTTGCAAATACTGCTCCAACCATTCAACGGACTCATTATCAATATGGTTTGTGGGCTCGTCCAGAATGAGCAGCTCGCAGGGTTGGATCAAAGCCGCCGCCAAAGCCACCCGCTTACGTTGCCCACCGGATAGAACGCCCATACGAGACTCAAACTGGGTGATCCCCAGTCGGGTAAGTATATTTTTGGCCTCACTCTCCAGCTGCCATGCCTGGAACGTATCCATTTGCTGACTTGCTCGCAATAGACGTTTTTGAAGCTCCTCGCTACCCGGATTTAATTCCAACAACTCCATGGTTTCTGTGTATTCACGGACCGCTTTCATCTCAGGCTGACTGCCATGAAAAATATGCTGGAGTACCTTCATTTCAGGATCAAACTCCGGATTTTGTGCTAGATACTGAATTCGCACATCGTTGTTCACTGCAATATTGCCATCATCCGGCGGCTCTAAGCCGGAAATCACGCGTAAAAATGTTGATTTACCGGTGCCATTTACACCAACGACTCCTATTTTGTCACGTTCATCCATACCAAAGGAAGCATCCTCAAACAACATTTTCTCGCCATAGCTTTTCGTTATATGTTCAACGGTCATAATATTCATACGGATTCCCTACTCTTCCCCAATTTTGTGATGCATCCTGTTTATTTTAACACAGACACAGCCAATGATTAAAAAAACCGTTATCTGAATGAATTCAGTACGGTTTCTTAGCAATAAGATGTCAGGATTTTTGTATTCCGGCTTTACAGCCATGCATAAATAAGTTCGCTGCTAGTTCAGCCGTCTGATCCACGTCACATTCTCGGAAATCTTTATTTAATAAAATATCCATTTTTAGGCGCTCCAACATCCCAATGAATGCCTTCGCATGAAACTCGGACTGCTGTACACCCTCTGACGCCAGTTTATTTTTGACCAAATCAGTATAGTCCTGAATAAATCCCCGCATAAACTCCATTAGATCGGGGTCACTGTTGGGGGTCATAAAAAATAATTTCGTATGCTGCTTGCGCTTGAAATAGTAGTGCAGATGCAAATTTGCCATCCGCAGCAGACCTTCTCCCAAAGTACGATTGATTAATGCGCCTTGCATTTCGGCTAGGTATTGCTCGCAATCTCTACGTGTGACTGCTGTAAATAGCTGCTCTTTGCTTTTAAAGTACAAGTATACTGTGCCTTTGGCAACTCCCGCTTGTTCTGCAATCTCGGAAATTTTGCTTTCATAAAAGCCTTTGGTGCCAAAGACGGTGTAAGCGGCGTCCAAAATGGCTTCATATTTATCTCCGTGTATATCGCCCATCTTAGCACCTCCTTATACAAGGATCGAAACACCGTCAATTCTTATAATAATTATTCCCTTGTAACGATCCCCAGCTCCGTGTTCAGAGTATAAGAAAAATACCTGCAAGAGCGACCAATCCTCCGAAAATAGAACTAATGCTATTCACCCGATCATTACTCATCCAACGCCAGCCTCGTACATAGACCGTCGTTTGTCCACAATGTGAGTCTACTTCTACTTCCCGTCCACAAACCGTGCAGGAACGCATCATTTGCACCGTAGCACCAAGATAGGAATCAGCAAAGGCTCCGGCACTACCGGATATACCTCCAACCAGTGCCCACAGCCATAACGGCAAACTCTGCGTTCCTATGGCGTGTCCAAAGCCCCATGCACCTATGCCAATCAGTAGACCCCCAGCCAAGGCCGCAGCCGTTCCCAATACAGATACTCCTCCTGAGGTTCCAGGTGCCAGCACCTTCCCGTTAAGCACTGAACGGGGTGGCTTACGACTCAGACTGCCAAATTCCGTTGCCCACGTATCGGAAGTGACCGTAGCCATGACACCGACAAAAGCCAGCTGCCACGTAACATGAGGCCATATCGCATAACCCAGGCATAACAGCATACCTAATCCCCCATTAGCCCATACTTGGCCTGCATCCCGGTTGCCGGTTTTGGCATACGATTTTTCCAGCTCAGCCTTGCGCTCCTTTTTGAACCTCGACAGGAGGGTTGACGTGATAAAGAACAAGAGCAATGTGCCGAACCAGAACAGGTTACCCGCCCCATAATATACGGTTCCCATCAGTACAGCCGCAGCAAAGCCAGATAAGGTTAAGGATTTTTTATAAAATGCAGCTCCCGCCACCACAGCAGCACAAAGCAATCCGATGATCCAGTCCATGATATACCCCCGCTTTTGAAATGAATCTCCGTTTTTCTTTTTTCGTTCTGTATATTATTGTACAACGCTCCACGCTTATATAAAAGCCGTGTCCCATGCTTTGGCACAGGACACGGCCTTCAAAACATTCCCTTTTTTAATCCTCTTCTGTGGATTTCGTTCACAAATTTATGCGATGGTGAAGCTTCCCTGACGCTCACTCCCCCAGAAAAGCTCAAAGCGATCCCCACTTGCTGTAGGCCCTACTCCTGCTGGAGTACCTGTAAAAATAATATCTCCCTCGCCCAGTCCATAATGAGTCGCTATATATTCAACGATGTGCTGGATAGAAAAAATCATATTTTTGACATGTCCACGCTGCACTTCCTGTCCATTTTTGAGCAAGGAAAAATCCTGCAGCTCCAGCATGTCCAATTGTTCTAAAGGCAGGAATGGTGTCACGGGAGCAGACGATTTAAAGCCTTTGGCGGCGGTCCATGGATGGCCTTTTTTCTTGAGAGCACTTTGTACATCACGCAGGGTAAAATCGATGCCGAATGCAAATGCGTTCAGACACGTATCTGCGGACATGCCCGGTTCGTATTTACGTCCTACAGCTACAACCAGCTCAGTCTCAAAATGAATATCTCCCTGCCCCTGCGGAAGCTCCAGCGTGGCGCCATCCAGCGGCACAACCGCATGAGACGGCTTCAAAAAAATCATTGGTTCTGCGGGAACCTCATTACCCAGCTCCTCCGCATGCAGTTTATAATTGCGCCCAACACAGTAAACATTACGAATTTCCACGTTCATTACGACCCTTCACCCTTCCCGCGTATGTAGTCCAATTATTAACGTATAAGTTTACGTATATAGTGCCACATCCGATGCTTGGAAAGCAAAAAAACCCGTTCCCAGCGATCCGGCCAATTGGTGCAAATCATCAATTCAGGATGCAATGAGGCCAATTTCCGCATTATACGGCGGTCATCCACCGTCCACGCCATGACAGTAATACCGCGTCCAGTGAGATCTTTCATCAAGTTTCGATCCAAACGCGGATAGCCTATAGATAAAAAAGTGCATTGTAGCTGTTCCAGTTGCTTTGCCAAGTCATCTGGACGCGCATCAATAATCAATCCGGTACGGATCTCAGGACACAGCTCCTTAGCCCGGCGTAATGCAGCACGCTCAAAAGAGGTTAATACCACCTCTCCCTCCATCCCTCTCATCGCAATTTCACGGAGTACGACTTTCTCCAGTCCTGGATACATATCTCCCGCTGTTTTAAGCTCAATATTGAGCGATACGCGGCCACGACATAAATCCAGCACCTGTGCGAGGGAGGGGATTATTTCTCCACGGTATTCTGCACTTTTCCAGCTACCAGCATCAAGTTGTTGCAATGCTTTCCAGTCCGAATCCTTTACTCTCCCTGTACCATTCGTCGTTCGCTCCAGTGTAAAATCATGAATTACCACCGGAACACCGTCCTTTGACAGCTGTACATCCAGCTCAATCCAGTGCACAAATGGTTGCTCCAACGCAAGCTGAAAGGCTGCCATCGTGTTCTCAGGAGCAATCCCCGAAAAACCGCGGTGAGCCACACACAAATTATTCATCTTGTTATGACCTCCATCCACAAAGGAGTCCCTCATACGCTCATTCCGTCAATTCCTATATTAACAATTTCTTTCGAAATTCTATTGAGCACTTACTGTACCATCCGTCCCAATCGAGACATTTCCCGGTGACAGTGCCGCCACTCTCTGCAAAATTTTGCTGGCCTCCGTATCCTTCAATGGGATCGGCTGACCCAGCTCCGCCCGATAAGGAGTCAGCTTCATCTCGCAAGCCCCTTTACGGGTACAGGTTGCCTGAAATATCGCTGTATCCCAAGTGGCTGGCACCGTTGATTTAGAAAAAATAAAATTGCCTGTGCTGTATGCAATCCATTTACCTTTATATTGCTCCATCCCTTGAAGCACATGTGGATGACCGCCAATGACAAGATCAGCTCCAGCATCAATAAAAGCGTGCGATAACTCGGTTTGATGGGGCTCAAGTGCAGTTGCGCGCTCCTTCCCCCAATGGGTAATGACAATCACCAGATCGGCCTGCATTCGTGCCTCACGGATAGACTTTACGATAGCGGTCGAATCATAGGCTCCTGCTACACCGGGCTGTTTGGCGCCCGCATTCCAGTTGGCTTCAGGCATAACACGTGTAGTCCCCAACAAGGCAACTTTGATCCCTTTACGTTCAAAATAATGCGGTGCATATGCTTCTTTTGCATTACGTCCGGCTCCAGCATGGGCTATACCCTTTTCATCCAGATATTTCAGTGTATCCAGTAATCCGCCTGTGCCCTGATCCAAAATGTGATTGTTGGCCAAATTGACAGCGTCTATCCCTGCCGCAGCCAACGCAGTTAACGCTTTGGGCGAAGATTTATACACATACGTTTTATTTAACGCACCCACACCATTCGTTGTCACGGGCGTTTCCAGATTGGCAATCGTCAGATCGTCTTTATGAAACAAGTTTCCGAGATATTGATACGGAAAATCAAACCCATTCTGCTCCAAACGCTGCTCAACTTTACCGGAAAACTGCACATCCCCTACAAAGTGAAGCGTGACTGTCGGAGAGTCTGCACCGTCTGTTTTGGATTTCTTTATATCCTCCGTTCCTCCCTTATCGGTGGATGGATTATCGTCGTATATATCCTTATTGGACGTATCGTTCTGTGCTTGCCCGTCTTTCCCCGAGGACAATTTTGCTCCTGTGGAACTGCCTTCGGGAGCATTTGTGTCAGACGTTGTCGCGGGACGATTGCTTGTGTCTGAAGCAGTAGATTGCTTTGTTTCATCGTCGGCAAATTTATTTTCTGCATGGGGGCCTTCATCCAGCTGTTTATTTGACAAGGGTGTAACATTTTCACTGACCGAGGGAGTAGACCGATCTGCACTAGCAGATCCTGTTTGGATTTTCTTCTCCGTTTGCGAATACCCGGCATTTTCCGCAAGAGAGCCACTGTTGTCGTGTTCAAATATGTAATAATAACCGAAAAGACCTACAATCATAAGCAGTAGGACCAGATTTGTAATGATCCAAGCCTTGCCTATTTTTGGTTTTCTTGCTTTTTTGCGACCTTCATTTCGCTGTGATCTGGGAGGGTACATTCTTCACTCCTTCTATGCTATTGCATTTGCATAACTTCTTTATTAGCTGGCGAACTTTACACCTTCTCCATTATATATCAAATTTCAATATAAATAGAACCCCTCGCCTGGATCGCGAAGGGTTCATTATCGAACATTTACACCTGTACCTTGACTGCTTCCTGTTGTGTCGTTTGGACGGCATTGGAGGCCCATTCCTTAGCCTGACGGATGCAATCCGGTAAGCCAATTGCATCATAGCCAGCGCCCAACACATACACTCCCGGCATCTCAGTGCGTAACTCTTCACGCAAATCAGCTATAGCCTGCGGGTGCCCTACCGGATATTGCGGCATGGAATTGCGAAGACGTGTAATTTCCGTGAACAACGGAGTCGCTGTAACTCCCATCATCTCTTTCAGATCCTTACGTACCAGTCCAATCAACTCATCATCCGGTAACTCTACAGTGTCTTCAGCTCCTGCTCGCCCTACATAACAGCGCAACAGCACCTTATCATCTGGGCTGGTATGAAGCCACTTGGCAGACGTCCATGTACAAGCGGTCACGCTGCGTCCTTCTTTACGAGGAACCAGAAAACCAGAACCGTCAAAGACGTTCTCAATATCTGTTTTATCGAAGGCTAGGACCACGTTTGCTACGGAGACGTAATTAACAGCTTCCAGTGCAGCCACATTGACATGATCTCGCAATAGCGGCGCAGCAGCAAAGTTGGGAGTCGTTACAAAAATATCATCCGCCTCCAGCATCTCTCCATTGTCCAGCATAACGCGATATGGGCTGCCTTCACTTTGCGGTGTCTTTGTGAATTCTGTAACAGCAATACCGGTGCGTAAATCACAGTCATACAAATCATTCAGTAACGCATGCACCAAACTTTGCAAGCCTTGACGGAAGGTCAAAAAGGCGCTTTTTTTCGTACCCGTATGTGTTTCAGCTGGTTTTCGACCTGTCATCATTCCGTGAATGAGACTTCCGTATTGCTTCTCTACCTCAGCAAATTGTGGGAAGGTCGCTTGCAAACTTAGTGTCTTCATGTTGGCAGCATAAATCCCTGCCAGTAGTGGTTCGGTTACATTTTCTAGCACTTCTTTGCCAAGTCGGCGTTCAATAAAATCACCCAACGCCTCATCTCCCGGTACACGGCGAGGCGGAATGACAAAATCCATCATAGCCCGCATTTTCCCGCCTAAAGAGATCAAGCCGCTGCGCAAAAAGGGTTTCAGCTCCGTTGGAATCCCCAGCACCAGTCCAGGGGGCATCGGATGAAGCTGTCCTTCATGCAAAATGTATGTCTTTTTAGCCTCAGGATTCGTGCTCACCAGTTCATGATCCAACTCCAGCTCTTTTGCCAGGTCTATCATGGCCGTTTTACGGGCCAGAAAGGAATCTGGCCCCTTTTCAATCACAAAACCATCTTTATGCAGTGTTTCAATTTTTCCGCCCAGCACGGATGCTTTCTCCACCAGCGTAATTCGAGGTGTGTAGCCAGCTTCTTTGTACATTTTTCGTGTATAAAAAGCAGTGCTAAGCCCGGTCAAGCCTCCGCCTACAATTACAATATTACGTAACCTTTGCTCCATTATGTCCTCATCCCTTTTTCCATTGGTCTATGATGACATCACTAAGCGTCTCCATATACAGTGGATCACTGTTGAGTGAATCAATACGCTGAAAACGCATATCCAATTCCTTCGCCAAAGCCTGTGCTTCAATATCCAGATCGTATAACACCTCTAAGTGATCAGAAACAAAGCCAACTGGTGCAGCCAGCACATACTCCACTTGCTCCTCTTTAAGACTGTGCATGGTATCCAAAATGTCTGGCCCCAGCCATGGTTCTGCTGTACGACCAGCGCTTTGCCACGTAAACTGCCAGTTGGTAATCCCCACCTTATCCGCAACAGCCTGCGAAGTAGCCATTAATTGCTCTACATAAGGATCACCCATAGCCAAAATCCGCTCAGGCAAGCTGTGCGCACTAAATAGAACACGAACCTCATCCCGCTTGGCTCCAGCTTCTTCAAAAAGCGCCAGCTTGGCGTTCACACGCTCAGTTAGCGTCTTAATCAACTTTGGATGAAGATAATAGCTCTCCACAAATGATATGGCCAGATCCAGTTCCTGTGCCTTAGCCTGTGCGCGCTTAATATAAGTGCCTACACTCATAACGGAATAATGCGGAGCCAGCACGACACCCACCGCAGCACGAATGCCATCTTGCACCATGGCTTCCACACCGTCCTCAATAAACGGTTTCGCATGTTTGAGTCCCTGATAACAGGCAAATTCAATGTCCGGGTTGCGATTTTCCCGATTTAGGGTTTCCTGCAGGTTTTGAACCTGCCGATCCGTATTCTGACGCAGCGGAAACACACCGCCCACAATAGCTTCATAACGATCCTTTAATTCCTTTAGCTGCTCCGGCGAGGGAGCATTACCGCGACGGATATGTGTATAGTAGGCTTTCACCTGATCCAGACTTTCTGGCGTCCCGTAGGACATAACCAGCACACCCACTTTGGTTTTCATTAGCAGATCACCTCTTAACATTTCTAATGGTTTAATTCTTTGACAAAATCGAGTGGGAATACTCATGTACATAATCAGTAAGCTCTCTTAGCTTATCTAGCGAGGCTTCAGGAAATAAACCGTGACCGAGATTGAAAATGTAACCCGGCTCCAAGATACCTTCATCTACAATGGTTTTCGCATACTGCTTGATAACATCTATTGGCGCAGTAAGCACATAAGGATCCAGATTTCCCTGTACACCAAAACCGTTGCCCAAGCGACGACGTCCTTCAGGTATACTTACCCGCCAGTCCAGTCCAATCACATCGGCTTTTAACCCATTCAAGTGTGGGAGCAATTCACCAGAGCTTACGCCCGGAAAATAAATTTTAGGTACATCCAGATCAGATAATTCATGAAAAATACGTGTGATAGTCGGCAGCACAAAAGTTTGAAAATCATAGGGCGAGAGCGCACCTACCCAACTATCAAACAATTGAAAAGCCTTACCGCCATTAGCGATATGAGCTCGCACGTATGTAATAACCATGTCCCCTAGCTTATCCATCAGGCGATGCCACAACTCAGGCTCTCCATACATCATCGCTTTGGTGCGAATATATCCTTTGGAGGGTCTTCCTTCTATTAAATAGCTTGCAATGGTAAAAGGCGCTCCAGCGAACGTAATCAATGGCACTTTCAGTTCACGGTCCAAAATGCGGATCGTTTCCAAAATATGACCCAAATCGCGTTCCACATCAATTGGACGCAACTTGTCTACGTCTGCAGCTGACCGGATCGGATTATCAATAACCGGTCCAATATTTTTGACAATATCAAAATCAACCCCTAGCGAGGCCACCGGATTCATAATATCAGAATATAAAATTGCAGCGTCCACCCCGAGCTTGCGCACGGGCATCAAAGTCACTTCTGCGGCCAACTCGGGCTGGCGGCATATCTCAAGCAACGTGTATTTTTCTTTAATTTTGCGATACTCAGGGTCATACCTTCCGGCCTGCCGCATGTACCATACGGGAATATGATCCACAGCTTGCTTGCGGCAAGCGCGGATAAAAGTATCATTGTAGGTCATGACTTCAGCCTCCAGTTCGAATCATAAATACTATATTTTAATTATGCCCTTTTTCAAGAGTCGTAACAACCGTAGCTCTCGAACAAACCATGACAAACCCATGACATTTGGATAAAGTTTCAATGAAGTGTGCTATACTAGAGAAATGGCTTTTTTTAAAGCTCCGGAGAAGTTATGCGTTGATACGTAGGATTTACAACAGGATGAGAATGGGCAGAAAGGAAGTGAAAGCACATTGAAAACGTGGGAGACGTGGAAAATCAATCTCATTGTGCTTTGGTTCGGTCAGTTTCTGGTCAATGCGGGTATTACGATGATTACTCCGTTCCTCGCTCTGTATCTGGCTCAGGACCTTCATGTGAAGGGAGAGCACGATATTGGTCTATGGGCTGGAGTTATTTTTGCCGCTAACTTTTTGACCTCATTTATGTTCCAGCCTTTGTGGGGCAAGCTGGCTGACCGATATGGACGTAAAGTCATGCTGCTTCGCTCAGGCTTTGGTATGGCTTTGGTCATCGGATGTATGGGTTTGGTCACCCATCCGTGGCAACTGCTGGCGCTTCGCCTGCTGAACGGTACGATTTCGGGTTTCAATCCGGCATCGATTTCCCTAGTATCGGGCACCACTCCCAAAGAGCGAACCGGATTCGCTATGGGGATTATGCAATCCGGTCAGATGGCCGGCACGATTCTCGGTCCTCTGCTAGGCGGATTTTTGGCTGATTGGGTCGGATTCAGACCGATCTTTTATATTACAGGCGCTCTGATTTTTATAGCCTCGCTCATTGCAATGTTTCTGGTTAAAGAAAATTTCAGTAAAGCGGAAGCCGCACGCACACCGCAAATTTCGGTTCTTGCCGGATTAAAGGAGCTAAGCCATACGCCCCAGCTTCCGGCTTTGTTCACCGTAACGTTTCTGCTCCAATTTGCCATGATCAGTACGGTATCTCTGCTGCCGTTATATGTGCAAAAACTATATGGGTCGGCAGAAGGAATTGCACTGATTGCCGGGTTCGTTACAGCTATAACAGGCGTATCCAATATGATTGCTGCACCACTCCTTGGAAGATTGAGTGACAAGATAGGAGCGCACAAGATCTTGACCATTGCACTGCTCGGAACGGCGGTTATGCTCATTCCGCAGGCTTTTGTCAATGAAGTGTGGCAACTTGTCATTATCCGTTTTTTCATGGGTGTATTTATGGGCGGTCTGCTACCAAGCGTAAATGCGCTGATTCGCACGTATACACCGGAAGGAATGGAAAGTCGTTCTTTCGGCTTCAATACCAGCTCGCTCGCGCTTGGGAATATGCTGGGTGCTGTCATTGGCGGGGTGCTATCCGGGTTTATCGGCATCGAAGGACTGTTTATCATGTCAGGTGTCCTGTTAATCGTCAACATATTCTGGGTACGCATGAAGCTTTTTGATCGTAAGGCTACGCCTGATTTCAGGTAAGAAACCTTCAGGTAAGACAAGCCCGCCTTAACAGACAAGAACCTCCTTGTCCACGCTACATTGGACAGGGAGGTTC
The DNA here is from genome assembly GCF_017833915.1 of Paenibacillus sp. 1182. NCBI lineage: Bacteria > Bacillati > Bacillota > Bacilli > Caryophanales > Paenibacillaceae > Paenibacillus > Paenibacillus sp. 1182. The sequence goes on along the minus strand of NZ_JAFICR010000003.1, from coordinate 29,209 downwards.
TTTTTTTATAGCTATACATAGGGAAGAATGAACGCTATTTAACTCGAGCTAGCGCCAATCCATCGTAAGCTGGCAAAAGCGTGCTGACCAGCCGCGGATCTGTTGCTATCGTTTCGTTAAAACGTCTCACGGCCTGAACGGCAGGGCCGTTCTTATCCGTATTCAGCGTCCGTCCGCGAAGGAAACAGTTGTCTCCCGCAATAATGGCACCTGGATTCGCCAGAGCAATCGCATATTCCAGATATACTGGGTAATTTTCCTTATCTGCATCAATGAAGAAAAAATCGAAAGTTCTTCCCTCTTCCTGAAGTTCTTTCAAGCTGTCCGCTGCGGGTCCAATACGATATTCGACACGGTCACCGTAGCCATTGTTTTCCATATGTCGATGTGCCAGCGCTGCGTACGCTTCTTTCAGCTCCAGTGACACAATACGGCCCTTTTCTCCCAGCCCACGGGCCAGACATAATCCACTGTAGCCGCCTAATGCGCCGATTTCCAGTACATGCTGTGCGCCAGATACTTCAATTAGAAAGGTCAACAGTTTTCCATAAGGATGGGTAACGGATACTTCCGGCATACCTTCTTTAACGATAGCCTCCCTAATACTGCGAAGTGCTTCATCCTCTTGTACCAGCTGGTCTACATATTGTTCAGGCGTCATATTGGGTGTAATTTCCACGGTTCATCTCTCCTTATTGCTTAATCATAACGCAGGTAGGACGTGGTGTCCTTCGTAAATTTTTTACCTTAATGATTTGTCTCTTCGAGTACAATGACCTATACTATAGGGATTGAACCAAGCTTACATGATTATGGGGACGGAGTGAATACGTTTAATGACTCAACTGCAACTAATTGCGACTGCGCCAATGGGACTTGAAGCCGTCGTGGCCCGAGAACTCAGAGAACTCGGGTACGAAGATCTAACCGTCGAAAACGGCCGCGTCGTTTTTACCGGAGATTATATGGATATATGCCGGTGTAACCTGTGGCTTCGCACATCAGACCGCGTACTTATTAAAATGGGTGAATTTGCTGCAACAACCTTCGATGAGCTGTTCGAGGGTACCAAAGCATTACCCTGGCAGGATTGGATTCCTGTAGATGGTGAATTCCCCGTAGAGGGACGTTCGCACAAATCACAGCTTAGTAGCGTACCAGCCAGTCAAGGAATCGTCAAGAAGGCGATTGTAGAGAAGCTCAAGGAAACCTACCACACAGATTGGTTTGCTGAAGATGGCCCTCGTTACGTCATTGAGGTCATTCTATTGAATGATCGTGCGTTGCTGACGCTTGATACAACCGGTCCAGGACTGCACAAACGCGGCTACCGTAAGCTCGTTACAGAGGCGCCCCTCAAAGAAACGATGGCTTCTGCTCTTATTCAGCTTAGTCGCTGGAGCCCGGACCGCCCCTTCTATGACCCATGCTGCGGTTCCGGTACTTTATTGGTCGAAGCTGCCATGCAAGCCTGGAATATTGCGCCAGGACTGAGACGTACCTTTAACTCGGAAGACTGGCCTGTCATTGGCAGAGAATTATGGGATCAGGCTCGCGACGAGGCGATGGATTTGACCCGCGATGACATTCCTTTTGAAATTGCAGGTAGCGATATCGATCCAAATGCCATACAAGTTGCTGAGGCAGCTGTAAAAGCAGCAGGCTTTGCTAAAGACATCCCTCTTAAGGTGATGCCTGTAACTAAAGTCAGACTCGAAGGACAATATGGTGTGATGATTACAAACCCACCTTATGGCGAGAGACTGAGCGAACAATCCGAGGTGGAAAAGCTGATCCGTTCACTCGCACGCACGGCAGCCGAAATGAAGACCTGGTCCTTCTTTGCCATCAGCTCCACCAAGCAATTTGAGCATTATTGGGGCCGTAAAGCAGACAAGCGCCGGAAGTTGTTTAACGGCCGGATCGAATGCCAATACTATCAGTATCTAGGCCCTCTGCCTCCGCGCCGCAAAGATACTTCGCCGTTGCAGCCTTAAATAAGATGAAGCCTAGGCCAGGAAACGAACTCTCCGTTCGTTGTTCTGGCCTGATTTGTGCTGTATTTTCTTTACTTAATCATTGAAATGCGCGAGATGAGCGCTATAATAATTAAAGGCATTTCGGTTTTAACATTACGTTAATATGTAATTTATACTAGCCGAACATTTCTGCCAGAGGGGGTAAAGTGTTGGTTATTCGCACGTCCAGTGCAAGTCGCACTGGTAACACGTTCAGCAGAATGCTGCTGTCTCGATATTTTGGACTAGGTCTGTTTTTTGTGCTTATGATCGGCAAGCTCGTACTGATTCACTATAACTTGCATGCCCAAAATATTGACATGAATCCGCTGGATTATGTCATCGCTATTGGTTCGCTTTTACTTGTGAGCTTCTGGACCTTATGGCTGCCACGTCGCGGACGTTTGATTGCTCTTGTGGTGCTCGATATGTTGCTCACCGCGCTCATTTATTCCGACATGGTTTATTATCGGTATTTCCAGGATTTCATTACGATTCCCGTCTTACTTCAAGCTGGACAAGTTGATTCTCTGGGCGGAAGTATCGCATCCCTTATGTACTGGGGGGACATTCTCTTTTTTGCAGACTGGATTCTATTCATTCCGTATGTCATATTTGTGGCTTCCTTACGACGTCGATTTACCACGAATGATACTTATTTAAAAGCATCCCGAAGCTCCTACACAAAGAGGTTCCTGCTTCGCTTCTCTAAAGGAGCATTGGCCTTCCTGATTGGCTATGTATTAACATTTGGGCCGATCAAATATTATACCTCCACGTGGGCAACTGGCATATTTGTCGGCAACTGGTGGTCGATGGCCTTGTACAATGTAACAGGGTTGATCGGATTTCATGGATATGACATCTACCGCTATGGTCAGGATCACCTTGGTCCTCAGCCTACATTGGCTCAAGCGGAATCCGATAAGGATAAGGAATGGTTTAATCAGCACCAAAAGTTGCTTCAGGTAAAAAATGATCTATCTGGCAAGTATAAGGGCAAAAACGTGATGGTCATTCAAGCTGAAGCGTTCATGAACTTTTTTATCGGCAAACAGATCAACGGTGCAGCGATTACGCCTAACTTTGACAAACTGACGAAGGAAAGCATGTATTTCAACAATTATTTTCACCAGACTGCGCAGGGCCGTACTTCGGACGCGGACTTCTCTACACATGCTTCGCTGCATCCGCTCCCTACAGGCTCTGTATTTATCCGTTATGCGGACCATAAATTCGATACGCTACCTTCCATTTTGAAGGATACTGGATATAGTCCCAATGCGTTTCACGTGTATGACAGCAGCTTCTGGAACCGCTACACTATGTATAAGGCAATGAACTATGACAAGTTCTACAGTAAAAAAGATTTTAAAATTGATGAGCCATTGGGCTGGTCCCTGGGAGACAAATCCTTTTTCCGTCAAACGCTCAATGATCTCACTACCGAAGTTAAGCAGCCGTTCTATGCCTATATGGTCGGTATCTCGAGCCATCATCCGTACAACCTGTCACCTGACGCGGTAGATTTAGACGTTGGCGAGTTTGAAGGTACCATGTTCGGAGACTATCTAAAATCTGTCCATTATGTAGATGAAGCACTAGGCGAATTGGTAGATCAGATGAAGAAAGACGGACTGTGGGATGATACGATCCTGATGTTTTATGGGGATCATGATAATTCTATTAAAGACAAAGCACTGTATGAGAAATTTTTAGGCAAGCCACTTACGGATCTGGACATGCAGAAAATCATGAATCAGGTGCCATTGCTTGTGCATCTTCCTGACGGAAGTCAGGCGGGCACGTATACAGAACCGGCAGGTCAGTTGGATCTGACTCCTTCCGTAATGCACCTACTTGGGATTTCTACAAAACCATATCATTTTATGGGAAACGATCTGTTTAGCGGGAAGCCTCGTATGGTTGTGCTACGTACTGGTGCTTTCACGGATGGACGAGTGTACTACATTCCATCTGAGGACGGTACATTCTCCAAAGGGACCTGTTACAACCTGAGTACAGGCCAGCCTACAGACGTAAACGCCTGCGGACCGGGATATACCGAAGCTCTCAATCGGTTGAACATATCCGATCAGGTTATCACATACGATCTTATTCGCGAATGGGAACCACAAACAAAGAAGTAACTCCTTCTGTATCTGTATCTAATAGACTTTATGTGGGAGGTTGCTGATATAGCATCTTCCCAAACCCCTTTAACGATGTCGCCGCATAACTACTCTGTATATAACAAAAAAGCACGATCCATCGGCTTGTAAGTGCTGTGGATCGTGCTTTTTTATGGATTGTCACTCGACTGCGCTCGTTGTTACCAGTCACAAATGCTTAGGAACGCAACGTTTTTTTGGCCTGTTCAAGCCGTTGTACCTCTTCACCAAGCATATCCTCCGCAACTTCTACTGAGTCGTCACCAAGGCTATCCTTCGCCTGCTGTATGGCATGTTCAGCATGAGTGCGAGACTGCTCCGCCTGTTCAATCAGTTGCTCAGCTGGATGTGACAATGCCTGAGAGACGGCATTGTGGAGCCTGTCCACCGAGTTTTGTGTTTGAGCCTCAACACTGTGATTGTCGAGATTGGAATCATATTGGGCCATGAGTCACTCCTCCTTCTGGGCAGTGGTCTACATCCATTAGCATGGATCAGAAGAAGGGGAACTATTCAAAAATTGCGAATGCTGCGTACTGGAACTATTTGATAAAGCGCGCAGCCTTCTCCAATACTTCATCCTCCGTAGCCGCACTCACATAACGTCCGTTCACATACACAAACGCCCGTTTCCCACAAGGACCGCAATACGATTTGCAGCCGATTTTGATCTCGGCATCTGGTGCCATCTTTTGCAACTTGGGCAAGATTGTTTTCAAGCGAATATGATTGCATTCATCACATACGCGAATATCGTTGGCCATCTGTCATCCCTCCGAGCTCCGGCTTAGTGGTCGCCGTGATTACCTTGGGAAGGGTTAGTAATGACAAATCCTTCTTCGGGGAAGTACAAGTAATCAATTTTCACACCATCCAGCAGCGGCTGGCCGCTTTCCAAAATTACGTCAATGCCTTTATCTGTAGATACGACAGTATCTGTTTCTTTAGGCGTGTCCAAATCCAGCCCGTAATGAGCATGATCTCCATGAGCATGAGTAATAACAACGCGCAGGCTCTTCCCTTGGTTCTCTTCCTTATCCAGTTCAAGTTTCAATACTTTAGCTGCGTTACGAGTAATTTTGCAGTTCATCAAACTTCATCTCCTTCATATTCATTAAATGAAATGTGGTTTATTGGATAAATCACAATTATGTTTAGCATAGCAAAAGGCAATATTCCTATTGTAAAGAAAATCGCGAAAAATCGCAATCACGAAATTCATAAGCTTATCTACCGAACACGTACATGTTGCTTTTCAAGCACATCTGGATATTTTCGTTCGGCACGGGTGACAAACCAATTCATAAGCAATAGCGTAACACCAATATCGTCGATGGGCATAAATGGCATGACATCAGGTAATACCCAATAGAGCAACACAGGCACCGCAAAGAGTAATTTTTCTCCCAGCGGAATCCTTGATGAAGTAATCAGTCGGGGCATACGACGAAATACATGTGACCATTGACGGAGAGATAGTAATCTTTTCCACTTCATAGGTTGTTCACTCCATTTCCAATGCTCCTAAGTATATATACCCCATTGAAGGGACATGTAAAGAGGAACACTTATAAAAAACGTGTTCCTCCTAATACGTGCAAGTGATTCGATACGTTTCAGTAGGCCGAATTTTTTACCATGACAGCACTGTTGCCATTAACATGCCCACTTCTGCTGCAATATCATCGTAATCACGCATGGGCAGCGGATTTACGCCTAGACCGACTTCAACGGTAAACCCCGGTTTACCAAATCGCTGTATAAACCAATCCTTGTACCCTGCATCGCTCCCACCCAGCTTTACCGCCCGGTAACCTGTTGCGGCAGCTAGCCGTAAGGCCCAATCTCGGCTCTCCTTAGGCTCTAGATCCCGATAATTCCAATAGATCTCCTGTCCCTGACTGTGTATGGATAACACCATGTCGAACTGTTCGCGCTCCGTTAGATCGGCAAGCGCCTTAGACTCCGGTTCAGACAAAGGTGCAGGCCCTGCATAGTCTCGTCGAGACGGACCTGTTTTACCGCGTCTGCGCACCTCTTCTTCCCAATATGCCGGAAATTGATCGTTGAGGTCGACACCACGAATATTGGCCTTCCAACCGCGATAATCAGCACGTCCTTCATTCCACTTTTTGAGGTCATGATACAACGGATGAGTTGGGAGTATACCTTGTTGCACCAGCTCTACCCCATCCGGGTTGACCATCGGAACCACCCATAAGGATGTATGCTCCAGCAAATCCCGCGGAGAACCTCCATACACCCATTGAGTGGCCCCTACATGTTCTTCAGTCCCACCGATCCCTTGTGCATATTGCTCTATAAAACGCAGCAAACAAGGCGTCGTCAGCCATTCATTAGCATGAACTGAAGCATTGGCGTGAATTTTACGCGTTCCTTGCCCAATACGTACATAAGGAATATCCTTCCCCATGACACTGGTTCCAATGCTACCAACTTCAATAAACGGATATCTGCGGGCCAAGGCCGCTAGGTCTTCCTTTAAATCTTCGTATCCATATTCTCCACGTAATCGTACAATCTGATCCTGATGGTCCTCAGGAATAACAATAGTTTTTCCTTCCATAAAATCATGCTCCGCAAGTCCGGGGTTGGCTAGCCGTAACTCATCAAGCTCCACACCAAACTGCTTGGCAATCTGTCTTGCATACTCACCAGGCTGAATAACGTATTTACGATCCGTAGACGGACGAATATATAACACTTGACCACTAATCAGATAGGGTTGTGTGGCGGCCCACGGATTATCCACGATCAAAGTATCCGCCGATAGTTTAAAAGCCGAGGCGACCCGGTGCAATGTATCTCCTTTTTGAACGATATATTCCCTCATCTTCTACGCCCCTTCCATCTGCCTTACTGCATGTTATGCAAACGCGGCGTGTCTTGATGTAGCGAAAAGCAAAACAGCCGACTTCTTTTGTCCAATGACAAAAAGTCGGCTGTCTCGTTAATCCAAATTGGTGACTTGCCAGACGACAGGCGTTTGGCGAATTTGCTCCCCGAGCCACTGTGCGGCAATGCGCTGGAACAATTCAGGATCGCCGGAACAAAAAAGCTGATGTACCGGCGTTTCGTCCCCAGCTTCCAACTTGTCTTTGTTATACAAAATGGTACTCGTCTCACGCGCCGTTTCATCTGCCGAGCTAATGAGCTTAACTGCAGGCCCCATGACTTCTTGAATCGTTTCCTTCAAAAAAGGATAATGCGTACAACCAAGAATCAAACAATCAATCGGATACGTTTGAATAGGCCTCAATGTCTCCTCCACAACCTGCGATGTCGTCTTGGAGCGGAATAATCCTTGTTCCACCAATGGAACAAGCGCAGGACAAGCATGGCTCACCACGTCTACATAAGGAGACAATTGCTTGAGCGCAGCTGTATACGCTCCGCTTCGAATCGTACCGACAGTCCCAATCACCCCGACATGCCCGGTAGCAGTCGCGCTAATCGCAGCACGAGCCCCGGGGTGAATGACTCCGATCACCGGAATGGATACCTTTTGGCTTATATAGTCCAATGCCGCGGCAGTAGCCGTATTACAAGCAATAATAATGACTTTCGGATCAAATTGAATCAGAAAATCAACCATTTGCTCTGTAAATTTTTTAACCTCTTCCGATGGTCGGGGGCCATACGGAGTGCGCGCAGTGTCTCCAAAATAAATGATTTTTTCCCGTGGAAGCTGACGCATGACTTCTTTTACAACCGTCAAACCTCCTACACCGGAATCCAATATTGCAATCGCTTGCTGCACGTACACACCGCTTCCTTTTTTGTTCAAATATGAGTTGTTTCATCTCGGAAAGCTATCCGTTGCTACATACCTTATGTCGTATTCGTGTAAAAGGTACCCCAAAAGATTACCCTAAAACGAGGAAGTGATCAATAAAAAGGCTCCATCCCAACGGGAGAAGCCACGAATTCAAACTGTATTCAGTGTTTCACCTACGTTTTTACAGACCGTTACAGCGCATCTTTTTCCGTATCTTCTTGAACAGTCGCTGATGAAATACTAACCTCAGGAATAATTTCACCTTTTTTACGCCATTGCCCAATTTCATGAATGACGGCTGAGGCTGTCTCCTTAATTTTGTCAGTATACTCAATTGAGGTGTCTGAAATTTTCCCCGCTAGCTCCTGTCCCTTATCACTTACGTTGCGCGCCTGATCTGTAATATTCTGACGCAGCTCACGACCTGACTTAGGGGCAAATAATAAAGCAGCAACCGAACCAACAATGCTGCCTGCCAACGCGCCTCGGATAAAACTTTTGCAGTTCTCCTTCATCATCATCTCTCCCTTGTGCCCGGGCGAATGCCCATCTGTTAGTGCATTATAAGCATGGGGAGCTTGTCATGATACAGAAAACAAGCCTGAAAAGTTTTACTTTTTTTTAGAGCGGATACGATACAGGCAGCAACGGCCCCCATCTGCCAAACAATCCTCACGAACAACTTCGGCATCAAGTAGCTCCTCAAACATTTGCTGCTCGCATTCACAAGCCTTGCGGTAACGGCCTGCAATTTGAGAGATAGGACAATTGTATTCCACAATAGAGTAGCTACCATCCTCTTCCTCGCGCCACTCTGCCATATATCCGGAAGCATTCTGGATGCCCGAAAGCTTTTCCACACGTGAAGCCAGTGTAGTCTCCCCCTCTATATGAGGGGCGTAACGCTTCATCATTTTACGTTTTCTACCATCAAACAGCGAGTAAACAGCTTCCATTCCCTGTTCTTCATCGAGTTCCTCTAACAGTTCCAGTAACAAATGATCATAATTACGTGGAAACTGCTCGCTTCCCTGCTCGCTCAGGCTGTACAAAAACGTCGGGCGTCCCATCGCCTGTCTCACGATTGTAGCCACGATCAGGCCATCCTGCTCCATCAATTTGAGATGCCTACGCACTCCCATTTCGGTAATGCCTAATTGAGCTGCCAAGCTTCCGACGCCCACAGGTCCCTGGGTTTTCAATAGTGTCATGATCATGCGCCTAGTGGGCATTTCGGGTACGATATACTTATCCGTCACTTTTGCCTTTACACTCCCTCGGGCTGGTGACCCAATTCCTTATTTAAATAATCATGCACGTTAGATGCAAAAAGCTCCAGCAACCCAGGCAGCTTTGTTGTAAGCGGGTGAAGGCTTGTCCGGTCCCAATGGAAATACTCCTGCACTAAGGGTTTACGTAAGCCTACCAGCTCTACTAGCGAATGAAATACGGTATCATCCAGTACACCTTCCTCATGAATGATACCGATAATATCCTCATAGCTACTGGCGTCACGCATAATAAATCCGTCGATGATATAGCTTCCTACGTCCGTTACCGTCTCAATGGCCAGATGAAGACAGCGCTCCTGCACTAGCCCCTGCAACAGATCGCCGTTCCAGGAAGCAGAAGTCTGGCGAAGTCCGGCGACAATGTCGGGAACAGCCCCTAGTCGAAGCTCAATTTGTTCCCGGTTGACATAATACAAGGTCCTGCACCTCCAGTACCGCTTTAGATTTCATAATCAACTGCGATAGATACATCCTTCACTTCATTCATGTGTACAATAATTTCCTGGTGCACAGGGTGTACCTGATACGTTTGCAAATCCTCCAGTGTTTCGACAACAGCGGTAAGGGAAATATCATAAGAACGTTCCGAACGAATCACATCCGTACCTACTTCGAGTGACAGCAGCTCTTTGATTTTGCCGTTCATGCTGCGCAAAATGGATGCTGTGTGCTCAATGCTTTCGGGGGAGCGGTCTTTCAATTTGAACAAAACAATATGTTTAATCATACGTATAGGCTCCTTATCTTAAAATGTTCTCTTGAAAATTTTATCATAACGCCCCACATACGGAAAGAAACTTTGCAATTCTAGCGATCTTTTCCACCATTTTTTCCATCAGACTCCTTGTCCTTTAATAGGGCAAAAAAATTCTTGAGCTTCGGTGGGAGCGGTAAACCCATTCGTGAACAGTTTTCCGTAATAGAGATCAATTCATTGGATAAATAAAAGTACGTTGCCGCCCCTTTCATGATTTCGGTACCCATCAGGAGGTCCACATGATGCGCCAAAGAAATTACCATTAGCATTAAAGCCTTTCTCGCCAACCCCCAAAAGCCGGCTTTACTGCTTAAACCTTGCCCAGTCTTAATTGCTGCGGCGACTCCAGTCACATAATCGACAGCCATTGCAACCGTGAATAGCACCATTAGCTGATTCCAGCCGCCAAAGGCAAACGTAATAAAGGCTCCTGCGGTAGCACAAATCATACTAAACATACTCGGATTAATATTCATACCTTCCTCCTCTCGGGGCGGTTACTGTAATATATGCAGCGACGTGATAACCCGTAAAGTCATATGACCTGTGCATAGACATGAATTCATAGATTCATATAAACCATGCTGCAAACTTCACATTTTCGAGCAAATACAACAAAAAGACACCTTCCAAACCACTATACAAATGGTTGAAAAGGTGCCTTTTCTTTCATGCTATTCAATTAACGATGATCATTCCAAAAATTAAGCGGAGTCAGGTTATCATTCAACGGCTCGAACGAATATCCTTCTTTCTGCAAGGCCGCCATGATTTGTGGAAGCACCTTGATCGTAGATGGCTTATCATGCATAAGAACGACTGGTGTTCTGCCTTGCTTTTTCAGTCTCTTAATATCACTGAGGACTGTCTGTACAAAATGCTGCGGATTTTTAGTATAACGCCAATCATTCGAATCGATGTTCCAGTCCCAAATATGATAGCCTGCACCCGTCAATTGATCACGGTATGCTTTCTTCAAATATGGTTTGCTGCCATAAGGTGTACGAATCAAAGAAGTGCGTTTCCCTGTGGCCTTAAATAAAATGTCGTTATCCTGATTCATCTCTGCCAATGCTGCTGCCGGGGATGCATAGATCTTTTTCACCTGGTGTGTCATCCCATGGAGGCCCAAACCATGCCCTGCGTCTACCATTCTCTTCATCACTGCGCTATGTTGGCGAATTTCAGGTCCCAGCATGAAGAACGTAGCTTTGGCATTATATTTGTCCAAAATATCCAGCAGCTGCGACGTATGCGCTGTAGGACCATCATCGAAGCTCAAATAAATCGTACGGCTGGATGATGAGGCAGTTCCCTTGTTGCCTGTATTGCTGGCTTTGCCCGGTTCGACAGCTGCATACTGTTTAATTTCTGCCGCGAATGTATTCAAAAACTGAGCATCAGACAAACTAGCGTTTGCATTCTGAATTCGATACAGATTACTTGTAGGAACCGTAATAGTGAAGCCGAATGCATCGGTCAAAGTGCGAATTGGCACCATCGTGCGTCCTCCACGCTCGAACACATCCCCCTTGTTCAAATCCAGCGTAAAGCTGCGATTATGTCCAGTCAGCACCAATGTATTTCCATTGGCAGAAGTAGAAATACCCATCTTTTGCCCTAATGTAACGATGGGTACATACAACTTATCATTTTCCATTACGGGCTTAACCGTATTCGAATCTAGCAACACATCATTGACTCCCAGCAAAGGCGCCTTCGCTTGTGCACTCGCTGTATTCGTATGTATACCCAGCAAACCCAAACAACAGATTGCCATCAAGCATACAGCCATCCATTTTACTTTTAAAAGCTTCATTCATTACACCATCCTGTGCTGTATTTTATAATGTGCGGGAGCTATCTCTAGCTTGTCTATGAAGTTATACAGACATGACGATATAGACATGGCAATATAGACATTCACTCAACATAAAGAACATAAACGCATCTCAACCGACTGAACCGGACGTCTTTTGGCCCCCTATATATATTAATAGATTACCAGACTATAGTAGGTAAATATAGTAAAACAATTTGAAAACAATCTCGCAACCCCCCTGCCAGAGAAGGTTACAAAGTTGTGAATAAATCAATTGAGTTAGAGGATGGAAACAATTAATAAATTGCTTTATTGGAACTAGAACCTATGAAACAAGTCTTTCATGTATTTTGTACACAGTATTAATGGCTAGAACAGATCACTTGCCCTTTACCCGTTAGGAAATTGTCTGTGTTATCATTATAATATTTCTCAAACCTGCTCGTGTTTTTTTAAATGAGAGAGAATTCCTAATTGAAAATAATGTGAATCACAAAAAAAACCCCAAGAAGATTTCCCCTTGAGGTCAACAATATTAAAAATCATCGGGATGAGACCAATCAAAATCATCTTCGGAAAGATTATCTCTTGCGTTAAGCATACCCATAAAATATTTAACTGTATCCTCTAATGTTTCTGAGATTGTCTTACCAAACCCAACTCCACTCTCAGCAGAATCATCCTCAAGACTTTTAAGTTGGATATTCGTGAAACCTGCGAAAGTACCATTCGGTCGCTCGTAGACTTTTACCTTAAATTTTCCAAATGGGATCTTATTCAACTCCCAAACTTGAAATTCCGCAACGCATTTCTCAATTCTGGAAATACCTGTAATATTCATAGTTTTCCAATGTTCCAAAATACCACCCACCGTTTTATTGTTTTCCAAACGAAATAATTGTACCATCCGGGGCTAAATCAATATACTTTCCATTCTTCTTGTATCTAATTACTCCCTGTACTTTTCCATCCACAGGTTTTTTTGTAGCACCACGCAGATTTTGAGCAAACCCTTCAGCTTTTCTTATATATTGGGCTACATCTTCGGCCCCTACCTCTGTCCCATGCTTCTTAAAGTGAGAGATTGCCGAATCCCCTACTGAATCGAAACTTCCTTTATTCCATTTTGACAAGTTAGAATTTGTTAGATCAAAAGGATTACAGTTGATATTATGAACCCAAATCCCCAAATCACTAACAAAGTAGGTGTGGAAGTCATCGACTGTAAAATTGTACACCTTAACCTTCTCATCATGCCTTACAATATTGATTTTATCCACCGTCAAGGTATTTCCGTTGCTTTGCTGTAGCTTATTCCCTACCTGTAAGTCAGCTGCTAAGACCCAACCTTTACCTTCAACCCAAAACGGATGATTGTCCGTTGTCTCAATGACTTCGTCACCTACAGTCAGTTTGTAGATGAATTCCTTGTTATTTCGATATAGATGAGTGACTTCCTTGTAGTCTATCTCGCCCGTATCTTCATCCTTGGAAAGAACCATATCTCCGACTTCAATGTCTTCGATATTCTTCTCCCCTTCGTCTGTTTGAACCTTAGTCCCCGCCGTAAAGCAATTACAAGGGAGTGCCTTGGCTGATTTCAGATTTTTTTCAGTCAATTCAACAGAACGTTCAACATATCTTCCCTCCTTACTCGTCAGCTGTATGATCAATTTTCCACCTTTAACAAACTTACCAACAGGTATAAATCCTGCCAGAGCAAGTGTTTTGTCATATGCGGACGATTTGGGATCAAGTATCGTGTTTATATCATCTACAATCAAGAAATTGGCTACAGCCGTGGATGCCTGAATAGTTCCTGCTTTAAACTCATTCCAGCATGTCCCCATGCCCACTCTTTGACAATGAATAACCGTCTTCTGGTTGGTATAAAATATTCCGCCTTTAGTCGTAGGCATAAGTTCATGTCCACTAGGGTCTACATATCCAAGCGGATTATTGGCTACATACGCATACCAGTTCAAGCTCTGCGGATCGCTAATCTCGCCCTGATACGTATCCTCACCCATAAAACGTGCTGTGCCGGGATCGTACCAGCGAGCCCGTAGGTACTGTAGCCCAGTCGTGTCATCCCAATACTCGCCAGCATAACGCAGCACGTTCGGAACGGTCTCTTTGACCTTCTCCGGGCCACCCCAGATATCGTAGCTGTAGCTATTTAGTTCCTTGCCCGAACTATCACTTAGTCCTACCACATCACCGTGGCCATTCAACTGATAGTATTGCAGTTGTCCACTTGCTTTGTCTTGTCTGGCCCACAGTTGACCGGACAAGTCATACACATAAGCGTAGATGATTTTCGCTGTTCCACCTTGGACCTCGGCTTCCGCAATTAGCTTCGCTTCTCCGTCATAGTAATACCGAGTCGTTTCTCCGCCCTCTGTACGCTCGTACAGTAGACCGTCTCCGTTATAGCTGTACCCGACCTCTTTGCCTTCACCGCTCACCTTTGTCAGACGGCTGACAGAATCATACATATATTCAGCGTTTTTCATACCGAACACTTTGCCACTGCCTTCGGCGCTTCGGTTCCCGTTTGAATCGTAGCCATAGGTCTTGTTCTTCTCACCTGCGGCTTCGCTGGCAATACGGTTTGACGGGTCATACCCAAATTGGTCCGTTGTTCCGTTTTGTGTACGTCCGATGATGTTTTTATTCCCATCCCGTTCATAACCAAATTGGTGTAGCGGTGTACCGCCTTGCTCCACCGTAACCCCGGACAAATCCAGTCCGTTATAGCTGAATCGCGTACTCAGCCCTCTGCTCGAAGCCTGACCTTTCAGCAAACCATTCGGTGCATAATCAAACGTCATGCTATCCAGGGATCCACCCGCAGCAGCCGTCGCTCCTGCAAGGCTCTGCGCGTTTGCCGCACCGGCCCCAGCGCTAATGTCCATTTGGGTAACTCGGCCCACACTATCCAGCTTGGATTGAACGTGCATAGACGTGCCAGCAGCATCTGTTAGCACATAGCCTGTACGAGACTGCTTGTTGTATTCATAGCTGATGTGCGTTCCATCAGGGTACTTCAGCCCAGTCAACGCTCCATCTGATAAATCATAGGCATAGGTGGTGGTTCCCTGACCATCAGTCATGCTGGTTCTTCGTCCTGCGCTGTCATAGGTGTAATTGGTTTTAAAATCGGGACCCGCCGCTTCGGTAACTAATCCGTCAGCGTTATATTGAAAGGTAATGGCCTCCGATTTTCCTGTCAACATACGGGTGATGTTACCATCCGTATCGTAAATATTTAACGTAGTTCCCCCACTTGATTTCTCAAGTAACGTACGTCTGCCCAGTTCGTCATACGAATACACATTCTTTTGCCCATCAGAATACTGAACAGTCTTCAAATTTCCGGCCAGATCATACATATAGCTAACCTGCTGCCCGGATGGATCTGTGACCGAAGTCATTTGTCCCAGAGCATCGTAATCATAAATCATACGTTGACCGTTACCATCCGTCCGGCTAGTGACCATACCCGCATTATTGTAAGCTAAAGACTCCAGCGGCTGAAATGATCCATTCTTAGCCTCTTGTGTGGAGGTCACACGACCTAAAGCATCCGATACTTCACGCACACGATAACCGGACGCATCCGTCTGAGTGACAGTACGATCCACTGCATTATACGCCATGGTATCTGTTGTTCCATCCGCATAGGTCGTCTTTACAGGTCGTCCAAAAGCATCATAGGCATAGCGAGTGGTTGCTTGTTCGGCATCCGTGCTTTCTACCATATCTCCATGATCATCATAACCATATCCATAGATTGCATCATCCACCTGCTGCTGGAGCATCTGCCCGAACGGATTGTACAATCTTTCAACGCTTACACCATCGGGTCCGGTAACAGTGACATCATTCTTATCATCCTTGTACACCACGACAGTTTGAGTGCCGTCCGGATAAGTAACCTTGGTTACACGCCCCATTGCGTCATACACATAAGACTCCGTTTTGCGTTTGGCATCTGTTTGGGACTTGATTTCTCCGGTCGGATAGTAATCATACGTATACTCAACACCTTTAGGCAAAAGCTGCCTTGTTGGGAGGTGAGAACCATAAGGAGAATCATAATCAATAGACACATTAGCATCGCTTCTGTCGTCAATTTGAGTTTTCTGGCTGCTTACATTCCCTTTTGTATTGTAAAAAGTAGAGCTGTGCGATAATAGCTTTCCTTGCTCTGTGCCTTCATAGTTTTTTAGCTCATACAAATTGCCCTCTGACTTGTAGGTGCGAACCGTCGTCAACGTTTTTCCTTCACTTATTTTGTTGACCGTCTGAGCGGGTTGAACCCAGAAAAAAGGCTCATTAGAGGTTTTATACGTATGAACAGTCTCCGATCCCGTACTTTGGGATATTTTCAAAGGAAGACCATATTCATTGTAGTCATAGGAGGTCGTTACAGGTTCTGATGAAGAACCTCCCTCCGTATAGGACTCTCGCATTTGCACAGGCAAATTCCAGTCCATGGCATCATTATATGTGTAATCTATATGATAGCCGGTAGAATCTCCCTCTTGATCATAGCTGTTTAGAACAAACTTGTCCGGTGCGTTATCTCCTCTAAACACTTTACCGAAATGGAAGGTTTCCGCTGTACGTGACCCTTTGGCAACCACCGTCCATTCAGCGTTTTTCCCATAGTTGGCTAGATCTTCTCCGGAATAGGTGAAATCAATTTTATTTAAAAAACGATTGCCTGCGGTTGTACTGTACATATCAGCGCGTGAAACCACCTTGAACACGCCTTGTGTACCGTACACGCCTATCTGCTTGTGAAATGCTTCATAACGGATGTCTGTGATCGATGAAGTAGGTCGTATAATTCGTGTAAGCAACGCCGATGCATTTTGCTGTAGGGCTCCAGTCTTTCCTTCACCATCTACGACCACATTATAAGGAGCGTCCATGAATGTATACGCATAGCTTGTGCTTCTGGAAAGAGAATCCAACACTTCTGACAGCACCTTGCTGCTTCCCTCGCCACTTTGACGATAGGTGTACTGATGGTCTGTGCCCTGTTCTTTAACAACAAGCTGTCCAGCATTGTAAGTGAAGTCAAGCTCTTTGCCATCATTATTTCGAATCGAACGAATGAGCTTTGCTCCACCAGAACTTGTATAATCAAACTCCACCCGATTCTTATACGCATCCTGGATTAAAATCAAATAACCGTCCTGATCGAGATAATAGTCATTTCCATTCAGCACTGCTATTTTGTATGCACTGCTTACTCCCTGCACACTTGCGCTTTGATCTGTACTGATCTTCAGATCTTTGTATGCATATCCTTCTAGCTGCAAATCATCTCTCAGTTCATAGGAGCCTGTTCCCGGAATATACAAATACCATTTACCATCCTGTTTCTGCATATGAGGAAGATCCCATTTCCAGCCTCTCCCCAGACCAGAAGCTGCTTCTTCCTCGCGGATCGCACTTGTGTTTGTATACAACCCTTCATTTTGCTGCACACCAAGCTGGTTACTTGCCAATGAACTGTTATACACACGAGTCAGTGCAAAGGGCAATGACCCCGGCAGTACCAAATCCGTATTTTGAACAACGAGCTGTCCTGAAGCGGTGGACACACTGTTGTCACCATAATCCATTCCATAACGCGACGTATCATCACTCAACCTGCTTTGTGCAATCGCCGCCTGATCAAAAGGAGCATAGACATCTGTTGTAGCAGATACCTGCAATAAACTTTGTTTAAGTAAATCCTGCCCGATCAGTCCATTTTCTCCTAGAGTCGGAGCATATACGGAATCATTTACTCGGGGTATAGATGGGATATCCATCTCAGTCGTGTTTGGAGCCGGCTCTTTACCCTCTTCCTTATCTAGTGGATGTTGAGTTGCCTTTTCATCCTGGGTAGCCTGAGCGGGCTTTTCACCCTCCTTCAGCGCAGCCGACTCATCGGAAGGCTCCACCTTTGCATTTATGCCCAATGTCAGTTCATTCTGCTGTACCCACAAGCTTGGACTTTGTTCTGGTAATGAATTTTCTCCACCATCTTTTTGCCATGCTTTATAAATATCATATAAGGTATAGCCTTTGGATAACTGTGCATTGACCCAAGCCTGATCCTTACCTGTTTGCTGTGCAAGCCATGCTCTGGTAATAATCTGCGGAGTAGAAGACGAAGAAGATTGAGAAGCTGCTGCCTCTCCGTGTCCTTCTTCTCCATATGCCCATGTGCTCCATGGACCCAGCAACATCAGCACACATAGTAGACTACAAATATAACGTTTAAACACTCGCTCACCCCTATTAATAATGCCTATACATCTAATGATCTGTTATATTTTTTCGAAGCCAAGACATCCTTTTAATCTGTAAAAGGAAATACCTTTTTTGTCCGTTTAATGACGTTTCCGTTTAAATCATAATCCAATTGAATTTGATCACCGGTGAATAAAATAACTTTATTCAGTCGGTTTCCTTTGCCGTATTCGTATGAAGTATCTTTGCCAAGCGCCATATGGCCTGCCTTAATTACAGTTTGTAATGCACCGCTATTAATTTCTGACAGCTTCACATAAACCGTTTGACCTGCCTTCATCTCATACTCTAAGACCGTGTAATCCCAACCATATATTTGTGCTTGCTCAGTTGAGGAGACAAGCTGACTTCTAAAATCAGGGTCCGTAAACAAGGCTAGAATTGGCTGCTGCGCAGCAAAGTTGGATTTCTCCTTCACCGCAAAACGGTAAATCCCGTCTTCTTTGGGTGTAAACCGATATTTCCCTTGTTGGCCTACCGTAAAGTCAGCTTCCTTATCTATAAGCTCAATTAG
Source organism: Paenibacillus sp. 1182 (assembly GCF_017833915.1). NCBI lineage: Bacteria > Bacillati > Bacillota > Bacilli > Caryophanales > Paenibacillaceae > Paenibacillus > Paenibacillus sp. 1182. The sequence goes on along the minus strand of NZ_JAFICR010000003.1, from coordinate 10,518 downwards.
CTCGTCCAGCTTGCTGTCATCGTTATTTTTTACAGCAAACACACGATAAGGCGCTCCAAAGTTAACAGCAGGAGTAGTTGCAGCTACGGAAAGATGAATATTTGCGTTAGCTGGCACTTGCTGTTGAGTATCTGTCGCCTCTTTATGTTCTCTAATCACTTTTCCAGCACGATCTGCAACAGTGAACTGATATGTTCCACCCGTTGCTTTCGCATTCGTCAAAACAGGTGCTTCCTGGCTCCCGCGATTGATCCATACTTCCTGCTTGCCGCCAGACAAAGACGTTTTTAATAATGCTGGTTCTGTGCTTGGATCTGCTTTAATGTCATTGTTGAAATGAATGGTTACAGCTTGCGGCGAAGTGACGGTTACAACAAGCGTACCTCCTGCTCCAAGTGAGATTTCAGGTAGAGAAGCATCCATACCTGCCCTATCCACCTTGGAATTCACACCGCTACCTTCTCCATACATGGCATAGTCATAGAGACGGCTTTCGTTTGAAGCATCTGTGGTTAATGAGGAAGCCTGTGAGCCAACATTATGGAATACATAGCTTTCTCCCTGCTTGATGGTAACCTGATTGCCTGTCGGCACCTGAGCATCCTCAACGTCGAATATTCCTAACACAGCTCCATAAGTCACGGGTACATCCGAGACCGTCGTTACAATGGCATAACCTCCAGCCTGTACCAACGGCAATTGAGTCGTATCACTGGCCTGACTGTATACCGTCCCGTCTGCCTTGTAATTCATGTAATTCCACTTCATACCGCTGACTGAAATGACGTCTAGGGCCTTGTCCAAAGTGCTTACATTTATAAATTTCCGGCTTTCACCGCGTTTTAGTGTAATTCGATGGAAGGCAGCCTGCCCGCTAAGCAAAGCCTCCACCTTATTGCTATAGGTAAAGGTAATTGGCCGATCGGATACATTGGTGACAATGGCTTTACCGCCAGCGACAATCTCTGGGTCCACTGTATTGTTGAAATGATCTGATGTCAGTAATCGAAGTACTTTATAACTTGCCGAATCAAAGCGTGCACTTCCACTACTTTTGTCATGCCGCAATGAATTCGATTGACTATCATGATTACGAAACTCATACGAATCTCCCGGCTCCAGCGTCGTTTGCCCAATACCATTATCATCTTCGCTGGCCTTAAAGCTCCGATAGATACCCCCAAACGTGATTGGCGTGTCACTGGTTACCGTCACACTGGCCTTTTTACCTGCGCCAACCAAAAAGGTTGAGTTCCCGGTATTGCGCCTGGATTGCTCTGTATCATCTGCTTTATACAGGACCACATCAAATTTTCCTTTAACAGTTTTGGCTGTGCTGTGCAGATTCCTCAAATGATCACTAATATTGGTAAAAGCATAACTTTCACCTTTCGAAAGTGTTACCCGCAAGAAAGCAGGATGGCTACTCGTTTCCCAGGAAAAATCATCTGTATAATCAAAGATAATAGGATTCGGACCGATCACAGTCACAATGGCATATCCCGAAGGCGGGATCATGGGACCAGACTGGCTGTTAAAACCAGAGGAATTTACCGTTCCATCCGGCTTGTAAATAGCATAGTCGAACAAGCTTCCTACCTTTTTGGAGTTATTGTAGATCGGATTCATCAGCGTACCATTGTTGTGGAAAATGTAGCTCTTGCCTACCTCAAGCTCCACACGGCTAATTGCATCTCCACCCACTGGACGGGCAATAAAATTGCGATACGGAGCCCCGTATGTCACCGGGTTTGCAGTGACCTGGGTAATTACCGCGTATCTGTCCACAGCAATCTGCGGCTTCGCCGTAGTACTACTGCCGCGTGAAGCCTCTGTTCCGTTTGCCAGATAAACAACATAGTCAAGTTTATCTTTAGATGTACCGTCACTTTCCACCGTATCCAATCGGGTTCCCACATTGATAAATTGGTAGCTTTCCCCCTGATTTAGGGTAACCCGCGCATAAGCCGGCTCTCCGGTACTCTCTATACTGTATTTTCCGTATGGAAACCCTAAAGTCACCGCATTTGAAGTTGCGCCTGTAATAATCAGTTCCTCGCCATCACCCAAAGAGGGATGAGCAATGCTATTAAGATCAGATGCGGATAAAGTTCCGTCTGCCTTGTATTTTGCGTAATCAAAACGGCGATTGTCTGCATTTGAACCATCATGCTGAATCGAACGTGCAGTCCATCCTTCATTCACAATCCGATAGCTTTCATTTTTAGAGAGCGTAACTCGCTCTAGTGCCGGGTCCTCCGATGTACTGTAGGTGAAGACGTCCGTTACTTTTACGGTTAATGCTGCTGTTCCTGTATTCGTAATAAACGCTGTGCCTCCCCCAGGAACACCAATGGGGCTTATGCCATAGTCCATATGGACAGTGCTGATGTCTCCGTCCTCTTTGTAACTTACACTATCGTACAAAATGCCTTTTGATTGAGAAGCGTTACTGTATATAGATTTGCTAACTGTATCTGTATTCTGAAATTCATAACTTTCCCCAGGATCAATAATGATCGACGTATACTCCACTACTGCCAAACTCATCATAAGTGCGTCATAAACACTGTTTGTCGCAGAAGTGGGCGGTTTGAAAGAAACTGTTCCATCAGAAAGCTCCTGTTCCTCCTGTACCAAACCTGCATGATCTTGTTGTATTCCGCCCGTTGCCTCTTGTTTTTCTGCTCCTGCTACAACAGGCAAACACAGCAAGGCGTTAATCGCTAAAATCGCCGTCAGAAACCATACCATTACCTTTTTACAAATCATCTAGCTGTATAACCTCCCTTTTGTCGTCAAAGAAATGCATATAGTGCTGCAAAGACCCACTTTTCTCTCTGTACATCCTTACAATTGTAAGAGAAGAACATGTTACCTCCATTTCCATTAAAAATGTCACATTTTAATATATCGACACCTTAAACTTCCATTTTTATAGGCCAAATGGACCTTATTTTCCATAAACCGGTTAAGCCCATGGGATTAAAAGAAAATCAGGAGAGGAGCCACTTGCAAACCCCCCTTCGGGTATAGTAGTATGTGTTTAAAAAAATCGGAGGGTATATGCCTAAACAACAAGATAAACATTCCATTCAGGCGTGGTCTCTGATCAATCGCAAATATTTGGGAAAAGGCGTGCGTGTCAAACGTTTTCGTAAACCAACACGCTGTCAGGTGCGCAATCGCGTTTTGCTTGCCGTTTTGATGGCTAATGACATTAAACTGTCCCAACTTGCCGAGGAGCTTTCTATTTCCTCCCGTAGTGTCAGTGCGTGGGTATATGAAGGTCGCATTCCCGGCAACACTAATCTGGAAAAGACGTGTAATACACTTGGTTATCCGCACCATATTCTATTTAATGAAGAGGTTGTCCGGCGTTCACCACTCATCTGTCAACCAGCGCCGTCCCGTTTTATGAAACGGACTGTGACTCGTTCTCCGGTTAAAAATCGGATTTTGGCGGGTCTATGCATGGTACATGATATTTCGGTGACCGATGTGAGTCATTGGATTGGAGTTCACCCCGGTACATTTCGGAAATGGTTGCATCAGGGTACCGTTCCTTCGCAAACCTTCCAGGATCAGGCGGAACAGTTTTTCCGTATTCCAAAATCCATTTTGTTTGCTGATGCCATGCTGAAAAAGTAAAAATGTCCGTAAAAGAGAAATGATTGTAATTTTCATGAAAGTCTTTGAAAGGAACGCATTACCATCTTTCATTCGCTGAGACTTTCACATCATGTAATTTCACAGAATATAAAATGCAAAAAGCACAGTCTACCGATTCCTCGGTGTACTGTGCTTTTTAGATAACAGAGCATTTAAATATTTCTTGCTTATATTTTATCAGTATCTTAAGAATGAATGCTTACCGCTTCAGTTGAACGTCCGGCTTCTTCCTTAATGGACTTTAGCTTTTTCATCACCGGGTTGCCTCCACGTCCAAAGTAGTCGTGAAGACGGCAGTATTCCTCGTACAGCTTATCATACACGGCCGCGTTCTCAGGGATCGGTTTGAAGTTCTCGTCCCGTACACGGCCATATGACGCGCTGCTTCGACGATATCATTGTACCCTCCAGTTTAAGCTCCCGCAGCCACTGCTGCGAACATGGCCGCACCCAGCGCAGGAGTTTGGGTGGAAGCTGCAACCTTAAATAAATTCCCGTCCGGTTACGTCAGCAACGTATACCCGACAATAAGCCCTGTCAGGTTAGTGTCGACCAACAGAGAACGGTTACAAACCGATTGCATTGACCCTTTATTCTTGGTTCTGCTTTCATTATATAGTTGTACGTACAACTTAGCTAACCTTTTTATGTTTTTTCGATAGATTTATGTACTTATTTTCAGAAAAGATATAACAATAACAGTCTATTTCTGCAATCCAGAAAACAGACTGTTCGGTATGGCGAGAACCATGCCCATCAAATATGAAGCGTTACAGCTGTATACTTACTAACCTGTCCTTACATGTTAAGTAATAAAAGTGACTGATCTCCCAGCCTAGTGTTCTCCAGGCATGACCTGGACAGGCCCTGTAGATTCACGAACGATGAGCTCAGGCGGTAGAATTAACTGACGATCTTCTTCATGGTACCCCTTCTCTTCAATCATCGACAGCATGGTATCGGCAGCACGTAACCCCAATTCTTCCTTTGGATGCCGAATTGTCGTTAGCTTGATTTCTGTTGCTGTCGCCAAAAACGAATCATCAAACCCAACCAGCGATAGATCATTGGGTATATTCAGACCCGCCGAACGTACAATATCCAGGAGTCTAACAGCCAACTCATCATTATAGGTCACCCATCCAGTAGGACGCTCTCCCGCCTCCATCGCCAGCAGCCTCGACGCACGTTGTAGCGGAATCTCATTTTTTTCTTCTGTCCGGTAAGTCGTTACTGCGTTCGGGTGTAATGTCACTCCGTATTTGCGGTGAGCGGCCACAAATCCCTTCATACGAAGAATCCCCTGCATATCATCGGTTTTGAAAAATCCAGCCAAGCGTCGGTGTCCCAGCTTAATCAGATGCTCGGCCGCCAAAAAACCACCCTTTTCATCATCTACTCGCAGACATGGCGCATCCATTTCCTCATAACGCGCATTGATCATCAAATAAGGGATTTGGCGATTTTCCACGGTTAAATAATAGTTCAGATTGGGGTTACGCTCTCCACTTTTAGTCGGTTCAATAATAATTCCGCTCAGCGGTTGACTTAACAGCATTTCCAGGCACTGACTTTCTTGCTCAGGGTCATTACCTGTACTTGACAGCAGCATCTTGTAGCCCTGGCGACTCAATTTGGATTCAATTCCCTGTACAATGGATGGGAAAATATAATCCGAAATATAGGTTGTAATGACTCCAATAATCTTTGGATCTTCGGGCTGTTTACTGTCACGTGTCGCAACAAAGGTTCCTTTGCCCTGCATCCGAAACAGCCAGCCTTCCTGCACCAGCTCACCCAGCGCCTGACGCACCGTTTGCCGACTAACGGCAAAACGTTCAGACATTTCATGCTCAGATGGAAGCTGACTTTGCGGCTCAAGTCTGGATGAATGAATCCAGGACAAAATTTCCTGTTTAACTTGTATATATTTGGGCGCCATAATTTCCTCCGTACTCGCAATATCGTGTACCTGTTTATATTCCACGATTATAGCATACCGTTCATTTGTACATACAAATGTCACAGGAGCAGGATATCCTCGTATTGCTGCCGGAGGTGTAAACCCATTCGCTTATCCCTTCCTTACCACACAAGATTGGCTGAATATCTAAAGACAATTTGCGTAGATGTTACACATTACGAACGAAGCAATTGATGTTCGTTCATATACTTGAGTCCAGTATAGCGATCACGCAAGGTATGAGCCGTGCGCAATGCACGAGCGAGCTGTTCCTCCGTAACTCCCAGCTCGGCAATGGTAGATGGGCCTCCGACCTGAGCCAGCCATGCACGCATCTGCTCCGACGTAGGCAAAGCCTGATACACCTTAAAAGCCTCTACATCCTGACTGGCTGCTAAATCCCTGTACAGGTCAGACAGCAATGCGGATGCTACGCCTACTTTGGCACCATGCAAAACTTGCTTGCGTCCCTCTGCAATAAAATCCATCTCAATTCGATGGGAAATATGATGCTCTCCCCCTGACGCTGGACGGGAATGATCTATCATCAGCATCGAAATACCGGATGCAATCAGCGCATTCATCAATACCTCGACACCAGCCTTGCTGCCTGCCGCAATCTCATCGACATGCTCTACACAGGCACGCAAAGCCTCCTCGGTAATGCGATTAGCCACAGGCGAATACGGCTCGTTTCCCAAATCTCTGGAAACATTCCAGTCCGCTAGTGAGGTGAACTTACCAAGCATATCGCCAAAACCTGCGGCAGTCATCGTCTGTGGCGCATTTGCCAGCACGGACAAATCAGCAAAGATCGCCTCTGGCGGAACTGCTTGGAATGTCTGCTTGCTGCCGTCCACAATCAGTGGTGCGCCTGCGGAGGTAAAACCATCCACCGAAGCAGCCGTCGGTACTGACAAGAAGGGACGATTCATTTTATAACATACGAAGCGAACCAGATCATGAATCGTGCCAGAACCTACAGCAAGTACAGCCTGACTCTTATCCGCCACACCCAGCAGCACCTTCATAATGTAGGTTTCATCAGCAATGACATCCCCTACAGCATTCGGAGGTAAGCGAACTACATCAACTGTCAAACCTGCCTCCCGGATCAGCTCAGCCACTCTTTTTCCTGCTGCCACTGAAGTATGCTCATCTTCTACCAGAGTTACATGACGATAATCCTGTTGGTTCAAATAAGGAACAACAGACTCCAGTGCTCCATCTCGTACCTCGATAAACAATTCAACCTTTCGGTGAGGATGATTAGCATTACTAGCCTGCGCCTCTTCATTCCACAGCTTGATCTGTTCATTCATATTCATTTCATCTGCCTCCTAAAAAAGGAATAATTTGCACAAGAATGATCCATAATGATTAATAGATTCTGTTTGAAAACGATTACTATTTAATTGTACGCACAAGTATGTGCCCAAGTCCAGAAAAAAAGTACAAGTTGTTTTTTAATTTATACATTCGAAAGGAACATGTTTATGAAATTTGGAACAGATATTGCCTGTTCACTTGGGTTACTGGCAGGTACAACGTTTGGCAGTGGTGTTGCTTTTTTGTTCGGTTGGCAAGCTTACCGGGCCCTGACTTCTGTTGCAATCTTTGGCATTGCGGGGATTATCATTACCATTGCCGTTTTTCGCTTGCTGCACCGTAAGTCGCTTTCCACGTCTAATTCTCGATAAATGCTGTTAGTGAAACGAGTGCAACTTGTATTTTGCTAGAATACATAAAAAACGGGTCTCTTAAGCCAATTGCATCGCTTGAGAGTACCCGTTTTTATTTTACACATATTTACTTATGAAGTCGTGTCTACATCTGGGTTAACATCTAATTCATAATCAATTTCATCAAACCCGAATCCAAATAATTGGAGGAAATCCAGACGGTATTGTTCGAGATCGCCTAATTCAGATACATTTTCTGTAGTGATTTCAGACCAAGCTGCTTTGACAGCCTGCTGCACATCGTCTCTCATTTCCCAGTTATCCAGACGGATGCGTCCTTCTTCATCCGTTTCCACCGTGGACCCACTGTATAGCGTCTCGAACAGACGTTGTGCCTGCTCAATACATCCCTCGTGCAGTCCCTTTTCCTTCATGACCTTAAACAGCAAAGAAATATACAATGGTACGACTGGAATAGCCGAACTGGATTGTGTAACCAAAGCTTTATTCACAGAAACGTAGGCTTTTCCATGATAACGTTCCAGTTGCTTTGTTAGAGTATGTGCTGTAGCTTCCAAATCATTTTTAGCTTGGCCAATGGTTCCTTTACGATAGATAGCCTCCGTAATTTCGGGACCAATATACGAGTAAGCCAGTGTGGTTACCCCTTCAGCCAGCAGATCAGCTTCTTCCAACGCTTTTAGCCACAAGGACCAATCTTCGCCACCCATTACCGTGATGGTGTTCTCAATTTCCTCCTGCGTAGCCGGTTCCAGCGTAATTTCTGATACGACACCTGTATTCGTATTCACTGTTTTATTAGAAAAAGACTGTCCGATAGGCTTGAGAACGGAATTAAAGGTTTCACCCGTATCGGGATGTGTCCGTCGCGGTGAAGCGACACTATACACAATCAGGTCTACCTTGCCCAGCTTTTCCTTTACCAGCTTCAATGTCTCCTGCTTAATTTCATGAGAAAAAGCATCTCCATTAATGCTTTCTGCTATGAAGCCAGCTGCTCTGGCCGCTCTTTCAAAGGCTACTGTATTATACCAGCCTGCTGAAGCCGTGCGCCCCTCTGATGCGGGACGTTCATAGGATACCCCTACGGTATCCGCTCCCAGCCCAAAGCTCGCAGCAATACGAGAAGCCAGCCCATATCCAGTAGATGCTCCGATCACAAGTACCTTTTTAGCTCCTTGTATTGATGTACTGTCTTTGATGTAGTTGATCTGACGATTAACATGAGCCGCACAGCCTGCAGGATGTGCAGTCGTACATATGAAACCACGGATTTTCGGTTTAATAATCATTGCAAGGGTCCCCCTACTTTGGCATTCATTTAATATGGATGGAATGGTTGTCCAGTCATTACTATATAGCAAATCAGCTTGTGGCTCAACATATAACATAGTCTTGAAGGGAACCGTTCATATACTACGACAACAGACATCCCCGAACTACCGACTCTATGAAAAAAAAGAAAATCGCCGTAAACATCATAGTCTACAGCGCTCTTTCACTCCACTATTCATTTTGGCTCACTTTCTAGCAACATTACATCTTCTCCTTGCTGTTGTCTTTTTTTGATATTCGCTCTTCCCCAGGTACACATTAAATCAATTATTTCATTTGCTGTTATACCATATTCCGTTATATAATACTCCACTTTTGGAGGCATCTGATTATACACATGTCTGCCAATGATGCCATCCTTTTCAAGTTCACGGAGCTGCTGTATAAGAACCTTTTGAGAAACGCCTGGAATACTGCGCTGTAATTCACTTGTCCTCTTTCTACCAGACATTAATAAACATATGATTAATGATTTCCATTTACCTCCGATGATCTCAAGTGTTGCTTCTATGCCTAAATTATATTGTTTCATAGTACCACCTTTTCAACGCTAAAAATAACAAAGTTTATCTAATCTATAATTGCATATCATCACTCTAAGTCCAATGCACACTTTCAAGTAACTATCTTACTTTATTGTGTGTATTTACTTTTTTTATAGCGTACAGAATAATAAGACGTACCAACAAAAAACAAATGATGCTATGTAAGAAAGGTGATTTATGATGAAAACTCTCGTGATTTTAGCACATCCGAATATTGAAGATTCCAGAGTAAATCAAAGATGGAAACAAGAATTACTTCAGTATACCAATGAAATTACAATTCATGAGATTTATAAAGAGTATCCAAACTGGAGCATTGATGTTTTGAGAGAGCAAAAGTTACTTGAAACACATAGTAATATCATATTTCAATTCCCTTTATATTGGTATAGTTACCCACCTTTATTAAAAAAGTGGTTTGATGATGTTTTTACTCACGGATGGGCTTATGGTTCACAAGGTGATAAGTTAAAAGGAAAGAAGCTAGGGATAGCCATGTCCATTGGCGATAAAAAAGAAAATTACATACCTACTGGTTCCGTTTCTTTCACTGTTGATGAAGTTATAGCACCTTTTAAAGCAAGCGCAGTACATGTTGGCGCCATAACATTACCCTATTTCGCTGTCTTTGGAGCCTCGTTTCAAGCAAGTGACGAAGACATTAATCAGAGTGCAAAGGATTATATCAAATATATATTTCAGTATAAATAAAATAGTTATAATAGTACACGCATCTTACCCATATAAAAACAGGCTCTTGGTGGCATCCAGCCAATCCAAGAACCTGTAAATGTTAGGCATGATGCGGTCGAGAGGACTCGAACCTCCACGGGGGGTTAGCCCACACGGACCTGAACCGTGCGCGTCTGCCAATTCCGCCACGACCGCATATTATGTATTCACACCGATGTTTTTCAATCACGGTAATTTAGATTATATCTTCCATAGAACATAAAATCAAGCTATTTTTATCTTATATTTTCTATGAATCATTCCCGTAAATATAAGAAAATCACTGGATATCACAAACCAGATATGGTAAAATGGGTTCATCAGGAAAGGAGGTGCGTCAACATCAATAATCACATGTTGAACGTATCCCTTACCCGGTCCGTTATTCTCTAATTTACAGAGTTAACGGAGGCGCGGGATACGGATCAAAGCTTTAATTAAGCGCCACGGGTAAAAAGACCGTCCTCGGACGGTCAGATTGTCGAGAAACCCCGTCATTTTGAGACGTGGGTTTCTTTTTTACATCATAATGCTCTGGTCTCTGGAGAAGCAGGGGGGTTACCCCTGT